>CAZGIX010000141.1:0-12565 GCA_964525785.1 uncultured Anaerolineaceae bacterium
GGGCATGTGACCGGTTTCTCGGATGCCAAGATGACCCGCGCCGGTGACTGGTATCAGGAATCTATCAAGGATACTGTCAAGATGCTGGAATTCTATGGTGATGCGATCGTCATGCGTCACTTCCAGCAAGGGGCGCCGCAAGAGGCAGCTAAATGGGCGTCTGTGCCGATCATCAATGGCGGCGATGGATGGGGTGAGCATCCCACACAGATCCTCACCGACCTGTATACTGTATTGCGTGAGAAAGGCCGTATCGATGGGCTGCGCTGGTTGGCAGTCGGTGATATGCGCATGCGCACCATGCACTCGCTTGGCTATGCTCTCTCTCAATTCGATTGCCCGATCACCTTTGTGGCGCCGCCAGATATGTCTCTGACTGACGAGTTCAAGAAAGAGCTTCGCCTGTACAGCCTGAATTTTAAAGAGGCTGACCATGTTGAGAAGGCGATCGCGGATGCCGACGTGATCCTGGTCGAGCCTGTCGTCCAGCCGGATTACACGCAATCCCGCCAGGAAGCTGGTGAGCATGGAATGACTCCTGCCAACTACAAGATCACGCGTGAGCTGCTGGGCAAGAAAGCCAAACCGGATGCGATCCTGCTGCACTCTCTGCCGCGCATGGACGAGATCCCACCCGATGTGGATATCACCCGCTGGTCGCGCTACTGGCAGGAAGCCTTCAACGGCGTTGTGATGCGCATGGCGCTACTGGCCTTGATTTTGGGTGCTATGGAATAAGATGAGGCGCTGATATGCAAACCGATCTTCGCGGAAGAGATTTGATAGGCGACCTTGATTTTTCAAAAGAAGAGGTCGAAACCGTTCTGGATGTGGCTTATGATCTGAAACGCAAGCGCGCCCTCGGTGAACCCCACCCCTATCTGCGCGATAAGGTGCTGGCGATGCTCTTCTTCTTCTCCAGCACCCGCACGCGTGGATCCTTCGAAGCCGGCATGGCGCAGCTCGGCGGGCATGGTGCTTTTATCGAGAGCCGGACTACGCAGATATCGCACGGTGATACAGAGAAGGAAATGGGGGAAATTTTCGGGCGTTATTTTGATGGCATTGCCATCCGCCACGTGGATTGGGGTGTAGGCAACCGGTATCTGAACTTCGTCGCTGAAGCGTCGCGTGTGCCGATCCTCAATATGCAGTGTGATATTTACCACCCATTCCAGTGCCTGGCAGACTTGATGACGATTATGGAGAAGAAAGGACGCGATCTGCGCGGACGCAAGATGGTCGTCTCCTGGGCGTATGCCGCTTCCTACCTGAAGCCGATCTCTGTCCCGCAGTCCTTGATCCTGCAAATGCCTCGATTCGGAATGGATGTTGTCCTGTCCCATCCGCCGGAGTTCAAGCTGATGCCGGAAATCATGGAGCAGGCTCGTGAGCAGGCACGCAAGTTCAAGACCAGCTTCACGGTCGTAGAAGACATGGATGAAGGCTTCAAAGATGCCGATGTTGTGTATGCAAAATCCTGGGGACCATTATTGACCACCACCGATGCTACCGAAGGTAAGCGCATACAAGATCAGTATAAGGATTGGATCACTGATGAACGCAAGATGGCGCTGGCGAAAGATGACGCGATTTATATGCACCCTTTGCCGGCTGACCGGGATGTCGAAGTTACCAGCGCAGTGATGGATGGTCCGAATTCAGTTGTTTTCGATGAGGCAGAGAATCGCCTGCATGCCCAGAAGGCCGTGATGGCCTTGACGATGAGGTAAACCTTATGGCTACGAGACAGAAGAAAATAGCTGTTGTTGCAATTGGTGGTAATTCTCTGATCAAGGATAGCAAGCACCAGACGGTAGAAGACCAATACGAGGCTTCCAAGGAAACTACCTTCCACATCGCCGATATGATCGAGGCCGGGTGGGATGTAGCGATCGGTCATGGCAACGGGCCGCAGGTTGGCTTTATCCTGCGGCGGTCGGAGATAGCGCACAAGGTAGAAGGCATGCATGAGGTGCCGGTGGATGCCTGCGGTGCAGACACCCAGGGTGCGATTGGCTATGCACTCCAGCAGACCCTGCAGAACGAGCTTTACCGAAGAGGTATCAATAAGCCGGTCGCAACGGTGATCACACAGGTATTGGTGGATAAAAATGATCCGGCGTTTCGCAATCCAACCAAGCCCATTGGCGGTTTTATGGATGAAGTCGAAGCGAAGCAACGCGAAAGTGATCTGGGCTGGAATGTGGTCGAAGATGCTGGACGAGGCTGGCGCAGGGTCATTGCTTCGCCGCTTCCGGTCGAGGTGGTGGAGCTGGAATCGGTCAAAACACTGATCGACGCGGGCGTTGTCGTCGTCACTGTGGGCGGCGGAGGTATACCAGTTATTGACGTAGGTGATCGAGAACTGCGCGGTATAGCAGCAGTAATTGATAAGGACTACGCCAGCAGCCTCTTGGCCCGGCTGATTAATGCCGACCTGCTGCTAATTTCCACCGCAGTCGAGAAAGTAGCGCTCAGTTTCGGTAAGCCTGATCAGCGCTGGATCGACCGCATGACGCTTGCTGAAGCCAAGCAGTACCTGGCAGAAGGTGTGCACTTTGCCAAAGGTTCGATGGCACCCAAGATCCAGGCAATCATCTGGTTCCTGGAGGCGGGCGGCAAACAAGCACTGATCACTAATCCGGAGAATATTGGTAAAGCCCTGCGAGGTGAGACCGGTACCTGGATTGTGCGGGATTAGAGTGTGAGTTATATCCGGCGGCGGATTTGCTATAAATCCGCCGCCAACGACATTAAACTAATCGGTCAAGCGGTTGATCAGGGGCGGATAACCGTCTATAATAACTTAGATCTTGAATTTCACCGCGATCCAGATCCATTTGCAACTGACGTGTTTGCCCAATTATGACAACCGTCAGGTCAATACACGATAGAGAACAGTGGACAACGAAAGCCACCTTGTGTATCCTCTACAAATGTGTTGCATACTACCAGCTACATAGCTAGGCAAGGAGGTGGTCTACAGCGAATGTCTGGTGATCCAAAAATAGTGAGTGAGTCCCATAAAATCACATCAGGAAAGAGGAGAAGTACAAAATGAGGATCAAATCTTTGTGGCAACTGACTGCTTTGGTGGTCGTGCTGGCAATGGTGTTGGCTGCCTGCGCACCCCAGGCAACGCCTACCCAAGCCCCGGAAGCTCCCGCTGCTACCGAGGCGCCGGTCGCGACGGAAGCCCCTGCAGAAGAAGCAGGCGGTTTCCAGATTCCGGAAATCCAGGAAGGCAAATTTAACGTAGGCATGGTGCTGATCGGACCCCACGATGACGGTGGTTGGTCCCAGTCACACTATGAAGGTTTGGAATACGTTCAGCAGAACGTTCCAAATGTGCACACTGCATACATCGAGAACGTACCAGAGGGAGCAGATTCCGAGCAGGTCTTCCGCAGCCTGGCGCGTAAAGGCTTCGACCTGATCTTCGGCACATCCTTCGGTTTTATGGATCCCATGGAAACAGTTGCTGAAGAATTTCCGGATACTGTATTCAGCCATATCAGCGGTTACAAGTCAAACGGGACGAACTTCGGCAATTTGTTTGGCGCCATGGAGAATATGAAATACCTGGCGGGCATGTTGGCTGGAGCGCGTGCCAAGATGGATGGCAATCCCAAGCTAGGTTACATGGCTACATTTCCCATTCCGGAAGAGATCCGCCTGGGGAACGCCATCGCCCTGGGGATGAGGAAGACCTGCCCAGAGTGCACGCTGGATGTGCGCTGGATTAACACCTGGCACGACCCGGTGATCGAAAAAGAGGCTGCGGCTTCGCTCTTCGATGCTGGCGCTCAGGTGGTTTTCACCGGTGCTGACACTCCAGCAGTGGCTGACGTGGCGCAAGAAAAGGGTAAATGGGGCATCACCTACGACTGGTCTGGCTCCTGCAAGGTCGAGCGCTGCCTGACTGCCCCGTACTGGAACTGGGGTCCAGTCTACGCAGAGATCGCGCAGGGCTTGATTGACGGAACTTACGAGGTGGGCTGGCATTACTTCGATTCCGACTCGGGCGGCCTGGGCCTGGTAGGCTTCGGCGAGGGACAGGAGCTCACTACTGGGATGAAGGATCTACCTCCGGAGGTAATCAGTGAGGTACAGGCTCTCTTCGATAAGATGAACGCAGGTGAGTTCACACGCTTCGACGTATTCTCTGGCGAGATCAAGGACAACAAAGGCAATGTGATCGTTCCGGCCGGCGAGAAGTTCGAACAAGCTGACCTGGACCAGTTCCCACCGGGAGCTGAAGGATTGGCATGCAAGTACTGTATGTACTGGTGGGCTGACGGCATCACAGCCGAACTGCCCGAGCTAAGCCAGTAATCTGCGTCTTACGGAAGGGCCAGAATATCCTACTGGTACGAGCTGGTAGAGCGCCAGACAGGATTCTGGCCCTTTTCTTCGATAATAGGTCTAATTTCAAGCAGGCCCTATGAGCGAACAGCCCAACGCCGCGACTCTTTCATCTCCCAACGCGCCTGTCGTCGTGGAAATGCGCAACATCGTCAAACGCTTTCCAGGAGTGCTGGCAAATGACCACGTTGATTTCGATTTGCGCCGTGGTGAAGTCCATGCTCTTTTAGGAGAAAATGGCGCCGGAAAGAGCACGCTTATGAATGTGCTGGCTGGTCTTTACCGGCAGGAATCCGGCATAATCCTGGTGAATGGGAAACAAGTCCACTTCTCATCGCCGAGCGACGCGATCCACTCAGGGATAGGCATGGTGCATCAGCATTTCATGTTGGTGCCTACCCAGTCAGTTACTGAAAACATCCTCCTTGGGTTGAACAAACCACGCTATCTAATGCGTCTGCCTGACTATGACAAAATCATCCAAGACCTGGGTGAACGGTTCGGGTTGAAGGTAGATCCGCGGGCAAAAATCTGGCAGCTTTCGGTGGGAGAGCAGCAGCGCGTGGAGCTGTTGAAAATGCTCTACCGCGGCGCAGAAGTGCTGATCATGGATGAGCCAACTGCCGTCCTGGCGCCGACTGAAATCGACAGCTTGTTCAATACCTTGCGGTCGATGCTCAGAGAAGGCAAGTCGGTGATTTTTATCAGCCACAAGCTGCAGGAAGTGATGGCGATCGCCGACCGGGTAACCGTGCTGAGTAAGGGTAAAGTAACCGCAGCGGGCATTCCCACCCAACAGACCAGCCGGCAGGAGCTGGCGCGCTTGATGGTTGGGCGAGATGTCGTCTTCCAAATCGATAAGAAACCGCAAGAACCGGGAGAAGTGGTTCTCAGTGTAGAAGATGTATATGCCGATAATGACAAGGGCCTTCCTGCGCTGCAAGGTGTCTCGTTTGAGGTGCGGGCTGGCGAGATCGTGGGCCTGGCTGGAGTAGCCGGCAACGGGCAGAGCGAGCTGGCCCAGGTGGTTGCCGGCATGCGTCTGTGCAACCAGGGCTGTGTGAAGCTCAATGGCGAAGTCATCTGTAATAAGTCTGCCCTATACGGAATCCAGCGCGGCCTGGCATATATACCTGAGGATCGTACCCTTGTTGGCTCTGCTCCCAACCTGAGCGTGACCGATAATGTGATCATGAAGGCGTATCGGAAGAAACCCATCGCACAAGGGTGGATGATCGACATGGGCACCGCCAGGCACTTTGCACAGGATCTCAAAGATGCCTACGAAATAATCGTCCCGAATGTGGAAACGCCGGTGCGGTTGCTCTCCGGTGGGAACTTGCAGCGGGTTATCCTGGCACGTGAGATCTCGGGAAAGCCAGCACTGATGATTGCCGTACAACCTACGCGAGGCCTGGATGTCGGTGCTATCGAAGGGGTTCATCACCTGCTGCTGGCCCAGCGAGATGCCGGGGCTGCCATATTACTGATTTCCGAGGAGCTGGAAGAGCTTTTAGGGATGAGCGACCGTACCCTGGTAATGTATGAAGGCCGTATCATGGGCGAAGTGCGTGAGACTGACTTAGAGACGATCGGCTTAATGATGACAGGTACACCGCTAGATCAAATTCAGGGACGAGAAGGGGTAAAAAATGGCTGAGGTCACCACCAAACCCAGCTCTTCGCAGCCAAAGGGGCTGCCTTTCCGTATCCGACTTGAACCCCGTCTGGAGGAACCACCATCCTGGTTCCCAGCACTGATATCCCTGGCGGCGATAGTTGTCGCGCTGGTATTTGGTGGGATTGTGATCTTCTTCTCGGGCGGCGATCCACTGCGCTCATACGCCCATATTGCTGAAGCTTCCTTTGGCAGCATTGGCGTGCTTTCCGATACGATCGTCAAAGCCACTCCTATCTTGTTCACCAGCCTGGCGTGTGTAATTGCCTTCCGTATGAAGTTGTGGAATATTGGCGCCGAAGGGCAGTTCATTATGGGTGCCTGGGGGGCAAGCCTGGTTGTGCTTTGGCCAATATTGCCCGCTGAGGCGTCCCAATGGATCTTTATTCCGATGATGATGTTGGGAGGCATGCTGGCTGGTGCGATCTGGGGGTTCATACCAGGTTATTTGAAAGCCAAACTGAGGGTGAATGAAATCATCAGCTCGCTAATGATGAACTACATCGCTGTCGCCTGGGTAAATTTCTGGATCTTTGCCGTATGGAGCGAGGGCGGCTTTCAGATGACTCCTAAGTTCCCGGATAACGCCTGGCTGCCGCGGTTGTTGGATTATGCCAAATCCATTCCACTGTTACGCGGCCTGACCACTCACCTGGGTCTGCTGATCGGGATTGTCGCTGCGGTAATCTTGTGGTTTATCATCTACCGCAGCCGTTGGGGGTATGAGATCCGGCTGATCGGAGACAATCCACGCGCGGCCCAGTATGCGGGCATCAATATTACTCGCAATACGGTCCTGGTGTTGATGGTCTCGGGCGCACTGGCAGGTCTGGGAGGTATGTCTGAGGTGACCGGCATGGTACACCGCTTGCAGACGTCCCCGATTGCAGCCGGATACGGGTTCACCGGCATCATTGTCGCCTGGCTGTCCAAGCTCAATCCGCTGGTTGCCATCGTGGTGTCCATCTTGTTCGGCGCATTGATCTTAGCCGGACGAGAAATCCAGCCCTCCGGTATACCCAAGATGATCCAGGGTATCATCCTGGTGTGCCTGATTGCCAGCGACTTCCTGCTGCGCTACCGGATTCGCGTCGTTCGTAACGAGGAGGCCTGATCTATGGACCTCATCATCATATTACAGGCGGGAGTCGCCACTGGCACGGTGCTGCTCTTTGCAACGATTGGGGAGCTGTTTGCAGAGCGTTCGGGGGTAATGAACCTGGGCGTTGAAGGGATGATGTTGATCGGAGCCATGAGCGGTTTCAGCGTGGCGGTGAAAACCGGCAATCCCTGGTTGGGGCTTCTGGTGGCCATGCTCGCTGCTGGGCTGATCAGCCAGATCCATGCATTTATTGCTATCACTTTGCAAGCTGACCAGGTGGTGAGCGGTCTGGCTCTAACTTTCTTAGGTACAGGCATCAGCCTGGTGCTGGGTGAGGGACTGAGCAAGGCTGGTACGATTTCACTGCTCCCCAGGTTCTCAATTCCGCTGCTCTCCCAGATCCCGGTTATCGGTCCAATATTGTTCACGGACCACAGCGTTTTGGTCTACATCGGTTATCTGCTCATCCCACTCACCTGGTACTATATCAACCGCACCCGTCCGGGCATGCATCTTCGGGCTATTGGTGAGTACCCGGCAGCAGCGGATTCGCTGGGTATCAACGTAAACCGCCTGCGCTATTTCTATGTATTTGTTGGCGGTTTGCTGGCAGGCCTGGCTGGGGCAACCATCAGCCTGGCTGTTGCTCCGGGCTGGTTCAGTGAGCTGACTACAGCGGGTCAAGGCTGGATAGCAGTTGGGTTGGTGATCTTCGCCCAGTGGGATCCCATCCGGGCGGCTTTCGGTTCCTACGCATTTGGAGCCTTGCGGCGTTTAATTCTAGATATTCAAGGTCCAACGATGTTGTTCGGCTTTGCCAATCCGTTTTACTATAATCCATATTGGGGATTCTTCTTACAGATGCTGCCGTATGCCTTTACGATCATCGTCCTTGTGATTGGCTCGCGGGAGGCGATGCGCAAGCGGCTGGGAGCGCCAGCAGCCTTAGGGAATCCGTATATACGCGGGGAGCGCGGGCTCTGATTTCGACAGCGATCGGCTTGTCAGTTCTTTCTCACCTCCGGCTTGCTAAATTGACGAATAGGATCGGATATTTCTATGGATGATAAATATCTCGGATTTACCTGCTCATTGTGCGGGATGCAGTACGGACCGCGGGAGGTCGTTTACACCTGTCCCAAGGATGGCGGCAACCTGGATGTCATTCTGGATACCAATGCTATCCAGCGGTTTGTGAATCCCAAAGACCTGGTGAGCTCAAAGGAGCCCTCATTGTGGCGCTACCTGCCCCTGCTGCCGGTGGCGAATCCAGGCGGAGAAGGAACCCCGTTATGGGCTGCCGGCAACACCCCTGTCTTCGCTCCGGAGCGGCTGTCGAAGCAGCTGGGTATGGATTGGCTGTGGATAAAAGATGAAAGCCGCAATCCAACTGCATCGTTTAAGGATCGAGCCAGCGCCATCGTCGTGGGTAGAGCACGCGAGATCGGCGCGGATGTGGTGGTCACCGCTTCCACCGGGAACGCCGGAGCGGCCCTGGCGGGCATGTCGGCAGCGGTCGGGCAGAAAGCCGTCATCTTCGCCCCACGCACGGCTCCACCGGCTAAAGTCGCTCAGCTGCTGGTGTTTGGCGCGCGTGTGATCCTGGTGGACGGCACGTACGATGATGCCTTTGACCTGACCATCCAGGCTTCTCAGGAGTTTGGATGGTACTGCCGCAATACCGGGTACAATCCATTCACTGCGGAGGGGAAAAAGACCGCCGCTCTGGAGATCTGGGAGTGGATGATGGGCGTTTCAGTCGCAGGGGCGGCGGGGATTTTCGACCGGCTGTGTCTGTTTGTCTCCGTGGGCGATGGCAATATCATTTCGGGCATCCACAAGGGCTTCAAAGACCTGCATGACCTGGGATGGTTGGAGAAGATCCCGCGCATTTTCGGCGTCCAGGCGGAGGGATCGGCGGCGATTGCCAATGCTTTCGCCTCGGGAAATGAAACGATCGTCCCGGTAAAAGCCACTACCCTGGCGGATAGTATCTCGGTTGACCTGCCCAGGGATGGAGTCCGGGCAGTGCGGGCTGCGCGCCAGACTGGCGGCGGCTACGTCGTCGTCAGCGATGACCAGATTCTGCAGGCAATCGCAGAGCTGGGGGTTGTGGGCATCTTTGCGGAGCCAGCCGGGGCAACTTCCTATGCCGGCCTGGCGCAAGCGCTCCAGCAGGGATTGGTCGATCCCAGCGACCCTGTGCTTGTGATCAACACAGGCAGTGGGCTGAAAGACGTGAAAGCCGCCATGCAAGCCGTCAAGGATGCCCCTATCATTGAGCCGAATCTGGCGGCGCTGAAGCGGGTGATAAAATAACGGTATGCCCCAGCCCACCATCACAATAATTGCCCCGATCTATAATGAATCCCAGACCCTGCCCGAGCTGATCCGGCGGGTAAGGGAGGTGATGGAGTCCTCCGGCGAAGAGTGGGAGATCCTCCTGATAGACGATGGATCTACGGATGGCTCCAGAGACATCATCCGCCAGCTGGCAGGCGAGGATGCACACATCCGCCCGGTGATCTTTGCCCGTAATTTCGGGCATCAGCTCGCTGTTACAGCCGGTTTGGATTACTCCCGCGGCCAGGCGGTAGTGATCATCGATGCTGATCTGCAGGACCCGCCCGAGGTGATCCTCGATCTGGTCGCAAAGTGGCGGGAGGGCTACGAAGTGGTGTACGCAATCCGCTCCGAGCGCGAAGGGGAAAGCTGGTTCAAGCTGGCAACTGCGTCGCTTTTTTATCGCCTGATATACCAGATCACAGACGTCAAGATCCCGCTGGATACGGGTGATTTCCGGCTGCTCGACCGTAAAGTGGTGGATGTGATCAAGCAGATGCGTGAACGCCACCGTTTCCTGCGCGGGATGTCTGTCTGGGTGGGGTTCAACCAGACTGGCGTCAAGTATCGACGGGCTGCCCGATACGCAGGGCAAACGAAGTATCCATTTAAGAAGATGTTCAAGTTCGCCTGGGATGCTGTGACCAGCTTCTCCTATCTGCCCTTGCAGGTCGCGACATACTTCGGTTTCATATCAGCTTTGGTGAGCATCCTGGCGATCCCGGTGGTTGCTTATATGCGCATTACCGGATCACAAGAAGCATTTGCCGGGCAAGCAACTACGTTGATAGCTGTTCTGTTCCTGGGGGGAGTACAGCTGATATCGTTGGGCATCCTGGGAGAATACGTCGGCCGATTATACGACGAAGCCAAAGGAAGACCCCTGTATATTGTGCGCGAAACGCCGCCTACTGATGACATACATAAAGGAGACCACTAACAACCATGACCACAATTGACTTATCTGTTCAGGCTGATCGCCGCCAGCGAGCGATTCAACGGGTACGGGATAGAAATATTATCATTCCGACTTTTGCCCAAATGAAAAATCCCGGACTGATTCCGAATAACGTGAAGGAAGCCCTCCGAAAGGTAGGCTTGTGGGATATCAACCCGCTCAACCTGTTCCGCATCACCTGGAAGAACGAGCCGGTTCCCCAGGGCGGAGGGTATGGCGGCGTGAACTTCATGGAGATACCCAAAAGCCTGACCGGGATCGATGCACGCGTGATCGTCCTGGTGGGAAAATGGTTCCCAACTGGCGCCCATAAAGTGGGTGCTGCGTTTGGCTGCCTGGTGCCGCGCCTGGTGACCGGGCAGTTCGAGCCAAGCACGCAAAAGGCAGTCTGGCCCTCGACGGGCAACTACTGCCGCGGCGGCGCTTATGATTCGGCGTTGTTGGCGTGTGAGTCAATCGCCATCTTGCCTGAAGGCATGAGCAAGGAACGTTTCGAATGGCTGGCATCCATTGCCGGCGAGGTGATCGCTACGCCGGGCAGCGAATCGAATGTCAAGGAGATTTTCGACAAGTGCTGGGAGCTGCGCAACTCCGGGCAGGACCTGATGATTTTCAACCAGTTCGAAGAGTTCGGCAATTACCTCTGGCATTATGAAATCACCGGTCATGCTATGGAAGAGGTGCTCCAGCAGGTGATGAGACCCGGCGATGAATACCGCGGGATGGCTTCTGCAACCGGTTCAGCAGGCACTATAGCCAGCGGCGATTACATGACGCAGGTGTTTCCGCACAGTAAAATCGCTGCCAGTGAGGCGCTCCAATGTCCCACCCTGCTGGAAAACGGATTTGGTGCCCACCGGATCGAGGGAATTGGCGATAAGCATGTCCCCTGGATCCATAATATTAAGAATACCGACATGGTGGTGGCCATCGATGATAATGCCGTGGTGAACCTGGCGCGCCTGTTCAACGAGCCGGTCGGGCGCGCGTATCTTGTCCAGCAAGGCGTGCCTGAAGAGTTCGTTTCTAAGCTGGACCTGATGGGCTTCTCGGGGATCTCCAACGTCATATCGGCGATCAAAATGGCCAAATATTACGAGATGGGTGAGCAGGATATTGTGCTGACTATCCTCACCGATTCGATGGAGCTGTACGGAAGCCGGCTGAAGGAAATGCACGAGGAATTTGGTGAATACACCGAACGAGATGCGGCTGCTAATTTTGCCCAATATCTCAAGGGCATCTCAACTGACAATCTGCTCGAGCTCACCTATGCAGATCGCCGGAGAGTCCACAACCTGAAGTACTTCACCTGGGTCGAGCAGCAGGGCAAGACTTACGAAGAGATCCTCGACCAATGGCACGGGCGCGATTATTGGACGGATGTGCAGAAACAGGTGAATGAGATAGATGCCGCCATCGAGGCATTCAATGCTGAGGTGGGCCTCTAACACCCGGGAATGACGGCGCTCCCCTCGCCTACCGCACTCGTCCTGGTTGCAGTGATGAACTATCCGCGCGACCTGGAGATTGCGCGCCTCTTAGGATGGTACCGGATTCCGCTGCGCAGCGCCCCGAAAGTGGTGGCGGTGGATTATCTGGCGTTCTACCAGACTGGAGCCTTCGCAGACGAGAAATGGAGCATCCGGTACTTCGCCCCGGTGCTTGGTCATGAGCTGACCAGGCGGGGAGAGCTGCTGCGCGAGGAGCCAGATCATCCACGCGCACACGAGGAGTACTATAAGATCCAAATCGGCCCGGTAGACCTGCTACCGAAAGCTATCCCTGCGCCAAACTGGAGGCGGATCACTTTCTTCTACACGACCGGCGAATATCTGCTAAATGCGGAGACAGTAAACGATCTTATCGCACAGGATGATGAGCGCCAGGTGCTGTGGCGGGCATTGCGAGAGCGCGCCAGCAAATCACAGGCATATACCGCCGGTGATCTACCGGATGCGGAAGTCGATCCTTCCCTGTTGTTAGCAATCTGGGCCTCAAGGGGATTGTTCGACCTGGGTAATGCTATAAATCTCCATACGACCTCCCAATAAACCGGTTGAGCTCCTGGTTGGTATTTCTACACAATGCCAACCAGGAGTTCCGTTAAAAGGCG
>CAZGIX010000142.1:0-12277 GCA_964525785.1 uncultured Anaerolineaceae bacterium
TGGACTTCCTCAGCCGCTACGACCCCGACCCGCTGCGCTACTACCTGACGGTCAACATGCCCGAGAGCAAGGATACCGATTGGGACTGGCAGGAGTTCTTCAACCGCAACAACAACGAGCTGGTCGCCACCTGGGGCAACCTGGCAAACCGCATGCTGTCGTTTGCTTATAAGCACTGGGAGGGTCACGTGCCGGATCCCGGCGAGCTGCGCCCGGAGGACAAGGAGCTGCTCGCGGCAGTCGAAGGCGGCTTTCAGACCGTAGGCGAGCATATCGAAGCGGTGAGGCTGCGCTTTGCCCTGTTCGAGGCTATCCGGCTGGCGACTGAGGTCAACAAATACCTAGATAAAGCCGCCCCGTGGTTCGAGATCAAGACGGATAAAGACGCGGCTGCCATCACGGTTTACACTGCCCTGCGGGCAATCGACTCGCTCAAAACGCTGCTGGCGCCTTTCCTGCCGTTCACCAGCGAGCGGCTGCACCAGTATCTGGGCTACGACCGTCCGCTCTTCGGTGAGCAGGTGATCGAGATGCGCCAGGACGACCTGGGAGAGCACAAGGTGCTGCGCTACCTGCCGGGAGAGGCCAGCGGCAAATGGCAGCCCAGCCAGCTGCCCGCCGGTCAGGTACTGCGACAGCCAGAGCCGCTTTTCCGCAAGCTCGATGAGAGTATGGTGGAAGCCGAGAGGGGACGGATGGGCGTGCCGGGCTAGGCGACCTTTTTCGAGGCCGGAGGGCGCAGAGACCAGCGACCATCGGCAGCCTGGAAAACCAGCTCGAAGACATGCTCCCCAGGCACCATGACCAGGCTGTGGCGCCCGGTTCCATCTTGCCAGCTGCGCCCCACGGAGGTCACCGGGTAATTAGCCCCGCGCCAGGTGAAGTGCAGCGGGGTGATGCGGCCATCCTGCTCGATGCGCGCGGCGACGTCCACCGGCTCCAGCAGCTCAGAGCGAGTACGGGCATGCCCACCACCCACTTTCGAGGCGTGGCGCAGGTAATCCGCCAGGTGCTGTAGGACCGCCCCTGCCGACCGCTCCTTGACCTCCACGCGGCTGCCGCCCCATGTGTGGCACCAGGCGCGCTGTCCTTCGGGTGTGCTCAACCCGATCCACACCAGGCCGACCGGTTTTTCCGGCGTCCCGCCGCCCGGACCGGCGATCCCACTCACTGCGGCGCCGATATCGGCTTCCAGGAGGCGGCGCACGCCGCGCGCCATCTCCAGCACCGTCTGCTCGCTGACCGCCCCATGCACCGTTAGCGTCTCCGCCCGCACGCCCAACAGCCCCATCTTGGCCTCGTCGGCATAGGAAACGATGCCGCCCAGGAAATAATCCGATGAGCCCGGCACGTTGGTGATGCGGTGGCCCACCAGCCCGCCCGTACATGATTCAGCTACCGCCAGCTTCAGCCCGCGCTGGCGCAGCAGCTCCCCGACTTTTACCTCAAGATCTTCTTCTGCCATACTTTCATTATAAGGCATTTGGCCAGGACGTACACAATTGAATAACACTAACGCCCCGCATGTCATCCAGAACCCTCGCGGCTCCGCAGGTCATTCCGAACCCTTGCGCCCTTTGCAAGGGTGAGGAATCCCTGAAACGCCGGTCAGGTAGTGCCTGTAATGGCTATCTATGGCTATGCCCTCATGGATTCCTCCCTTCGCTGCGCTCCGGTCGGAATGACATAGTCATATTGTCTGCTCTGCGCACTCTGCGTACTCTGCGGTGATACAGGGGGTTCGGTATGATAGAATCTTTCACCGATGGAAACGACCGAAAAAGTCCGCCTCGTCCTGGATACCCTGCCAATCAAGTCCGGCTGCTACCTGATGAAAGACGCAGCCGGCAAAGTCATCTACGTCGGCAAGGCGATCAACCTGCGCAACCGGGTGCGCTCCTATTTCCATCTCAGCGCCAACAGGGACCCGCGCACCCAGCAGCTGGTGCGCAAGATCAGCGATATCGAATGGATCGTAGTGGATTCCGAGCTGGAAGCCCTGATCCTGGAGATGAACCTGATCAAAAAGCACCGCCCGCATTACAACGTCCGCCTGAAGGATGACAAGCGCTACCCGTATATCAAAGTGCACTGGGCGGACCCCTACCCGAAAGTGACCGTCACCCGCCAGATGGTGCAGGATGGCTCGCGCTACTTCGGTCCATACACCAGCGTTTGGGCCGTCCACCAGACCCTGGACGTGCTGCGGCGCATCTTCCCTTACCTGACCTGCGACCGGACGATTACCGGCGAAGACGAGCGCGCCTGCCTGTATTACGATATCAAGCTGTGCGTGGCGCCCTGCATCGGAGCTGCCAGCCAATCCAGCTATCGCCAGATGATCGATGACCTGTGCCAGTTCCTGCAAGGGCGCACCGAGCCGATCGTCGAGCGTCTGCAAGCCGAGATGGAGCAGGCCGCCGAGCAGCTGCGCTTCGAGCGGGCTGCCGCCCTGCGCGACCAGATCCGGGCCATAGAGAACGTCGTTGAGCGCCAGAAGGTCATCTCCAGCGATTACATCGATTCCGACGTGATCGCCATGGCCCGCTCCAACGGCGACGCCTGCGTGCAGGTGTTCTTTATCCGCGGCGGCAAGCTGATCGGGCGCGAATACTTCCTACTGGAGGGCACCGAAGCCACACCTGATCCCGGCGTGATGGCCGAGTTCATCAAGCAGTTCTACGACCAGGCCCCAAATGTCCCCGACCAGGTGCTGCTGCCGCACGAGGTGGAAGAAGCCCAGATCATCCGCCAGTGGCTGAGACATAAGAGCGGCGGGGAGAAAGTCGAGATCCTCGTCCCGCACGAAGGCCAGCAGCGCGAGCTGATCCAGATGGCAGCCGAAAACGCCGCCGAGACCCTGTCGGCGCTGCAGGCACAATGGCAGGCCGACACCCACCGCCAGGAACAGGCGCTTGCCGAGCTGCAGGCCGCGCTCGGACTGCCTGCCCCTCCCAACCGCATCGAGTGCTACGACATATCGAATACCCAGGGAACGGCGGCAGTGGGCAGCATGGTAGTCTTCGAGCAGGGCGTACCCAAGAAAAAGCACTACCGCCACTTCAACATCCGCAGCGTGACCGGGCCGGACGATTTTGCCAGCATGGAGGAAGTGCTCACCCGGCGCTTCAACCGCTGGCAGGCGGCAGAAGAGGCCGCCCTGGCGCCCGGGAAGCAGCCCGACCAGGCCTTCTCCCTGCTACCGGACCTGCTGCTGGTGGATGGCGGGAAAGGCCAGCTCGGGCGGGCGGTTGCCGTCCTGGAACGCAATGGGCTGCTGGATAAAGTACCCGTAGCCAGCCTGGCAAAGCAGAACGAGGAGCTGTTCGCACCCGGGCACCCGGAGTCCATCCTCCTGCCGCGCCATTCGCAAGGCCTATACCTTGTACAGCGCATTCGCGACGAGGCCCACCGCTTTGCGATCACCTCCCACCGCAAGCTGCGCACCAAGGAGGGCCTGGCCTCCCGCCTGGATGCCGTGCCAGGCATCGGACCGGCGCGCCGCAAGCAGCTGCTCAGCCACTTTGGCTCGATCCACGATATCCAGGAGGCCTCCATGGAAGAGCTGATGGCGGTCCCGGGTATTACAGAAAAATCAGCCCAGGCGATTAAAGCTCACCTGGAATGAGTTTCAACACAAATGAAGGTGTTCCATGCCACAGAAGAAGAAAAAAACCACTAACGACCGTGAACGCCGCAAGATGCGCGCCCAGCAGATCATATTTGCGGCCATCGCCATCATGATCATCATCGTCATGGTGATCAGCACCATACGCTATTGACCGCTGGCGCTCACCCACAAATCGACTTCAGACGGTCACACCTCCAGCAGGCTCTGCACCACGCGCGTGAACTCGCGGGCCGAGAATGGTTTCTGCAGCCAGTGCACATCCCCCTGCTCCAGCAGCGCCTGCCGCTCACCCTCCAA
The DNA here is from genome assembly GCA_964525785.1 of uncultured Anaerolineaceae bacterium. Lineage (GTDB taxonomy): Bacteria > Chloroflexota > Anaerolineae > Anaerolineales > UBA4823 > JAQBDA01. The sequence goes on from CAZGIX010000142.1 coordinate 3,929, forward strand.
CGGGTGACCCGTGACAAACAGGATCTTCATATCGGGGGCTATATCCTGGATGGCTTTGTAAAGCGCTACGCCGTCCATGTGCGGCATGACCAGGTCGCTCACCACCAGGCAGATCGAATTTTGAGATTGCTCGAACTGCTGCAGGGCTTCGTATCCATTGCGGGCCGTGACGACATCGTAATTCTTCGATTCCAATAAGGCTCGCAGGGCCGCCAGGGTAGCCTGATCGTCTTCGACCACCAGCACGGCCTTTCCAGCGCCATCAATCTGGGCCAGGGGCTCGGTTTGCTTGCGCTCACCCCTCGGCTCCGGCAGGGCCGGCAGGTAAATCGTGAACTCCGCCCCCTCCCCAACCTGGCTGTCCACAACAATATAGCCCTCATGCTGCTTGATAATGCCGTAAACCTGCGCCAGCCCCAAACCGGTGCCCTGCCCCACCGGCTTGGTCGTATAGAATGGCTCGAAGATATGGTCTATGATATCCGGAGCGATGCCGGTGCCGGTATCCTTGATCGTGATCTTGACCCACTCTCCAGGGGGCAGATCAGTCACGGGGGATGGCTCGCCAGGCGGCAGCTGGTAGCGCTCCAACACGAAATGCAGCACACCTCCATTGGGCATGGCATCCCTGGCATTCACCGCCAGGTTGATGAACACCTGCTGCAGGCGGGTCGGATCGGCGTTCACCAGATAGACTGCCGGTTGATAGGCCAGCTCCATGCGGATCGTTTCCGGCATGACCCGAGCGAGCATCCTCTCCAGCTCCTTCATAAAGGGCAGCAGGTCCAGGGAGCTCTTTTCCATCACCGCCCGGCGGCTGAAATCGAGGATCTGCCGGATCAGGCTGGCTGCCCGCTGGACCTGCTGCTCGATGATCGCCAGGCGATCGCGGCTGGATGTCGGTAGGTTTGGATCGCCCATCAGCAGGTCAGTATAGACCAGGATGGCAGCCATGATGTTATTGAAGTCGTGCGCTATGCCCGCCGCCAACTGTCCCACCGTCGCCAGGCGTTCCTGCATCTGGATGCGGGTCTGGTTCTCACGCTCCTGCGTGACCTCCCTTAATGTCATCACCCATTGCTGAGTGTCCAGGCCCATAGGACGGACCTGGGCTTCGAAGTAGCGCCGGGGCGGCCCTTCCAGGACAATTTCGTGCGGCAGCGGATCGCGGTAGTGCTGGATCAGGTCTTCCACAGAGTGATCGATCAGGTGAGTAAGGCGGCCGTCTTGGATTCCGGCGTCCATGACGCTTAAGATCTGCTTGCCGGGCGGGTTAGAGACCAGCAGGCGAAAGTCTGCATCCAGCAGGAGCACGCCAACCGGCAGGTGCTCGACCAATCCCTCCAGGCGCTTCTGCTCTGCAGCCAGGATCGCGCGGATGCGCTCGATGGCTGTGGCTGCCTGGTGAGCAAATGTCCTCAGCAGGCGCACCTGAAAGCTGGTGAACTCTACCGCTTGTTCGCTGCCAGCGATCAGCACACCGATCACCTGCCCTCCTAGCAGGATCGGTGTGACGAAGGTCGAGGCGACGTGATCGATGACCGGCGACTCGGGCCGGAAATCCCTGGCAAGGATCACTTCAACGGGGGTGGAATCGATGCCGGGCATCTGGCTGTCTTGCTGATCCAGATGTTGAGCGAATGCCGTCCGGAGCTCGTGGATCCCAGCTGTGGAAAGCTGGCGTTCCGATTCCACAACGAATAAGCGGTATCCATCGATCAGCAGGCAGCCGGCTGACAACTCGCAGCCCACAGCATTCCTTAAGGATGAAAGCACCAGGCGCAGCAGGTCATCGTACGAAAGTGTAAAACCGATCTTTTGGCTGAGCTCGTACAGCTCGCTGAGCTCGACAGTACGCTGCTCAACCGTGCGCTCGAGATCCTCGGCGTGGCTGCGAGCATGCTCGTACAGAACGGCGTTCTCCAGCGCGATCGAGATTTGACCCGCCAGCACCTGGAGCAGGTCACAGTCGTGCTGCGTGATTTGATCGGCCACATGGCTCTCGATGTTGATCACCCCGATCACTTGCTCTGCCTGGAAGATTGGGACCGCCAGCTCGGCTAAAGTATCCGGGCTGCACTTGTAGTAATCCGGATCCACGGTGACATCCGGGATGAAGTTCACTTCCCCCGTGCGCGCCACTCGCCCGATGATGCCTTCGGTGATCTTTTGATCCATCACTTTCGGTGAATTGCCGCGATATGCCTGCAGGCTGAGGTGGTCGCCAGACAGCAGGAAGATCTCTACCAGCGGATAGTGGAAACGCTCGAAAAGCTGTTTGACCACTTCATCCAAAAGCACGCTCAGCTCCAGGCGCTGCGTGAAGATCTCAGCCAGGTTCTGGATCAGGGTCATTTCAGCCAGGCGGCGATTGACCTGCTGGAAGCGGTCGGCATTGCTCAAGGCCAGCCCAACTTCCCGGCAGATGGCTTGCAGTAGATCCAGCTGGTCGCTTGAAAAAGCATCTCGTTCGTGGTGCAGCACGCTCAGCACGCCAAACAGGCGCTCCCCGTAAACGATCGGGGCGCACAGCGCAGAGCGCACACCATCATCCAGCTCGTCGATGTGCAGCCAGCGCTCATCCTGGGTCACATCGACGACATATGCCGGCAGCCTGTGCTGGGCAACCCAACCAGACAGGCCAATCCCCAGGCGGATATCCATCCTGGTATTGACATCCTGCAGGTCGATCTCATATTTGCCGTATAGCGCGCACAACCGCAGGCGCTGCTCGTCCGGATGGAAGAGAAAGGCCTGACCGACCAATCCGCCCAACGACTGGCAGGTTAAGGAGATCGCCCGGTTGAGTATTTCATCTGGATCCACGCTGATCGACAGTCCGCGGCCCACATCGAACAGCAGGCTCAGATGGCGTCTCTCGGTGGCAGCCTGTTCGAACAGGCGCGCGTTCTCGATGGCAGCCGCCGCGTGCGCCGCGAAGGTCTGCGCCAGAGCAACCTCGTCCTCGGAGAAACCATCGGGAGTGTAGCGGTCGATGTTGAACAGGCCGATCACCTCATCCCGGATGACCAGCGGCACCCCTAACCAGGACTGTATGCGGTCGCTCAGGATGGTGGTTTGCCAGCGCGGATCGTTATCAACATCGGTGATCATCAATGGCTTGCCGCGGCTTACTACCTGTCCCACGGCGTGCTCCTGCGCCAGATCGAAGCTGACCGATTTAAGCAGCTCCTCAGCATCTTCTTGCAGATACCCGCGCCACACCTTGATCACAGCCCGCTGACCTTCGATGATCATGATGTTGCCGCTATCGAAATACAGCACCCGTGAGAACTGCTCCAGAACGGCATCCAGCACCTGGTTCAGCGACAGGCTGGAGCTGACCACCCCGGCGGCATCCCGGATCGCCTCGGCGCGCTCACGAGCTGTGCGCTCGAACTCGAACAGGCGGGCGCGCTCGATCGCCGTCGTTGCCTGGCTGGCAAACGCTTCCGCCAGGGCGGCGTGCCGGGCATTGTAGACGCCCACCTGCCGGTTATCCAGGGTGAGACAGCCGATCACCTGTGAGCGCACCACCAGCGGCACCCCCAACCAGCCACGCACATAATCGGCGCCTCCGATGCCCCGAAAGCGTGCATCTGTCTGCGCGTCGGCTATGATGATTGAGCGCCTGGTTTGTTGAATTTCCATGAAGAGCTGGTCTTGCTGGGCAGAGAAGCTGTAGCCTACCGCCGTATTTCCATTCGAGAATCCATGCCCGGCGACAATTTCTAATTGATCGCGTTGCAGCAGGAAGATTGCCGCGCTGTCGTAAGGCACAACCTGATGCAGCTGGTCCAGGATGGCATCCAGGAGCTCCCCCAGATCCAGGGGCAAAGTCAAAGCCGCCGAGGCTTTCGCGAGCGTCTCCGCTTCCTGCCGGCGGACGCGCTCTGCCTCCAAAAGGCGAGTTGTCTCCAGGGCCACGGCTGCATGATTGGCAAACAAGGTCAGCAGCTCCTGGTCGGCTTGTGTGAAGCGCCGCATGTGAATATCATCCAGAATCTGCAAGACGCCGGTAACCTGCCCTTTCCAGATCATTGGCACAGACAGGACCGCGGAGTATGGCTGACTGCTCTCGAATACCGGCGAACGCCCGGCCCAGGTGCGATAATCGTCAATGATCAGGGGTTTTCCCGAAGCTGCCACCAGGCCGGCCGCGCCTTCCCCGTAACGGAACGCTATGCCGATCATCTCCTCCGGCGCTCCGTGTAGTTCCACATACAGGCGGATCTGCTCCTGCTCCGGCTCGCATAAGTACAGGCCTCCCCCTTCTGCGCCTAAGAGCTGTACCGCCTTCTCGACAATGCCCCTCAACAGGATCGGCAGCTCATGGACCGAGGTCAGGTCGAGGGATAGCGCCTGCAGGATTGCCAGCTCTTCTGCCCGGCGAAGCACATTCCCCTCCAGGGACTTTCGATCGGTGATATCGCGTGCTATGCTGCACAACCGGTAGCCGAGATCGGTCTTGAGGGGATATAAAACCGATTGCATCGTGCGCAAGGCCCCATCCGGACGGCGGATGGTGATCTCGCTTGGCTGCTCCATGCCGGGCAAGGCGCCTTTTGCCAGGAACTCTTTTATGCTGGCGACAATTTGCTGCTTGTACTCTTCCGAGAGATCCGAGCGCGGCGCCAGCTCGAACTGTACATCCCAAATATATCGGCCCAGGGCCCGGGTCTGGGGGATGCCCGTGATGCGTTCCTGACCATCATTCCACTCGATGATCAGCCCGGCCTCATTGGCTAAAACGATGCCGTCCGTGGATTGGCTGACAATCTGGCGATATTTTTCTTCGCTGTCGCGCAGCGCGCCTTCTGCCTGCCGGTGCTCTGCATCCCTGTCCCGCAAAGCCGAAAACAGGCGCGCATTCTGCAACGCGACCGCAATATGGTTGGCGAAGGCTTCGAGGGCCGGCACGTCTTCAGCAGATAGACCGACCCCATCCACAGTAAGCAGCCCACCCACCTGCCCTTCCATGACCAGCGGTGCGTAGATTGCCGGCTGACCACCAAATTGAGCGATCACATCGTCTGCTAAAAAGCGGTATTCATCTGGCAGTACCTGCCTCAAATACAGGCTGTTGTCCGAGGCGAAGATCGTCTCGCCCCGCTCCAGCACCGCTTCGCGCACGTCCAATGAGGCTACCGGTATGTTGAAACGGAAAGACTGGAAACCCGCCAGCCGGTCTGGGCGGTCCTGGATTTTGGTTATCCTGTCTATCTGCAGCAGCTCTTGCCACGGCACCGCCGCAATCATCATGGTCAGGTGGCTGCCGTCTTCTGAAAGCAGATTGATGCTGCCGTTCAAATTGATCTTTACAATCTGCTCGTAGAAGGCGCGGAACACGTCGCCCTCAGAGTGGGCTGAACGCTGCAGTTGCACTGCAGCCGCGTTTAAAGCCAGCAGCAGCTTTGCTCCGCGCTGCTCGGCGATCCCACCAGTGTCGATCTCAGCCATAAACCCTCTGCTCTACCACCACGATCATCCCACCATCAAGGCTATCCCATATTATAGATAGGTTTGCATCAGCGCCTCTTTACAGTTTCCTTAGTTGCCGGGTCAACGCAAAAACCCTCCCCATCGATGATCTTTCGCTGGGGAGGGCCGGGTGGAGTAAAAAAACCTCCCCATCGGTGACCTTTCGATGGGGAGGGTAGGGTGGGGTTATCAGAACAGCCCGACCACCTTGCCTGTCTTAAGATCCAGGTCTACATCGTAGAACACCGGTCGCGTCGGCAGGCCGGGCATGGTGCGCATCTCTCCCAGCAGCGGGTACAGGAAGCCCGCGCCAACCGAAGCGCGGATATCGCGGATCGGCACTTTATAGCCTTTCGGCACACCCTTCAGGTTAGGGTCGTGGCTCAGGCTCAGGTGGGTCTTAGCCATGTTCATCGGCAGCTTGTCGAATCCCAGGCGTGTGTAGAGCTCGATCTTGGCCTCAGCCTCAGGCAGGTAATCAACGCCATCCGCCCCATAGATCTGCTTGCAGATGATCTCGATCTTCTCTTTGATTGTGAGATCCAGCGGGTAAAGGAACTTGAAGTGGGTTGGCTTCTCGGCCGCTTTGATGACTGCCTCGGCCAGCTTGACCGCACCCGCGCCGGCTTCCATCCAGTGGCGAGCGACGACGGCGTCTTCGGCGCCGGCATCCAGGGCCGCCTGGCGCACCAGCTCGACCTCGGCGGGGGTATCGTCCTTGAAGGAGTTGATCGCCACCACGACGTTGACGCCGAACAGCTTGGCGTTTTTGATGTGATGCTGCATATTGCCCAACCCAGCGCGCAGCAGCTCCAGGTTCTCATCGGTGTAGGCCGGGTCGAGCGGCTTGCCCGCTACCACCCTGGGTCCGCCGCCGTGCATCTTGAGCGCCCGCACGGTAGCTACAATGACCACCACCTGCGGTGTCAGCCCCGAGTAGCGGCACTTGATGTTCATGAACTTCTCCATGCCGCAATCGGCTCCAAAGCCCGATTCGGTGACCACGTAATCGGCCAGTTTGAGGGCGATCTTATCCGCAATGATCGAGCTGTTGCCGTGGGCGATATTGGCAAATGGACCGGCATGTACGAAGACCGGCGTGCCCTCCAGGGTCTGCATCAGAGTGGGCTTGATGGCCTCTTTCATCAGCACTGTCATGGCTCCCGCCACGCCCAGGTCCTCGGCTGTAATCGCCTCGCCGGCCTTATTGGTGCCGATCACAATCCGGCTGAAACGCTCGCGCATATCCTCCAGATCGGTGGTCAAAGCCAGGATCGCCATGATCTCGCTGGCGACGGTGATGTCGAAGCCTGTGCGGCGGGTCATACCCTTCTCTTCAGGTCCCAGGCCGATCTCGATCTCGCGCAGGAAGCGGTCGTTGGTATCCACCACGCGCCGCCAGGTGATGCTGGCAGGATCGATGTCCAGGCGTGCAAAGCGGCGCTTCTCATCATCCGTCAGCTCGTCCGGATCGGTCTTGTCGATACCCAGCTTCTTCAGGCGCCGCAGCATGGGTGGTGAGAACCGGCGCTGGCCTTCCTTATTGGGCGGGCACAGGGCGTTGAACAGCTTCTTATCATCCGGCTGGTTGGCCTCGTGGAACATGCGGGTGTCGATTGCCGCTGCCAGCAGGTTGTTCGCTGCGGTGATGGCATGCAAATCACCGGTCAGGTGCAGGTTGAAGTCTTCCATCGGCACTACCTGGCTGTAGCCGCCGCCGGCTGCGCCGCCCTTGATCCCGAAGGTCGGCCCCTGGCTCGGCTGGCGGATGCAGGTGAACACCCGCTTGCCCAGGTACGCGCCCAGCGCCTGGCTCAACCCGACCATCGTCGTGCTCTTGCCCTCGCCCAATGGGGTCGGTGTGATGGCGGTGACGTCGATGTAGATCCCATCCGGAACGTCCTTGAGACGCTCCAGGACCTCCAATTTGACTTTGGCTTCATAGGTGCCGTGCAGCTCGACCTCCTCGGGCAGCAAGCCAACTTCTTCGGCGATTTGTGTAATCGGCTTTAGATTACATTCTTGGGCTATCTCAATATCTGAGGGAACTGGAAAGCGTATATTGAGCTTGGTGGGTGTGAATTTCCGTAGTCCAGGAAAAGTTGATGTGGCGCACATGTGTATTCCCTTTCGAGTTTGGAGAAGGCTTGGTTAACACTAGTATTGTGACAGATTTCATAATATGAATCAAGGGACGCTTATCATGATCGAGTGAGTAAAGTGTCACGAATCCATGTGTCCATCCTGGCAAATTGTGGATCAGGCGCCTACAAATTTACCAGAAGTCACATGGATTTTTAATTCAGTTACCCGGGTAGCAACTTGGGTTAAGTTAATGTTTTTTTTACAGCGGAGACGCTGTTTTGCATCCTCAACACTGCCGCTGCCAGGCTGGACAACACCCCCACAGACGCCACTGGCAGCAACATTCCCAGCGCAACGATCGTCTCCCAGGGTTGGTCGTCCTGACCCATAAATAAGAACCCCAGCCCGTATCCCACTACTATACCGGAAACGACCCCCAGCCCCCAACGCCCTGTCAGGTACGTGGCGCCCCCTGCAATTGCGCCAGTCAGGAGACACTGGAACAGCATGAGCGCCACCTGAGGAGTAAATTCGAAGCTTTCGATTCTGGGCGGGAGCAATCGGAAGTAAAGTATCCCATCTACCCAGCTGAAGAACAGCATCACCACGCCGCCGATAAAAAAGCCCAGCAATCCGCCAAAGAGTGCTTTTTTCATTATTTAGCCTCTAAATCGTCTCAGACTAAATGAACTGCCAGTCTAAAAGGTTTCAACCAGATACGGTTCGGCATGCGTAGACGCCAGAACAACATTACTTCAACATGATTATAGTTCGAAATGTCCC
>CAZGIX010000143.1:0-12264 GCA_964525785.1 uncultured Anaerolineaceae bacterium
GACTTTATGAGACTTTGTTAAAGTTCGGGTGATACGAGTTAATAGGACTCGACATGGGCTCGGTGGTTAAATCTATAGGTGAGCCCAATCTTGAGGACCGCCCCTGGTCGTTATTCCCCTTTTACATATTTATCGAAGAATAAGATCGAGCGCAGCATCGCCTCAGAGAAGTAGTTCGACAGGTTGTGATTATCCCCTTCATAGCTGTAGTATTCAGCGATCTGCCCGGCCTCCAGAAGTTGTGCGTATAGCCTTTCGGAGAATTCCAGGGGTACGCTCTCGTCGGCGGTGCCGTGATGCAGCTGGACCGGTCCCGAGAGATCAGCCAGATATGCATTGGCGGAGATCGAATTCCAAAACTCTGGGTTCTCTTCCGGAGAGCCGTAAGATTCCTGCAGAGCTGTCCGCCAGCCGCCCGTACGCGGTGTGGCAGTGCTGCCCCCCGATGATCTGCGCCGCCAGCGCTCCACCAGGTCGGGGTAGGAGGCTACCACGCCTGCCCAGATCACGCCCGCCTTGATCTGTGGAGTTGTGACCATCGCCCGCAGGGTGATGTAGCCGCCCATCGAGTGCCCCCACATGCCGATGCGTCCGGGGTCGGCTGCGGGATAGCGCTGCACGGAGGCCATAGCGTTGAGCACATCCACCACGTAATCCGGGTTGCTGTAGGCGCCGCGGGCGCTGCCCTCCGACTCCCCGTGTCCGCGATAATCCGGGCGGAAGACGATGTAGCCGCGCCTGGCAAACGCGTCCACGTACGCCACGTAGCGCTCGGTGGTGCGGTACTGGCTGGGAGGGATATACCCGTGGTTGAAGATGATAGCGGGCCATCCGCTAGGCGGCATCTCACCGTCCGGTACGGTCAGCAGGGCGTAGATCTTAAGCCCCTCGGAGAGATAGGAAGCCAGGTAGCGGGCATAATTGGCCCCTGGTTCGAGCGTCGCTTCGATGATGATGTCGCTGCCCGGATATTCACCCTGGCGCAGGTATTCGATGCTGAGCGGGTGCAGTGGGGTGGGTGACGGGGTGAAAGTGGGAGTCGGGCTGTGGGTTGGCGAAGGTGAGGGGGTTGTTGTGTAGGTTGGGCTGCTGGCTGGAAGCGCCGGCGTGGCTGTAACGCCGGCTGTGCTGGATGGAGGCACAGCGGTGCTGACCACCGGGATGGCGGCAGCCCCGCAGCCTGCCATCAGTACAGCGCCGATGAGCAGGAGGAGCAAAGCGTTGAATCGCGTTCGGGTATTGTCCATTGTCGCGGTAACTTACCAAACTCGATCATTATTATACTGATCAACCTTGGATTTTCCATTAGGGGAGCTTAAGAATGGCGCAGCCACTCAGTTAGCCTCTGCGGTTAACTTTAGGTTAATGGTCTGCAAGAAACCCTTTTGCATACAGAAAAATCTGCATTCTCGTGGTACACTCAGGTTATGGCGCCAGTGATAAAGCACGAACGAATCGCCGCCATCATTGCTGCCTATAATGAAGCTAATCGTATCCAGGGGGTGTTGGCCGTATTGGCGCAGGTAGGACTTCTGGACGAGATCCTGGTCGTAGATGACGGTTCACAAGATTCTACGTCGGCGGAAATCCTGGCTGCTGGGGCTATAGATACCCGCGTGCGTTTGTTGAGACATGATAAGAATCGTGGTAAAGGTCAGGCGATCTACACCGCTTGGAGCCATGCGCGTGCAAACATCCTGCTCTTATTAGATGCCGATCTGGTCGGTTTGAAGCCCGATCAGGTGCGGGACCTGCTGCAGCCAGTTCTGGAAAACCGGGCCGATATGACACTGGGGTTGTTCCGGGGAGGGCATTTCAACACCGACCTGGCTCACCTGGTGACTCCCTGGCTGTCCGGGCAGCGGTGCCTGCGAAGCGAGCTCTTCTGGGATGTCTCGAGGTCTGCCGCTCAGGGTTATGGTCTGGAAGCCGCCATCACAGTAGCAGCGTTGATCTATGGCTGGAGGGTCCAACCGGTTCGGTTGCGGGGCGTTACTCATCCGCCCAGCGAGCTCCACCGTGGGTTCTGGTGGGGGGTCGCCAACCGGGCGCGCATGTACGCACAGGTGCTGCGTGCCTGGTACGTTGCCGGGGGGATGCAGGTATTCAATTCCAGGTTCTGTGAAGGTAAGCGCTCCAGGCTTGCCAGGGTTCTAAATTCAAAGGACTACCATCACGTCGGATCCTTCCGGCGAAACTGGAACCGTTGATCCGCTCCAGTTGTACGTACCCGAACCCCGTCTGTGGAGTAAAATAAACTTGCTGGGCCGGGATCCTTACCTAGATTCTCGGCAGGCCCTCCACTTCGGAGGGATACAAACTGTGTGCAGGAAGCGCTATCGTGCTTTCCTGTCAAGAGGGTGCCAATGCACGCCACTCGCGTCCACTACAAGGGTTGGGATAATTGTTACCGGCTGGCGAACAGCAGCATCGAGATGATCTTGACTGCCGATGTTGGTCCGCGCATCATCCGCTTTGGTTTTGTCGGGGGGGATAACGAATTTAAAGAATTCAAGGACGAAGTCGGAGCAAGTGGGGGTGATGAGTGGCGCAGCTACGGTGGGCATCGCCTGTGGCATGCGCCCGAGGCTGTTCCGCGTACCTATGTGCCCGACAACGTGCCGGTAGCAGTCATCGAGCGCAACGGCGGATTGTACGTTGTGCAGCCGGTCGAGGCGCTGACTGGCATCCAAAAAGAGATGCAAATCTACCTTGACGAGTACACTGCCCATGCCCGCGTCGTCCACCGGCTTCGCAATCTGGGCCAGTGGCCTGTGGAGCTGGCTGTCTGGTGCCTGACGGTGATGGAGACCGGCGGCGTCGCCATCATGCCGCTTCCGCCTCGTGGAACGCACGACGATAATTTGCTTCCCACCAGTCGCTTGGTCTTATGGGCTTACACCGATCTCTCCGATCCCCGCCTGGTTTTGGGCAGGCAGTATGTTTTGCTGCGCCAGGATTCGCAGGCCCAGGCGCCGCAGAAGATCGGCGCCAGTTTGCCGGATGGTTGGGTTGCCTATGCTCGCCGCGGGCACTTATTCGTCAAGAGGTTTCAATATTATCCCGCCGGCGCATACCCGGATATGGGCTGTTCGTTTGAATCCTATACCGACCACGCCTTCCTCGAGTTAGAAACCCTCAGCCCGCTTGACCTGCTTAATCCGGGTGAGGAGACTGAGTACACGGAAGAATGGTTTTTGTTTGACGGCGTGCCCGCCCCTCAGGATGAGGCGGGTGTCATCGCTCATGTTTTGCCGGTAATCCAGCCTACTGAATAGTGATCCCTACAAGGGTTGATCTATGCCATCATTGGACCACATCACAAAGTACCTGCACTTGAGCAGCGGTCAGGCATATATGAGGGTGCTGTATGGCGCCTCGCCGGCCTCGCTGGCGTTCCAGACCGAACGCTACCTGGCGGCATTGGATAGTTTCCGGCAGGCTTTCCCCGATCAGGTTGACATGCATATTTTCAGCTCTCCCGGTCGCACCGAGGTTGGCGGCAACCACACCGATCACAACGCCGGTCGCATCCTGGCTGCCGCGGTGGACCTGGATATCCTGGCAGTGGTAGCGCCGAACGACCAGGAAGTGGTCCGTGTGTATTCGCAAGGCTATCCCCCTTCGATCGTCTCCCTTGCCCAGCTTCAGGCTGTCGATAGCGAAAAGTACACCACCACCTCCCTGATCCGCGGCATAGCCGCACGGATGCAGGGTCTGGGATTCCGGACGGGTGGGTTCGATGCCGTACTGTCCAGCCGGGTGCCGAAGGGTTCCGGGCTGAGCTCGTCGGCGGCTTTTGAGATCTTGATTGCCGTCATCTTCAACGATCTCTTCAACCAGGGCCGCATCGACCGGGTGCCTATCGCTCAGATTGGGCAGTATGCGGAAAGCCAGTATTTCGGCAAACCTTGCGGCCTGATGGATCAAACCACCTGTATGGTGGGTGGTTTCGTGACCATAGACTTTAAGGATTTCCTCGATCCGCTGGTGAAAAAAGTGCCCTTCGATTTCTCATCTAGCGGCTATACCCTGGTGATTGTCGATACTGCCTGGGATCATGCCGACTTGACCGATGAGTATGCCGCCGTGGAATACGAGATGAAATCCGTTGCTCGTGCCCTGGGCGGGCAGGTGCTGCGCGAGCTGTCCGAAGATCAGGTGATGGATAATATTCGCAGTTTGCGCGGGCAGGTCAGCGATCGGGCGATCCTGAGGGCCATCCATTTTTTCCGTGAAGATCAGCGCGTGGTCGAGCAGGTTAATGCCCTGGAAGCGGGCGATTTTGGCAGGTTCCTGGAGCTGGTCAACGAGTCCGGTCGTAGCTCCTGGATGCTGAATCAGAACTGCTACACTGCTAAGGCCATTACCCGTCAGGGCATCTCGATTGCCCTGACGGTCAGCCAGGCCTTGCTGTCCGGTCGCGGCGCCTGGCGCGTGCACGGCGGCGGATTTGCCGGCACGATCCAGGCTTTTGTGCCCGACGATCTGCTTTCGGTTTACTTTGACAGGGTCGAGCGCATCTACGGTCCGGGTTCCTGCCACGCCATCCGCGTCCGGCCCGAAGGGGCGCTGCGCATGCCGGTTTAGTTGGTGGTTGTCTCTGGGAGGAATTCGATATCGACCGTCATCCCCCAGCGCTGGCGCGGGTCGTAATCGAATGCTTTAATTTTGACCGTGTAGTGGATATCCCCATCCTCCTCGGTGTAGAACAAGGAAAGCGACTCGACCTGCCCCTCGAATTCCAGCTCGGGCAGCGCATCCATGCCCAGCCGCACCAGCTGCCCCACGTAGATTTGTGGAGCCAGTTTCTCGGGCACTTCGTCCGACACGACCTGCCATTCGGAAAGGTCTGCCAGCACCGCCCAGGTTCCTCCAGCGGGGATCCATTTTCCCGGTTGGGCCTCTAAGTCCACCACCACGCCCGAGATCGGCGCCACCAGCTCTGCCGAGCGCAGCGCCACCTGGGCAGCTTCCAGGCGCGCGTGTGCCGCTTCCAGGTGCGCCTGTGCTGCCTGGACGTCATCCGGATCCGGCCCGCTGCTGAGCTCTGCCAGGTTCTGCTGGGCTTCGCTCAGCCTGGCATTGGCGCCTTCCAGCCGGGCTTGCGCCAGCGCCTTGTCGATCGGGTCCGGGAAGTTGACCCGGTCTTTATATTTTTCCACTGCGTCCTGGTAGCGGCGCTCGTAAGTCGCCGCTTTTTGTTCCAGCAGGGTGATGCGCAGCTTGAACTGGTGTTTGTTGATGAATTGCCAGATGATGTGCTTCTTGTTCGTATAGATCCGCTGCGCTTTTGCCAGGTCTTCCTGGGCTTTCTCCAGCTGGTCCTCAGCCAGCAGCATGTTGGCGTACGCCTGGTCGATGTCCTTCTGCGGCAGCGGTTTGCTCATGCTCGCGGCGTGATCTTCTGCGATCGCCTGCTCTTTTTCCGCCAGGCTCAGCTCTACCTCTGCCAGAGTGCGGTCGGTAGCTGCCTGTTTATAAAGCTCGTCCAGCGCCTGGCGCGCCAGGATGTGCTGCTCCTCCGCCACGGCCATCTCCGCCTGCAGTCCTTCGTAGCCATCTAACACCACCAGCACCTCGCCAGCCTCTACCAGCTGCCCCTCGGCCACGTTCACCTGGGCAGCGCGCCCGCCCTGCGGCAGGGAGAGAGTCGCCGATCGGCGCGGCTCCAGCTTGCCCTGCACTTGCAGGACCTCGGGCGCTGCCTCAGTCGCCGGAGCCTGGGCAGCTGCCTCGGGAGTCGGCTGGCAGCCCGCCAGGGCCAGGCCCATCAGCAGTGCAATGCCCGCCAGTAGTTGGGCCGGGCGCGGGAGAGTATGGGATCGAAGATACGCTGACATCTTTAGCGTTCGAAGCGCACGGTCATCGTCATGCCCCAGCGCAGGCGCTCATCGCTCTCATCCAGGACGATGCGCACCTGGTAGGTCACGTCGCCGTGCACCTCGGTGTAGATCTGGCTGATCGACTCGACCGTGCCGGTCAGCTCCAGGTCGGGGATCGGTTCTGGGGTCAGGCTGGTTTGCTCCCCCACCTGGATCTCGGGCACTTCCATCTCGTTCAGGTCGTCAGTTTCCACCACCCATTGCGATAGATCTGCCAGCACCACCGCCGTTGTGCCGGGCATCGCCTGCTCACCGACCTTGATATCCAGGCGCACCACGCTGCCGCCGAAAGGAGCAATCAGCTCGGCATCCGACAGCGCGGCCTGTGATGCAGCCAATCCTGCCTCTGCGGCTGCCAGCCGCGCCTGGGCTGCCTGCAGGTCGTCCGGATCCGGACCGTCTTTCACTTCTTCGTACTCCGACTCTGCCAGCGTGAGTTGGGCTTGCGCCAGCGACAGGTTGGCCTCCGCCACTGCCAGGTCGATATCGCTGGGTGTTCCCGATAGGTTGTTGAGCAGCCGCACCGCGTCGTCGTATTTGCGCTCGGCATCCGCCAGTCTCGATAGGTAAGTCGCCCGCGTAACGTTATCTTCATCCTTGTTTTCGTATGGAGCGTAATCCTCGCGCGCTTCATCCAGGCGATCCTTTAACAGCACCACGTCCGCTTCTGCTTTGGTAATATCGGTGCCGCGGCTTCCGCTGTTCAGGTTGTTCAGGTAGCGTTCGGCGTAGCGTACTGCGTCCCGAGCGTCTGCCACCCGCTGTTGGGCAGCCGCGGTATTGACCGACGCGTTCTCGTTCAATGTCTTGTGCGCCTGCTGGGCGTTGACCAGCTCCAGCTCAGCCGCCGCCACGGCTGCTGCCAGGCGCGGTTTTTGGTCCAACCGTGCAATCACCTGCCCGGCTTCGACCGCCTGCCCTTCCTCCACCAGCACTTCGGAGATCACTCCGGTCATGTTGAAGCTGAGATCGACGTGTTCCACCGGCACCAGTTTGCCGTCTACGATAATATCGCTCTCGCCTGTGACGACCGGGATGGCAGTGGGTTCCTGCTGTGCCGACGCGTTGCTCTGGCAGGCTGCCGCCAGCAGGCTCAGGAGGATTAATAGTGGGATCAATTGTTTCTTCATCTTGTTTACCATTTCCCTATAGATTTAAAATTCCAGCTTCCTATTCGTATGCCAGCACCTCGCGGATGGTCAGCCTGGTTGCACCTCGGGCGGGGAGCACGCTGGCGAGTACAGACAGGATGATGACCACCACCAGCCAGATGATGAAACCGGTCGGTGTAAATCCGAAATTTGCTCGCCCGCTGAATAAAGCCAGGCTGATGCTGTCAGACATGATCTCGCTGATCGGAAAGGCCACCACCGAGGACAGCACCCAGCTCATCAGCCCGATCAGTGCGCCTTCCACCAGCACCATGCGCATCAAAGCCAGGTCGGTGGCACCGATTGCTCGCAAGATGCCTATCTCCCGCGTGCGTTCCATTACATTCAAGCTCATCGTTCCAGCCAGGCCGATGCTGCCCACCAGGGCGGTGAGTATCGCCAGGAAAAGCAGGAAGACGGTTAATACATTGAAGCCATCGCTTGCCAACTCGGATAAGGATTGCCCCGTGCTAATGTCTGCCACAGTGATGCCCGTCTCGCTCAGGTGGGTCTCCACGGCTTTTCCCAGGATTTCTTGCTGCTCGCGAGTCAGGTCTGGCTGGTCGGATACTACCCGGTACGCGGCCGCCCTGCCCGATTGGTGCAGCAGGTCAGATAAATACTCATAGCTGGTATATGCAGAATAGCCGCTCACAGTACCCGCCAGTTGGAAAAAGCCGACCACTACCCAGTCGGTCTCGTCGCCGTTGACGCGCAGTCGCAGGGTATCTCCCACCTGTAGGTCCGGAAATTTCTCTTTGAAAAGCTCGCTTAAGGCAACCGCATTGCGATCGCCGGGTGTAATCCATCGTCCCTCCAGCAGGATTGGCTCGATCAGCGGGCTTTCGGCGGGCGGCGCCAGCAGCGACACGCTCTCGCCGATTGAGCCGTCCTCCAGGATCAGCTCTGTGCGCGCGAACATCCAGCCTTCCACCATCGAAACGCCCTTTACCTCCTGGATCCTGGCAGACACCTCTTCGATTTGGTACGAGCGGTCCAGGGTGATGTTTACGTCTGCCTGGAAATACTGGATAATGTCGTCAATGTATTCCAATAATGACACCCGCACGTTGAATGTGGCGATGAACACCGCCCCGCCCAGTGTGAGGGTGATCAGGGTAAGCAGCAGCCGCCATTTGTGCCGGAATGTGTTGCGCAGCGCCACCACCAGCAGCAAGGATGTGTTGCGCAGTTTGCTGATTTGCCTGTCGAACCAGCCTCGCTCGGGTGGGTGGCTCTGGTTGTAACCGCTCAGCGCTTCCTGCACGCTGATAGCTGTCCCCTGTCGTACAGGCAGCAGTGCCGCGATCTGGGGCATCAGCAGGGCGATGACCCCCATCAAAACCAGGACTTCTGGCACCATTCGCTGCCCGTAGAAAACATAGTTGATCTGCACGGTCAGGAAATCTACCAACCGGAATCCGACCATCATCGCCAGCGGCGCTGCGATCAGGTAAGCCAGCACCCCGAACAGCAGGCTGAGCAAGAGGTAAATGCCCGCAATCTGGTACCGCCTTGCCCCAACTGTCTTGAGGATGCCAATCTGCTGCACTTGCTGGTTCATGATCGCTTGCAAGGTGTTGGCGATCAGGAAACCGCTCAGGAATGAGACCAGCAGGCCGATAATGATCAGCACTGCCAGGATTGCCTCAGCCAGGTACAGGTTTGGGTGTTCGGTCGAGCTGCGCAGCACCGTGCTGACAACCTCCACCCCGCAGTCTTTAACTTCCTCGCGCACCGTCTGTGCCGCCGATTCCAGGTAAGCCCGGTCGTTGGTATTGCCCTCCAGGGTGACGAACAGCATGCTGTAATAATTTGGCAGGGGCTGTTCCAGCCATTCCAGTGTATCCATGCTCAGGTAGCCCTGCACTGAGGCCGCAAAAAAACCACCTGCCCCGTGGTATGCTCCGATGCTTAGGTCCTGCACTACGCCCACCAGCTTTAACTGGCGCGTCTTGCCCGACGGCAGCTCGAGGGTGACCATGTCACCGACCTGTGCGTGTGTGTCTTCCAACCTGTATTGGTCGATGACGATCTCGCGCTCGCCGGGCGGCCAGGTGCCCTCCACCAGCCGCACCTTGTTGATATTCATTTGCCCCGGGTCTTTTAACGCCGTTAGATCGATAGCGATCCAATCCTCCGGCTCGGCCTCCAGGCGGGTGCTGAAGACGCGCGCCCCTTCAGTCTGGAGCACGCCCTGCATGCCTAGAACGTGTTCCACCGCGCAGCTGTCGAATAAGCCCGCTGTGATCGAAAGGTTGGCTGGGTTAATGGAGGCGTAGCTGGTCTGCATGTCCTCCGGCCCGATCACGTAGATGACGCCTACGACGCCGATAGCGAACAACCCCACCATGATCGAGGCCAGCACCAGCAGTGAGCGCAGAGGATTGCTCAGCAGGTCAGAGAATATCTTTTGCGTGCGCGGGCGAGCCATCAGCCGCTCTCCTGTCCCAGCCTGATCCGGCGGTCGTGTACAGCCGCCTCCAGGTTTGCCCGCGCCGTTGGATCACCGCTCACCCAGCTTTGGAAGCTCTCCGCCTCCAGGATCAGCAGGCTGGTCGCCTCCCGCGATCCGGCCTGCAGGCTGATCCCATCCGCTCCAATGGCTTGCAGGTCGAAGCCGCTCAGGTATTCTCCTGGAGCAAGTGAGAGCAGCGGGCTGCCGTATTGATCGCCCCGGCGCCGCACCTCCAGGCGACCGCTGGTCACCAGGCACAAGCCAGCTATCAGCGAGTTGGGCGAGACCGCCGGAGCGCCCGCCTCCAGTGTGTGCGCTTCCAGGTGGTGGGTCAGCCACAGCATCTGGCTGTGAGAGAGGTCATCAAAAGCCTGCGCCACCCACGGGTTGATGAGCTCCCCGTCCGAGAGCAGCAGGATGCGCTGTGTGCGCTGCGCCAGGCTGGCGTCGTGAGTCACCATCAGGATCGTCTTGCCTTGTTCAACCAGGCCGCTGAATACATCGAATACGATATCCGCCGAGCGCGAGTCCAGGTTCCCGGTGGGCTCGTCCGCGATCAGGATCGGCGGATCGTTCGCCAGTGCGCGGGCAATGGCCGCGCTTTGTTGCTGCCCGCCTGAGACAGCCGCCGGCTGTTTATCTGCCAGGGCTTCCAGTCCTACCAGCGCCAGCAGCTCCCGCGCTCGCTGTTCCCGTATCGAGGGTTGGTTGCAGCTGCCGCACAGCGCCATAGGCAACATCACATTTTCCAGCAAGGTCAGGGTCGGCATGAGCTGGAAGAACTGGAAGACAATGCCCAGGTTGCGCCCCCTCCAGCGCGACATCTTGTTCTCACTCATCGTGTGGATCATGCTGTCGCCTACCCGTACGCTGCCTGAGGTAGGGTGGTCGATGCCGGTCAGCATGTTCACCAGGGTCGATTTACCGCTGCCCGATTTCCCCACGATGCTGACAAACTCCCCCGGATAGAAGCAGGTGGTCACGCCTTTCAGGGCTGCGAAGTCACCTTCTGCCGTTTTGAAGCTCTTGTAGATGTCCTGCATCTGGATCAGGGCATCCTCGCTGCAGCGCTCGGGTGGCAGGTAGTGGAACTGGGCGGTGGAATCTGGTGTCGCGGGGTTCATGCTTAGAGTGTCATTTCTTGATCGGTGATCTGCCCATCCGTGAGTTGCAGGGTGCGTGAAACGCGTTGCGCCAGCCCCGCGTCGTGGGTCACCATCAGGATTGTCTTGCCTTGCTGTATCAGGGAAACGAATATCTGCAGGATGATTTCGGCCGTCACGCTGTCCAGCCGTCCGGTCGGCTCGTCGGCGACGATGAGTTGCGGGTCGTTCGCCAGGGCGCGGGCGATGGCGACGCGCTGCTGCTGCCCGCCGGAGATGGCAGACGGCAGCTTGTGAGCGTGATCCTCGAGCTCGACCATGCGCAGCAGTTCCATGGCGCGCTCTTCGCTTTGTCCGCGCCGGTACAAACCGCACATATCCATCGGCAGCATGATGTTGTGCAGCAGGGAGAGGGAGGGCATCAGGTAGAATGATTGGTAGATGATCCCCAGGCTGCGCCCGCGCCACAAGGAGAGCTTGTTCTCATCCATGTTGTGGATCGGCAGGCCGTCCATCCATACCTCACCCGCGCTGAGATGGTCCACCCCGGTCAGCATGTTGATCAGCGTGGTCTTCCCGGCTCCCGATTTGCCGTAGATGCCCAGAAATTCACCTGCATAGACATCCAGATCGATACCTTGTAGGGCTGTGAAATCGCCCGCCGCGGTGCGGTAGCGCTTGACAACACCTCGCAGGCGGATCAGCGGCTCGCCGCTGCAGCCATTTGGACAGGGCAAAGGGGGTGGAGGGGCGTTTTGTGCGTAGAGAGAGCGCCCATTGGCGCGTTCAGGGGAGAGCATTTATAAACATCGTGTGCTATAATATACAAATAATCCATTTCTAAACAGTGCGTTCAGTATTATATACATTCTTGCCCGCCTGTCAACTGCCAGTTTTTTACAGAGTCCAATTATGAACACTGCGTCAGAAATGAACGATCTAAAAAAACGAAAATCCGACCGCCGGATCAGCCGCACTCGCCGCGGCCTGCAGGAAGCGCTGTTTGCCTTGATCCTTGAGAAAGGCTACGAGTCAATTACCATCGAGGAGATCACCACCCGGGCAGATCTGGGACGCACCACCTTTTACCTGCATTATCATGACAAAGAAGATCTGCTCATGCAGTCTCTCAGCGATCAGGTGGACGGGCTTGTGAACCGACTGGCTCAATTCCCCCTGGCGGGCACTGATCAGAGCCGCGGGCCGGTCTCGGATGATGAGGTAACGCCCTTGATCGTCCTGGTTTTTCAGTATGTCGCCCAGAATAGGGTGTTTTATAACGTCTTGCTGCGCGGTGAGGGCACCTATTCGGCCATGCACCGCCTGCGCCAGCTCCTCACCGAGGCCATTGACAGGGTGATCCAGCATTTCACCCAGCGCAGCGACCATGCCCTCAAGCCGCTGGTCCCTCTGGAGGTGTTCATCAACAGCCTGGCAGGCGCCTGGATCGGGCTGATGACCTGGTGGTTAGAGGAAGATCTCCCCTACACGCCGGAGCAGATGGCGGTTATGTACCAGCGCATGTTCATGCGCAGCACGTTGGAGACGCTCGGTATTATCCCCAGTTGATTGTTAAACGTTAGAACGAGATAAAAACTCTCACTCTGGTTGGCACGTCATTCCGAGATTCGGCTAAACCGCCGAAGGCGGTATTCGGGGATGAAATA
>CAZGIX010000144.1:0-12204 GCA_964525785.1 uncultured Anaerolineaceae bacterium
AAAAAGACTCCTTGATCAGGTCCGCGATCGGCTGCGGTTGAAGAATTACGCCTACCGGGCTGAGAAATCCCTCGCAAGAATCACAATCATATCGGATAATATACAAGAAATGTCTATAATCCGATATGTTTTATGAGACACACGATCTTATCTGCCTTTGAACGCCTGCCCCAGTGTATTAGTTTCTTGATTTGTGGTCTATCGGGATATCCCGATTCACACTGCCAGGCAGCTCCTCTATTAATTATCAGCCAATTGCTGAAAAAATCTTCTAAAGGTGCTACAATCTAACCAAGCAATCTCTCCCAGTCAGGCCAGCGAGAACCGCTCTTTGTCGGGCTGGGTCAAAAAGACTGGCTTGAAGGTTAGAGGTTGCGGAAACGGGTTTTTCACTCATAACCCGAAGGTCCTAGGTTCCCTTCGGGTTCGCTCAGGATAAACTCCTCCAAGCCCCGCTACAAGAAAAGCACCTGAAAGGGTGCTTTTTGCGTTAAAGATAAAGGACCGGATTAGATCCTTATATCGTGTGGGGATGCATCGCTGCGTTCAGCAGGACGCGAAGAGCACAGTGCTTATAGCTTGATCACCCATCCCTCTTCGTCATCGGGGATTCCAGTCGCTCTGGTCATACTCGTAATCATTGTGCAGGATAAACTGGGCAGCGGCGGCGCCAAGACCACCCTCCAGCCCGACCAGGATGCCAGTCTGATCGAAGACCGACGGGTAGAGTGCTGGGCGCTATCCAAGGACAGCGTGTGTCTCCGGGGCAGTGTCGTTAAATGAGAGCACGTCCAGTTGCCGCTCTGCCGCTAGATGCGCCAATCCCAGGGAAGCACGCGCCCCCAGCGCTAATGCCGCCTGGCTTACGCCTGGATTGGATAGCTATTCCTAAAATGCTGCAGGTATGCCTCCGCCTCTAGCGGCGGATCAATTTTCATGCTTGACTCCAAGTCGAAATGTGTATAAAATAATATTGTCGAACAATTGATCATTCGACAATACAACCATCAATCGTCCTACAATGGAGGGCAGATGCGTTGAAAGAATTAACCCGCCCACCCACGTTAGCTGTAGCTGCTGCCGAAAGCATTAAGGAGGAAATTTTCCAGGGCAGATTACTGCCCGGCGCCCCGCTGCACGAAGTCGAGCTAAGCCGATCATTGAACATCTCGCGTGGAACCGTGCGCGAAGCTCTCCGCCTCCTGCAGCAGGAGGGATTTGTCGAAGTCATCCCTTACCGCGGCGCTTTCGTCTCCACGCTTACCCCGAAGATGGTCAAGGAAATCTACACCCTGCGCGCCTTGCTTGAGCCCACCGCTGTGCGATTGAGCATGGAAAATTATGTCCCCAAGCGAGAATACCTGGAGGAGATGCGCCTCCTGGTGCGCCGGATGGGGGAATTGGAACAGACCGGCGATTATGCCGAGACCATCAAGACCGATATTAAATTCCACGAGATGAGCATCCAGTTCTGCCAGCACGATCTGCTGATGGCAATGATCAAAAACTTGCAGTCGCTGACATTGATGTTCATACTCAATACCAAGCTGTACCGTTCCGACATGGTCAGTGATGAGGCTTCACACCAGGCAATATTTGATGGCATCGCCATTGGGGACCCGCAGGCCGCGGAGGAAATTGTGCGCAAGCATATCTACGATGCCGGCACATCCCTTCTGAAGCGGATGGAAGAGACCGAATGGGCCAACCAGCCTGAGGGACAGGTAGCTGCATCGGAGAGCTCAATTCATGTAGGAAATACTGTCATCAAATAGGAGGAGGGCACATTGGTCACCCCTTTTGAAGAACGAGTATTGAAAGAGCGCGCCAAGCTGCGCGGCTCGGTGGAAGCATTCAAGAAACGTGTCGAAGAATCCGGGCGCGGGCCGCGCAGCAAGCAGATCTTGCTCAAGACGATCCAATACGAGTCGACCGGTCATCTGGATTTCTCCTTGTTCCCCTGCCCACCGGTCATCGACCATGGCAAAGGTGCCAGGCTCGTCGATGTGGACGGCAATGAGTACATCGACCTGCATTCAGGCTTCACCGTCGACTCGCTGGGGCATGCCAATGAGGAGGTGAACAGCGCCATCAAAGCCCAGATGGATAAGCTGAACCACTACGCCGAGCTGCCGGTAGAGCCGCGCGCCGAGCTGGCGCGCATCCTGGCAGAGCACCACCCCGGGAATTTCGAGAAGAAAGTTATGTGGGCGGTCACGGGCGGGGAGGCGGTCGAGATAGCCATCAAGCTGGCGCGCTGGTATACCGGCAAACAGATCATCATCACCCACTGGGGAGATTATCACGGGCGCACTGCAGGCGCCATGGGGTTGACCAGCAAAGCCTTTATGATGGCTTATTGCTACCCCATTCCCCCGATGGATACCGCGGTCGTGCGTATCCCCTTCCCCTATTGTTATCGCTGCCCCTTTGGCAAAGAATACCCTTCTTGTGATCTGTTCTGCGCCGACCAGTTCGAGACCATGTTCAAAAGCAAAGAGACCTGGCTGAATAATCCCAAGGCAGAGATCACCAACGTTGCAGCCATGCTGATCGAGCCTTTCCAGAGCTCAGCGGGGTACATTATGGCGCCCCTGCCTTACTTAAAAAGGGTGAAGGAGATCGCCGAGAAGTACGATTACCTTTTCATCAGCGATGAGGTGCAGAACGGCATGGGACGCACGGGCCGTCTATGGGCTATCGAACATGCGGACGTGGCGCCGGATCTGATCACCATAGCGAAATCGCTCAGCAACGGCCTGCCGCTATCGGCAGTCACCGGGCGGCAGGAAATCATGGATTCCTGGGGACCCGGGGCGCACTCCTCCACTTTCACCGCCTATCCCCCAGCCTGTGCCGGCGGGATTAAGGTTTTCGAAATTTATGACCGCGACCACATCCTGGAACAAGCGGCAGAGAAGGGAGCGTATTTCCTGAGCGGTATTGAAGAGCTCAGCAAGCGCCATCCTTCGATCGGGCATTTCAACGGGCTGGGGCTCTACCTGGCCATCGAGTTGGTGGTTGACCGCAAGACCAAGGAGCCGGCGGGCGAAGCCGCTGGCTGGGCGCTGAGTGAGCTGGTGAAATCAGGCGTGATCTGTATCCATTCCGGCTATTACTATAACCGCCTGTGCTTTGCTCCCCCGCTGGTGATCGAAAAGACGGAGATCGACCAGGCCTTACAGGTGCTGGATCAGGTGCTGGGTAAGATGGAGCAAAAGTTCAACATTACATCGGAGTAATCATTAATGGGAGCGGTAAAAACGAACCCTCGGGAACGTGGAAACGATCGGCTATCACAATTCAAACACTGGCTATGGGATTCGAAGAATACCCTCATCTTCGTCCTGGCATTTCTCGCCTTTTGGGAATTGGGTGTGCGTATCTTTAAGGTGCCGCGCTACATCGTCCCCTCCCTGACCAGCATCTTCGGGCAATTTATCTCCCATTTCGACCTGATCTGGGAGTACACCCTGGTGACCGGTTGGGAAACATTAGTTGGGTTTACCATCGCCGTAGCCGTCGGCATTCCGCTGGCGATGGTAGTAGCGTTCTCCAAGCTGCTGCGCCAGACCTTTTACCCGGCAGCGGTGGCGCTTGAGATGGTGCCAAAAATTGCCTTTGCCCCGCTGTTTGTTACCTGGTTTGGTTTCGGCTTTTTCCCAAAGATAATCATCGTCTTCCTGGTGTGCTTTTTCCCGATCTTGTTAAACGGGATATTAGGCTTCACATCCCTCAGCCCGGAGATGGGACACTTCAGCCGGTCTACAGGGGCTGATCCGCTGACCATGTTTTGGAAGATCCGGCTTCCAGCCGCATTGCCGGAGCTGTTCGTCGGCCTTAAAGGTGCGGCAGTGAACGCCACAGTAGGTGCAACGATCTCGGAATGGATCGGCGGCGATGCGGGTCTTGGTTACTACATCCAGATTGCTACCGGGCAGCTGCGCATGGACCTCGCTTTCGCCATCATTTTCATGCTGGCTTTATTGGGTCTGATCTTGTTCTACATCGTTGTGCTGCTGGAAAGGCGCATCATTCCCTGGCACGTTTCGCAGCGCGCTCCTATTGTGGGACAAACCGGATTATAAGCTCCTGCACTCTGTGGTTTCGGTTGCCAGATCGGGAAAGGAGGTTGATTGGGAGAAGAATAAGATCGTCCTGCTTTATGACCGGAAAGGGATGGGCATAGCACCTCCCGCGAGAAGATCATAGAATCATTGAGGAGAGGACCGCATGAAAGCCAAGTATATCAAACTGACATCTGCCATCCTGCTGCTGGCCCTGCTGGCAGCCTGCGCTCCACAGGCGGTCCCGACGCCTGAAAAGGTGATCGAGACTGTCACCGTGGTTGAGACCGTGATTGTTCAAGGTGAGACGGTGGTGCAGGAGAAAATCATCACCGCCACACCTGAACCAACCAAACCACCCATGGACAAAGTCACCCTGCGGGTGAACTGGTCCTTCTATGGCATCCACGCAGCATTCATATACGGCAAGGAATTAGGACTGTATGAAGCCCAGAACATCGATCTGACGGTCAAACAAGGTAATGGCTCTGGGAATGCTGTTATTCTGGTCGCCAATAAAGACAGCACCTTCGCCTACGGCTCGAACGGTGCTCTGATCAGCAACGCAACTGGAGGCGCTCCGGTCATCGCTGTGGCTTCTATCGATGCCATGGGCACCGACGCCGTGCTCTGTCGACCTGATTCGGGTATCAAGGAGTTCACGGATCTGAAGGGCAAGCAGATCATGACTACCGCCGGCGCGGGCGTAAATAACTATTTCCCGGTGGCGCTACAGTACGCTGGTATGACCATGGACGATATCGAGCTGGTGAATGTGGCCGAATCTGCCCTGGTCAGCAGCTATCTGCAGAACCTGGCGCCCTGCATCCTGGCTGGCATCGACGACAAGCCTGCCCAGATCGAGCAGGAAGGCGGCGAGCCTCCAATCATCTTCAATTATGCCAACTATGGAGTTGCCCAGCCGGGTTACGTCCTGGTTGCCCATAAAGACATGGTCGCCGAGAATCCCGACCTGGTGCAGCGCTTCGTAAAAGCCAGCCTCGATTCTGTCCTGGCTTGCCTGGATGACCGCGATGCCTGCACCAAGGCCCTGGTCGATTACAACTCGCAGCTGGCTGACACCGAAACGATGGTGCGCAAGCAGTTGGATGTATCCCTGGATATCCTCTTCTCGCCCAATAACACGGATAAGATCCTGGGCCTGAATGTGCCCGAAGATTGGGCGAATGTCCTGGAGCTCCAGAAGACGTATCTAGAGCTGGAAACCGACATGACCGCCGAACAGTTCTACACAAACGAGTTCATCCCCCAGCAGTAGTAACCAGATCGGTGGTTGGCTGGCATCACTCAAAGGGCATGAAGGATCAATACAGATGGTCATACTTTTCAACCATCCCGATGACCTTTGTGCCCTTTGGGATGAGCTTACCTGAAAGGGAAACAGGGATTGACCGAATTAATCACCATCCGGGACGTGAAGAAAGTTTACCAGAGCAGGACCGGCCCTGTGCATGCCCTTGGACCGGTAGAACTTACCGTCCATAAAGGAGAGTTCATCTCGATTGTTGGCCCATCGGGATGCGGCAAGAGCACGCTGCTGCTCATGGCAGCCGGCTTGCTGGATTTCGATGAGGGGGAGATCAGGATCGACGACCAGCCGGTCACCGGCCCGCAGACGGATATCGGCATTGTCTTTCAAACCCCGGTTCTTGTAGATTGGAGGGATGTCCTGGGCAACGTGCTGATCCAGATCGAGATGCGCAAGCTGAAGGTGGAAGACTACCGGGCGCGGGCGCGTGAGCTCTTGGAATCGGTGGGCTTACAGGAGTTCGAAAAGCGCTATCCATTCGAGCTCTCCGGCGGGATGCAGCAGCGCACAGCTTTCTGCCGCGCCCTGATCCATGACCCCTCCCTGGTATTGATGGACGAACCGCTGGGCGCTCTGGATGCTATGACGCGCGAACAACTGCGCGTCGATCTGGAACAGTTGTGGTTGAAGACGCGTAAGACCGTCCTTTTTGTTACCCACAGCATTCCCGAATCCATCCAGCTCTCCGATCGGGTGGTGATCTTTACGCCTCGACCAGGTCTGATCGAGCGGGTGATCGATATCGACTTGCCGCGGCCGCGCAGCATGGAGGTTCGCGAAAGCCCTGAATTTCAGTACTACGTGCACGAGCTGACCAGCATCTTCATGGGCTTCGGCGTCTTGAAAGAAGGCAGCCAGGCAGCTTCTTGATCCTTCCCTTGGGATTCCCATGGCACACACCCCGGCGCTAAAAGAGCGATTACCTCTCATCACCAAGATCCTATATGGCGGTGGTGATTTCGGCTTCGCCATGACCGACAGCATGATCGGGGTCCTGTTCGCCATCTACCTGGCAGACGTGGTTGGGTTAAATCCTGCCTTGGCGGCAGTATCGGTCTTTATCGGGCGCACAGCCGATTACGTCAATGATCCGATCATGGGCTATATCTCCGACCGTACTCGCAGCCGTTGGGGGCGCCGCAGACCCTTTATCTTGTTTGGTATTATCCCCTACGCTCTGTCGTTTGCTCTGATGTGGTGGATTCCACCCATCAGCAGCCAGATGGGATTAGCAGTTTACTATGGGGCAGCTTATTTCCTATACGATACCTGTGCTACTTTCGTCTACATGCCGTATTACGCTCTGACCCCGGAGCTGAGTCAGGATTATGACGAACGCACCTCGCTCACCAGCATACGTATGGTGTTTTCGATCATCGGCACCATGCTGGCGTTTACGCTTCCGCTGGCGATCATAGGAACGATGCGCCCACAAAACGCCAGCAGGATTTCCATAGTGGGCGCGGCGATGGGCATCCTGGCGGCGCTCCCGCTGGTGCTGACCTTCTTCGGCGTGCGCGAGCGTCCAGAGTACCTGCAGCAATCTCAGCCAGGGCTGAAGGACTCCCTGCGCGCAGCGCTGAAAAATCGCCCGTTCCTTTATACGATGGGCATATTCCTGTTCACCTGGGCGGCGCTTGAAGTCGTCCAGGCGATGCTGCTGTTCTTCCTCAAGTACCGCATGGGGCTGGAAGAGGAAAGCGATATGATCTTCGCCGTTCTCTTCGTAGCCGCCCTGCTTTCCCTGCCATTTTGGAACTGGTTGTCCGGGCGGACCGACAAACGCCTGTCTTACATCGCCGGTATGCTCTTCATGTCCGCCATCCTGGTCGCCTTGATATTCTCCCTGCCGGAATGGGGCCTGCCGGTGGTGCTGACGCTGGCGGTGCTGGCAGGCGTGGGCTTTGGGGCCGTTCAGGTCTTACCCTGGGCAATCTTGCCGGACAGCATCGAATGGGACGAGCTGCAAACCGGTCAGCGGCACGAGGGCGTATTCTACAGCCTGGTGACCCTTCTGCGCAAGATCGCCGCCTCTCTTTCGGTCCCCGTGCTGTTGTTAATGCTTGGCTGGACCGGCTATATTCCGAATGCTGCCATTCAACCACCCTCAGCCATTCTGGGTATTCGCCTGCTGACCGGACCCTATCCGGCGGTCCTGTTGCTGGTGGGAGTTGTTATTGCCTCCCGCTACCCCTTGACCCGCCAGCGTTTTGCTCAGGTGCGCCAGGAGCTGGCGAAACGGCGCCAGGCAATATGGGATCAACAGCTAAATGAGGGCCACCGGTAACAGCCTGCAGCTTTTGTTTGCTTTCTTCCGCTACCTGGGTGTTGGAGTGGGAGCGGCGCTCGTGATCCTGGGAATATTTGCTCGACCCCTGCCGCTCAAGCTGGCTGGATTTATCCTTGGTATTCCCCTCCTGGCGTTCAGCTTGCTGGTCGTCTATTGGACTTTGCGCCGGAATGAAGCCGAAGTGTCAACTTCGATCGTCCTGGACTCCTGGGACATTGTGGCAGACGGGCTGCACAACTCCAACACCGACCTGATCTATTGGCAGGGAGCTTTCTATCTGGTCCATGCTGCCGCGCCGTATCACCTGGGCAGCCCGGACTGCAAGCTGGTGGTGCGGCGCTCGCCGGATGGGCATAGCTGGGAGCAGCTGAGTATATTGCAGGCGGCCCCGGACGACATCCGCGACCCGAAGTTCGCCGTGATCCAGGACCACCTTTTCCTGTATGCCTTGAAGAATAGGAGCTGGAATCCGGAGCCCTATACGACCGTCTACACCTCCAGCCACGATGGCGTGCATTGGGATCCATTCCAGGATATTGAGCCCGGTGGCTGGCTGTTCTGGAAGCCCAAGACTCCCGATGGACAGACCTATTACGTAGCGGCCTATTGGTGGGAGCATGGCAGATCAGCTCTCTTCAGCTCGATCGACGGCATCCACTGGAGCCAGCGCTCCCAAATCTACGCTGGCGATCGCAATGACGAGACGGATATCGAGTTTCTCCCCGATGGGCGCATGATCGCTACGGCGCGGCTGGAATTCAGCGAGAGCATCCTGGGGCACCCGCAAGGCTGCACGATGATTGCCACATCCAACGCACCCTATGATGCCTGGCAGGTAGGGGCAAAAAGCCCGCTGACCAGGCTCGACGGACCATCGTTGTTCCGCTACCGGGAGCGAGTGTATGCCGTTGGGCGCTACCAACCCGTCGTGCGCGGCCCGTTCGCGTACATGGGGAGTGTTTTCACCTGTAAGCGAACCTCGCTCTTCAAAGTACGTCAGGATGGGCTGGTCCGCCTCTCGGACTTGCCCAGCGCAGGCGATACGGCTTACTCAGGCGTCGTTCTGCAAGGGGATGAATTATTCGTATCGTATTACACCAGCGACATCCACAAAGACTATGTGTGGCTTGTTGGAATGTTAAACCCATCCAACATCCGCCTGGCGCGGATTTCCCTGCCAGCCCTGGATATTTTATAATTAGTGGACGTTGTGCAATTCCGGTGTAAATGGGGTATTCGAGCAGGCTGCGTCTGCCCGAACACCCCCATCCACCCCCAACTGCGTAAGTCTTTATTAGATCAGGAGGCTACAATGGATCTCAAATGCGTAAATGGAAAAATCCTGCATGTTGACCTCACCCAGGGTAAGACTTGGGTCGAAACGCCGCCAGAAGAGTTTTACCGCAAGTACGGTGGCGGCAGCGCCATGGGAGTGTACTATCTATTGAAAGAGATGCCGCCGAAGGTCGATTCCTTCTCGCCAGAGAATATCCTGACCATGTTCCTGGGCGTGCCAACCGGGCTGCCCATTTCTGGCCAATCTCGTATGGTCGCCACTGCCAAATCGCCGCTCACCGGCGCCATCGGTGACAGCCAATGTGGAGGCTTCTTTCCAGCCCAGATGAAGTACGCCGGTTACGATGGCATCGTCATTCGCGGCAGGTCACCCAGGCCGGTCTACCTGTGGATCAAAGATGGCGAAGTAGAAATCCGTGATGCCAGCCACCTGTGGGGAAAGATCACCCCTGATTGTGAGGACATCATCAAGGAAGAGCTGGGGGATAACAAGATAGAGGTCCTTCAAATTGGACCTGCTGGCGAGAACCTAGTACGCTTCGCCTCAATGATCAATATGTGCAACCGTGCCAATGGTCGTACCGGCATGGGCGCTGTGATGGGCTCGAAAAACCTGAAAGCGGTGGCTGTGCGCGGTTCATGGCTGCCCAAAGCAGCTGATCCAAAGCGATTCACCGAATTATTCCGCACGGGCACGAAGCGCATCCCCGATACGCCGGCGGTCGAGTTTATGACCATTCATGGGACGACCGGCGATGTTGCCGGTGTTCAGGCTATTGGTATGCTGCCAACTCGTAACATGAACGAAGGACAGTTCGAAGGCTTCGAGACGATCACCGGCGAGCTGATGACTGAGACGATTCTCGTCAAGCGGGATACCTGCTATTCCTGCACCGTGCGCTGTAAACCCACGGTGGAGACCGAGTATAAAGGGCGTCCGGTGTCCCCGCGCTTTGGGGGTCCGGAGTATGAGACGATGGCTACCTTTGGCTCGTACTGCGCGGTGGACAACATGCATGCCGTTGCATTGGCAAACCAGCTGTGTAACCATTACGGGATGGACACGATATCGTGCGGCGCCACCATCGCTTTTGCCATGGAGTGTTATGAGAATGGTCTGCTCACCAAAGAAGATACCGGCGGGATCGACCTGCACTGGGGTAATGCCGATGCGATGGTAGAGCTGGTCGAGTTGGCTGGGAAACGCGAAGGCTTTGGAGAGTGGATTGGTGAAGGCTCGGAGCGGCTGGCAAAGCGGATTGGGAAGAATGCGGACGATTTCTTGATCACCTCCAAGGGTCAGGAAGCTCCCGCGCATATGCCGCAATTCAAGCGCTCTCTAGGGATTATCTACGCCGTCAATCCTTTTGGGGCTGACCACCAATCTTCCGAACACGACCAGTTCATCGAAGA
The DNA here is from genome assembly GCA_964525785.1 of uncultured Anaerolineaceae bacterium. GTDB lineage: Bacteria > Chloroflexota > Anaerolineae > Anaerolineales > UBA4823 > JAQBDA01. The sequence continues at coordinate 10,397 of CAZGIX010000144.1, forward strand.
GGGCAATGCCGACGAGATGGCCATTCGCAATATGGCGCAGCTCGGCCTGACGGAGCTGCAGGAGCCCGGTAGCCTCAACGAGTACAAGATGAAAATGGCCTCTGTCACACAGCGAGTGTATTCGGCAATGGATTCCTTTGCACTGTGCCTTTTTGTGTGGGGTGTCGGTTGGCAGCTCTACGGGCCCCAGGATACGGTGGATATGCTCAACGCAGCCACAGGCTGGGACATGGACGTAAATGAGCTGGTAACGGTCGGCGAGAGACGCATCAACCTGATGCGCGCCTTCAACATGCGCGAGGGTTTCACTCGCAAAGACGACGAAATGAAGAAGAAGTTCTTCGAGCCATTGAAAGGAACAGGACCGACTGCTGGCATCTACATGACCCGCGAACAGTTCGAGCAAATGAAAGACGAGTATTACCGCCTGAATGGCTGGGATGTTGCCAGCGGCAATCCTACACCCGAAAAGTTGAAGTCGCTGGGCCTGGAGTGGGTCCAATAACAAACCGCGGGCAGGTGGTTGAGTTCGCCGCCGGGCAGCTTCGCCATCTGGTGAAGACCTACCCGGACGAATTCCCATCCTTCACCGAGCAGGGCCGGTGGATCCGCCAGGTTTCCGGATGGACGAATTGGTGCGAGGGTTTCCTGGGCGGACAGCTCTGGTTAGTGTATCTGCTAAGCGGGGAACCCTGGTTCCGGGAACAGGCCGAGCATTACACCCGCCTGCTGGAGCCGCGCAAAAGCGACCGTTCGGTGCACGACCTGGGTTTCCTGTTCTGGCCGACGTGGAAGCGCTGGTACGACCTGGATGGGGATCCGGCGGCGAACGCAGTGCTGGTCGAAGCCGGGCGCACGCTTGCGCTTCGCTACCAGGCGAAAGGCGGCTACCTGTGCTCCTTTCAGGGTGCGCACAGCCTGTACATTGATATCATGATGAACGTAGGGCTGGTATACTACGCCGCCATCCAGACCGGGGATGGGGGGCTTTTGGAGATCGCCCGGCGGCACTGCCTGACCACATGCCGCTGTCTGGTGCGCGGCGATGGAAGCACAGCCCACGAAGGTCTCTTCGATCCCGATAATGGTCAATTCCTGCGCCAGCGTACTCAGCAAGGCTGGCGGGACGACTCGACCTGGGCGCGCGGCCAGGCCTGGGCGCTTTATGGGTTTACTACGGCCTATTCATTCAGCCGCGAGCCGGTTTTCTTGCACACGGCTGAAAGGCTGGCGGATTTCTATATCGAACACACGCCGGCACATGGCGTGCCGCCGAATGATTGGGATGAGCCTGATCCCTCGATCCCTTACGAGAGCTCGGCGGCGGCGATCGCTGCCAGCGGTTTGTTGGATCTCTCGCAGGCGACCCTGGATCCAGCGCGTCGGCGCCTGTACCGGGATTACGCTCTTATGATCATAGACACCCTGACCACACCGGAGTTCCTCGCCCGCTCCCAGCCCGGCTGGGAGGGCATCCTGCTGCATGGCATCTACCACCAGCCGCAGGGAGTGGGCGTGGATGAAAGCACAATGTGGGGTGATTATTTCTTTCTAGAAGGGCTGTATAAAATCCTTTCGGGAACAGGATAAATTATGACACTTATGCGACATACACAAGAAGAGCTGGACGCAATCCGCCGTTTCACGGTTCCGACCCTGGCGAATGCCATCGAGACCTTCGGCGTCACTCCATCCAATGAGGGCTACTGCGATGCGACCCTGCACTGCCATTACCCACACCTGCCGTTGATGGTAGGCTATGCGGTGACGGCGCGCGTCTCTACTGACCAGCCTCCCAGCCAGGCGCG
>CAZGIX010000145.1:0-11945 GCA_964525785.1 uncultured Anaerolineaceae bacterium
GCCGCCCACACCACACAACCCATCTCATTCAACAACAACTTTTGTGTGCTCCCAGTGCCAGGAATATAAACAACAACCCATAAGAGAGGTTGAGGTGGTTAAGGTCCGGCTGTGGTCTGCGCGGCGCGGATAATTACGGGGTAAAATAAAGATCTGCCTACGAATGCTACCAGGTTCGAGCTCAACATGCATACAGGAGTAAGCCGTGGAGCTGTCAGTTATCGTTCCTGTTTATAACGAAGAAGCCAGCCTGCCGGAATTACACGCCGCGCTGAAGCAGGCATTGCCCGACGCCGATCTGGCGTGGGAAGTGATTTACATCAACGACGGCAGCCATGACCGCAGCATGCAAGTGCTGGATGCTCTGGCAGCCGAAGACCCGCAGCATGTCCGGGTCGTAGATTTTCGCCGCAACTTCGGACAGACCGCCGCCATCGCCGCCGGCATCGACTATTCTACCGGGAATGTCATCGTCTTGATGGACGCCGATCTGCAGAACGATCCAGCAGATATCCCAATGATGGTGGATCACATTCACCAGGGATATGATGTGGTCAGCGGATGGCGGGTGAAACGGCAGGACACGTTCCTGACGCGCACGCTGCCATCCCGGATTGCCAACTGGCTGATCTCCACGGTAACCGGCGTGCACCTTCACGACTATGGGTGCACATTAAAAGCTTACCGGCGTGAAGTGATCACTGGCTTCCGCCTGTACGGTGAGATGCATCGCTTCATCCCGGCGTTTGCCAGCAGCGTCGGCGCCCGGATGGTCGAGGTCAAAGTTCACCACAATGCGCGCAAATTCGGCAAAACCAAATACGGCTTAAACCGCACGATCAAGGTGATCCTGGATCTGTTCACTGTCAAGTTCCTGCTCAGCTACGCAAACAAGCCCATCTACCTTTTTGGGGGTACCGGTGTCAGCTTGATGATTTTAAGCAGCATTGCCCTCCTGTACCTGGCAATACGCCGCCTGGGCTTCGGCATCCCGGTGCTCACTTCTCCTTTGTTCCAGATGAGCACGATGTTCTTCATACTCGGCTTTCAATCCATCTTAATGGGATTGATTGCGGAGCTTCTAGTGCGTACTTATCACGAGTCGCAGAGCAAGCCCACCTACAGCATCCGCAGTGTAATCCTCCCCGCAGAAAGCAGCGTGCCAGCAGATGTGGTGCTAGAAGGAGAGAGATGAAAGCCTCTCCCAAAGCCAGCTCCAGAAGAGCCTTCTGGTTGCGGCTAGCAGGTACGATCCTTACGATTGCTTTGCTTATCTACCTGTTGGGCGAACAAGGCTGGGACGAGATACTGCGTGCCATCCGGGAGATCGCTCCCTGGCAGCTGCTGCTCGCGTTGCTCGCTATGGTCGGTTCTCGCCTGGCGGTTTGCAGCCGCTGGTATATCCTTTTGCGCGGCACTCAAATGGACATAACCTTTGGACAATCCTCACGGATAACCTTGGCTGGCCTGTTCGCTTCGAATTTTCTGCCAACGACGATCGGGGGAGATGTCGTGCGCCTGGCTGGCGCAGTACAGCTCCGTTTTGACAGCGCCATTTCTACCGCCTCCCTGGTTGTGGACCGCCTGATAGGCATGGCTGGCATGGCGATGGCATTGCCGTTCGGCATCCCGGCATTTAATGCCGCCGTGCGCCAGGCAGCCTGGGAATCGCGCCCCTCTCCGGTCGCCGGAGCAGCAGCGGTAGCACTCAGCGGGAGGCTCGGCAGTCTGTGGAAGAAGTGGAGCGCACTGGCGAGATTCTTCCTCTCCCGCCTGTTGCAAGCGCTCTCCCAATGGGTCAGCCACCCGGGCACACTATTGGGCGCGCTGGCAGCCACCTGGGTGCACCAGCTTTGTCTGTACACCAGCATGGGACTGCTTCTGGCAGGCATGGGGGAGCCTATCTCATTCTGGCTGCTGGCTGGTTTATGGAGTGTGGTGTACTTCATCACTTTGCTGCCTTTTTCCATCAATGGCTACGGACTCCAGGAAGTATCCCTGGCGTTTGTTTTCACCCGCGTAGGCGGTATCTCTGCTGCCAGCGCCTTATCCCTGGCGCTGCTGGTGCGTACTCTGACGATGCTTGTCAGCATACCCGGCGCAGCTTTCGTGCCAGGCATCATGGCGGGTCGCCATGAAACGCGCGGCAGTGATATCCCCCAATCTGGAAGCATTGCCCTCGACCAGGACCGCACTTCACCAGTGGAGCGATCTTCCCAGCAGACGGATCAATGACTCAGTACAGGCGTATTACCATCTTACGCGTGATCCTGGCAGTTACCACGCTACTCACCAGCGCGGCACTCCTCCAAATTGGCTTACGCACCTATCAATCAGATGATCTGCTCCAATCGCGGCGCTGGGTTGCGCTTCTGATCGCTGTAGCACTGCTACTGCTGATCGACCTTGTACTATTGACCATCGCGTGCACTTGCAAGTGCGAAGGTCTGCTGCGTATCCTGGAATCGAGCTTCCGCCGTTTGCAGCGCCTGGGTTGGGGGAATATTATCCTATTCTTAACAGCCTTGATCATGTATTGCTTTTTGACTCTCGGGCCTACGAAAAGGTACCTGGGCTCTTTTTATGTGCGCTACCTGCTCTTCTGGCTGTTAATCCTGGCCAACAGCACCTTCCTGGCTGCAGCAGGCATGCGGAGAAACTGGCTGGAGATCATGGCAGCGGCAATTATCAGCGGCGCTGCGGCTTATGAGATTGCCAGATACCTGCCGGGAATCAGCACTCACCCATTTTCATTAGGCTGGTCGGAAGCCAGCCGCTACTACTACGCTTCTCTCTACTTCTCCAGGCAGCTGTACGGCATCAACATTCCTCCCACAGTGCTGCACCCCAGCCGCTATCTGATGCAGGCAGTGCCGTTCCTGGTCCCCAACTCGCCAATCTGGCTGCACCGCCTCTGGCAGGTGTTGTTGTGGGTGGTGGTCACCACGATCAGCTCCTGGCTGCTTGCCAGGCGGCTGGCAATTGGCGATCCGCTCCGGCGCTGGCTTTTCGTTGGCTGGGGCTTCCTATTCCTGCTGACCGGTCCCGTTTACTACCACCTGCAGGTAACCGCAATCCTGGTCCTGGCTACCTTCAACCGGCGGCGATTTTGGCTCAGCACCGTGATGGTAGTGCTTGCCTCTGCCTGGGCCGGCATCAGCCGCATCAACTGGTTCCCCGTACCTGGAATGATCGCGGCTGCGCTCTACTTTCTAGAAGAGCCGTCAGACGGTCGTCCGGTCTGGCGCTACGCTCTCAAGCCCGTCCTGTGGGTCGGCCTGGGAACACTGGTCGCTTTCGGCTCACAGGCGCTGTATGCCGCAGTATCGGGCAATCCAACTGAGCTGTTTGTCTCCAGCTTTTCATCCGACCTGCTGTGGTACCGCCTGTTTCCCAGCTCCACCTATCCACTGGGGGTGCTGCCTGCCATCTTTCTTGTCTGCGCCCCCTTGCTGGCGGTGATCTACCTGCGTCTCGCAGGGCAGCGGTCGGCGTATCGCCCCATCCGCCTGCTCGGATTGGCTGCCATGCTACTGGTGCTGTTTGCGGGAGGGTTGGTGGTCAGCGCCAAGATCGGCGGCGGCAGCAATCTGCACAACATGGATGCTTTCCTGACCCTGCTGCTGGTGGTCACAGCTTATTTCTTCTTCAATAGGGCTGTGCCTGACCAGCCATCCCCGGATATTGCACCCAGACGGGCCATTCATTGGGCGGTAATCACTTATCTCGTGCTATGCCCGGCCCTGATCGTCGTCTCATCCAATTCATCGGCCAACCCGCCCGAACGAGATCGTGTCGATCGCGCTCTGACTGCCATCCAGTCTGCTTCCCGAAACGCGCTGGAGAAGGGCGGCGATGTGCTGCTGATCACGGAGAGGCAGCTGCTCACCTTCGGCGACCTCACCGGTATCCCCATAGTTGGGGACTATGAAAAAGTGTTCCTGATGGAAATGGCAATGGCAGAGAATCAAGACTACCTGGCCAAATTCTACGATGATCTAAGGAACCAGCGCTTCTCTTTCATCCTCAGCGAGCCGCTCTCCACCCGCTACAAAGGGCAGGAAAAGAGCTTTGGGGAAGAGAACAATGCCTGGGTGAAGAACGTATCCGTGCCCATCCTCTGCTATTACGAGCCCTTCCGTACCTTCCGTGAACTGCGCATCCAGCTGCTCAAGCCGCGCTCGCAACCAGAGGATTGCCAGCTGCCGTGAAGAAATATCTGAGCCTAGCCATCATCATCCTCGCTATCTGGCTGCCGCGCGGCCTGGCATTGGACCGCTTCGTAACGCCGGACGAGCCCAAATGGCTCACCCGTTCCGCTAACTTCTACCTGGCCCTGGCCCAGACTGATTTTGCCAGCACATACCAGAAAGAACATCCCGGCGTAACCGTGATGTGGGCCGGTACAGCGGGCTTTCTAAGCCAATACCGGGGGTACGTTTTCGGTGGACCGGGCCAGCAGGACCGTCCGCAGAAGTTCGAACGCTATCTTGATAAACAAGGTATGGATGTACTGTCCTTGCTGGTCGCCGGGAGAATCTTTGTGATCCTTGGCATTACCACCGCATTATCGCTGGCCTACCTTCTGGCGGTCAGGCTGCTCGGGATCCTGCCGGCCTTTGTCGGGTTCCTGGTGATCGCTTTCGATCCCTTCCTGATCGCCCTCTCCCGGCTGCTGCACCTGGATGGTCTGGTGAGCGCGCTGATGCTGCTGGCGCTGCTCGCCTGGCTGAATTATTTATTCAACGGTCGACGCTCTCTGGATTTAATCCTTTCCGGCGCCGCAGCCGGCCTGAGCTGGCTGACGAAATCGCCGGCGCTGTTCCTTCTGCCTTTCCTGGCCCTGACCGGTCTGATCGAAATCGGGCGCACCTGGCTGCACGACCGCCGATTCATATGGGCGGATGTCTGGGCGCTTCTGCGGGCAGGGTTGCTGTGGACAGCAATTGGCGCGGTCGTGTTCGTGGCTTTATGGCCCGCCATGTGGGTCGATCCCATTGGGACTCTGCGGCAGCTCTTTACCGGTGCGGCTGCCTACGCCTCTGAAGGCCACGACAGCATCACCTTTTTCAACAACACCATCTACGGGGCCGGAATTTCAGATTGGCGCTTCTACCCGGTAAGCTACTTCTGGCGAGCGACGCCGGTGGTGCTCATAGGTCTGGCCCTCCTGCTCGCGGCGGCTGCGCTGCGGCAGCGCTTCCCTCTCACGCGCCAGCAGCGCCTCACCTGCCTGTACCTGGCCTCGTTTGCCGTCCTGTTCACCTTATTCATGACCACCAGCGCCAAAAAATTCGACCGCTACCTGCTGCCTGTATTTGCCCCCCTGGACCTGATGGCAGGACTGGGATGGGTTGCCGTGCTGGGCAAGTTATCCCAGCGCGCACCCCGGGCAGAAGTCGCCGCCAACCAGCGGCGGCCCTGGCCCAAACCCATCGGGATCATTTTGCTGGTCGGCATCTTGTCTCTTCAGGCGTTGTCGGCACTGCAAACCTTCCCTTACTTCTTCAGCTATTACAACCCCCTGGCAGGCGGCAGCGCCAGAGCTCCGCAGGTGATGATGATTGGCTGGGGGGAGGGACTAGATCAAGCCGCCCGCTACCTCAATGAAAAGCCAGACGCCGAAAAACTGAAAGTAGCCACCTGGTATCCGGATGGATCGTTTTCTTACATATTCACCGGGGAGACCATCCAGAGAGACCTGCCCGAAACGCCCAAGGAGCTTAAAAGAGCCGATTATCTGGTGCTCTACGCTCACCAGTGGCAGCGCCAGCTTCCCAGCCAGCAGTTCCTGGACTACTTTGCTTCCATCACTCCTGAGCATGTCGTAACCATCGACGGCCTGGAGTATGCTCGCATCTACCACCTGCGCTAGATGCCCCCAATTCGTTCAGCGCGATAAAACTCATCTATGGTGAATCACCCTTGACGAGCCTCCAATTGGGTTATAATTCAACAACTGAATTTTAGAGTGAGCAATGGATAATCAACCCGATCCAGCCCGCGAGTTGGTCCTGTTAGAGCAAATTGAGAATGACCCGGATATAACCCAGGCTGGACTGGCTGCCCAGTTAGGCGTGGCAGTCGGGACAGTGAACTGGCATATCAAGCGCTTTATTGCTAAGGGATATGTCAAGGTCAAACGCGCCCAGCGCCGCAAGCTGCGCTATATAATCACCCCAGAAGGGCTGGCATTCCGTGCCCGCCTGACGGTCAATTACATCGACACATCCATGCGCCTGTACCGCCGTACTCGACTGCGTGTGCGCGACCTGCTCGGGGAGGCGAAAGGCGCCGGCTACAACGTCGTCCGCATCCGAGGCGAGGGCGACATCGCCGACATCTGCCGCCTGACCTGCCTGGAGCAAGGAATAGGCATGGTTGAAGACGACCGCCACCTGGATGGTCGCATTCCCGTCCTGGTCGTGGATGAAACCCGGGTGCACCTGCAGATTCCGGAGCACGCATGAGCCCAAACATGACGAGTTCCAGCATACGCCAACCCTTACCAGCCGCGCCAAGAAGGGACCGCCTACAATGAATGACTTATCTCTCTCGCCATCCAGCTCACAGGAATTTTGGAGCAACAAGCGCGTCATTGTCACAGGCGGCGCGGGTTTCCTGGGGTCTGTCCTGGTTGGAAAGCTCAAGGCGCTCGGGGCTGGGCAGGTCTTCGTGCCGCGCATAGAACAATACGACCTGGTCGATATCCATGATATCCAGCGCATGCTGGATGATGCCATGGTTCCGCTCGACCAACCAGCCTCCGTACAAGGAACCGTCATCATCCACCTGGCTGCTCTGGCGGGAGGCATCGGCGCTAACCGGGCACGCCCAGCGGATTTCTTCTACATCAACTTGATGATGGGCGTCCAGCTGATGCATCAGGCCTGGCTGCGCGGGGTGGATAAGTTTGTCGCCATCGGCACGATCTGCGCATACCCCAAATTCACCCCGTTGCCGTTTCGCGAAGCTAACCTGTGGGATGGCTATCCTGAGGAGACGAATGCGCCGTACGGACTGGCGAAGAAAATGCTGCTGGTGCAGGCTCAGACTTACCGCGAGCAGTACGGCTTCAATGCCATCTACCTGCTGCCGGTGAACCTGTATGGACCGGGCGATAATTTCAACCTGGAGACGTCGCATGTGATCCCGGCGCTGATCCGCAAATGCATCGAGGCGCAGAGGCGCGGCGACCGGCAGGTTGTCCTGTGGGGCGACGGCACCCCGACGCGCGAGTTCCTCTACGTGGAAGACGCCGCCGAGGGCATCGCGCTGGCTGCCGAGCGCTATAACGAGAGCGAACCGGTGAACCTGGGCTCAGGTATGGAGATCAGCATCCGCGACCTGGCTGAGCTGATCGCCCGCCTGACCGGCTTCGAGGGTGAATTCATCTGGGATACCAGCAAACCCAATGGACAGCCGCGCCGCGCCCTGGATGTCAGCCGCGCCGAGAAAGCCTTCGGCTTTCGCGCCAGGATGACTTTCGAAGAAGGGCTGCGCCGCACGATCGCCTGGTACCGCCAGCAGCTAAAGGCGGGGAGCTGAAGTGGCCTGTCCGGATCAAATCCAAAACTGCTGCTGGATACCATCTCGCAATTATTAAGCATACACAATGGCTGAAACGACCCTCACTACCAAACCACCGGAAGAAGTCATTATCCTGCGCCCGTCGCGCGGCTGGATTGCGCTCAACTTGCGCGACCTGTGGCGCTACCGCGAGCTGATCTACTTCCTGACTTGGCGCGACATCAAGGTGCGCTATAAGCAGACCGTGCTAGGCGCTGGCTGGGCTGTGCTCCAACCGCTGCTCAACATGATTGTGCTATCCGTCATCTTCGGCAGTTTCGCCAAAATGTCCACCGGGGGCATCCCCCGCCCGATCTTCACCTTTGCCGCCCTGCTGCCCTGGGGTTTGTTCTCCAAAGCCCTCTCTGAAGCGGGCCGGTCGATGCTCTCCAACCGCAGCATGATCACCAAGATCTACTTCCCCCGGCTGATCATCCCGCTCGCGTCAGTATTGGGCGGCACAGTCGACTTTGCCATCCAGTTCGTCATCCTGATCGGCATGATGTTCTTTTACAATTTCGCCCCCACCCCGGCAATCCTGATCCTGCCGTTATTCCTGTTCTTAACCCTGGCGACCGCCCTGGGTTTCGGATTGTGGCTGTCTGCCTTGAATGTGCTCTACCGCGATATTAACTACATCCTGCCCTTCTTCACCCAGCTGTGGCTGCTGATCACACCGGTAGCTTACTCCGCCCAGGACGTTGTTCCTCCTGAATGGCAGCTGGTGTACGCCCTGAACCCGATGGTTGGCGTGGTGGAAGGCTTCCGTTGGGCGCTGTTGGGTGCCCAGGCGCCACCTATCGAAACCCTGCTGGTTTCTGCCTCCATCTCGATCGTCTTGTTGGTTACCGGGATGTATTATTTCCGCCGCATGGAGCGCACCTTCGCCGACCTGGTGTAGCTGCGTCTACTTTATTGATAGATCAAAGAGCTGACACGTGAGCGATATTGCCATACGGGCTGAAAACCTGGGAAAACAATACCGGATCGGCATGCAGATCGAACGCTACCGCACCCTGCGCGATTCGATCGTTGACGCCGCCAAACTGCCCGCCCGGCTGCTGCGAGGCGAGCAAGATTCGGGCAATAACACTATCTGGGCGCTGGACGATGTGTCCTTCGAAGTCAGGAAAGGCGAAGTACTCGGCGTGATCGGCCGCAACGGGGCCGGCAAGAGCACCCTGCTCAAAATCCTGTCCCGTGTCACCGAGCCGAGCGCCGGCTACGCTGAGATCCACGGGCGGGTGGGCTCACTGCTGGAGGTGGGCACCGGCTTCCATCCGGAGCTGACCGGGCGTGAAAACATCGCCCTGAACGGCGCAATCCTGGGCATGAAGCGGGCCGAGATCGAGCGCAAATTTGACGAGATCGTCGAATTCTCTGGGGTGAGTAAGTTTATCGATACGCCGGTCAAACGCTACTCCAGCGGCATGTACCTGCGGTTGGCCTTTGCCGTCGCCGCCCACATGGAGCCGGAGATCCTGGTTGTCGATGAGGTGCTGGCAGTGGGCGACGCCGAATTCCAGCGCAAATGCCTGGGCAAGATGAGCGATGTCGCCAGCCAGGGACGCACGGTGCTGTTCGTCTCCCACAACATGTCTGCTATCCTGCGCCTCACCCAGGAGACCATCGTATTGGAGAAAGGCAAGCTGGTGATGCGCGCCCCTTCCGCTCAGGCTGTGGATTACTATCTGACCAGCGGATTTGCCCAGACTGGTGAGCATTACTGGCAGGCAGATGAGATGCCGACCGACGCAGCTCCCTTCTGCCCGATCGCCCTGAGGGTGCGCAATCCGGCCGGACAGATCGTGGATACGGCCCGCTCGCTGGAGCCGGTCATTGTTGAAGTTGAATACAGCCTGTCGGCCGCCATCAGCGGGCTGAGGGTGGGTATTTACCTGATGAGCACGCACGGCGAACACATTTTCACCTCCTTCGATACCGATGACCAGTCGCGCTACGAACGCTACACCACGCGCCCGGCAGGGCATTACACCAGCCGCTGCACAATACCGGCGGACCTCCTCAACGAGGGGCGCTATATTATCGGTATGAACGCCAGCTCCTTCCGGGTACAGCGCTACTTCCAGGACGAGTACGCCCTGGCGTTCACCGTCGATGCAGCTGGCGCCCCAGGGATGCAGTGGCTCGAGCCGCGCATGGGTGCGATACGCCCACGGCTGGACTGGCAGGTCGAGCAGAAAGACCGCCTGCCCGCAGGCAGGATGGATGCAGCATGATCAGCAAGGCCGCCGTCAAGCGCATCCTGGGTGAGCTGCCGCTGACTGCAGAGCTGTACTGGCAGCTTCGCCAGAACGGCAAGCCGCTCAGCGAGAGCTTCTCCCTGCGCCGCACCCAAAAATGGCTGCCGGTCTGGCGCGAGCAAGCCGAAGCAGCCGCGGCACGCGGCCCACGCCGGAACAAGGTGCTGGTCTTTGCCACTCTGCGCTACTGGATCGAGCACGCCACCCTGCTCTCCCTGGCGCTGGCGGGCCTGGGTCACCAGGTTACACTGGCATATCTGCCGTATGCAAACTGGCGCAAGCCAGGCAACCGCTTCGATCTGCGCCGCCACAATCAGTACAGCCGCCAGGTGCTCTCAGGAGCGGAGCTGCTGGTCAAGGTGGTCTCGCTGCTGGATGCGACATCCGTTCTAGAGCGTGTGAAACCCCTTACACGCCCCGATCCCTTGCCGGGCGGGCTGTTACGGGCAATCGAGGAAGTCTCTACGCGGGATGTGCAGTACACCCTGCAGGTTGAGGAATTCGACCGCCAGGGCGAGCTCTACCAGCTGCGCTCAGCCCGAAACAACCAGGCAGCCAGGGCAGCCTATGCCTACCTGCACCAAAATAAACCCGATGTCCTTCTGACCCCTAACGGCAGCATCCTGGAGATGGGGGCTGTATACCAGGTCGCCCAACACCTGGGAATCCCGGTCGTCACCTACGAATTTGGCGAACAGCGCGGGCGGATCTGGCTGGCGCAGAACGGTGAAGTCATGCGCCAGGAGACGGACGCATTGTGGGCGGCGCGCCGCCAGCAGCCCCTGGATCAGGCCCAGCTAGAGCAGGCCCGGCTGCTGTACACCTCCCGCCAGCACGGCGATCTGTGGCAGAACTTCTCCCGCCGCTGGCAGGGGCTGCCCAGCCAGGGGGAGGAACGAGTGCGATCCGACTTGAAGCTGGATGGGGGCCCGGTTGTGCTCCTGGCTGCTAACGTGATCGGCGACAGCCTCACCCTGGGGCGGCAGGTTTTCACTGCCAGTATGACGGAATGGCTGCAGCGCACCGTGCGCTACTTCGCCTCCCGGTCTGATATCCAGCTCGTGGTGCGCATCCACCCCGGTGAGCGCTACACGCAGGGGCCGTCCGTGGCTGACATCCTACGCCAGGCGCAGCCCGACCTGCCCGAACACATCCACCTGGTAGGCGCCGACGCCCCGGTCAACACCTACGACCTAGTCGATCTGGCTGACCTGGGTCTGGTCTACACCACCACCGTCGGCATGGAAATGGCGATGAGCGGCGTACCCGTCATCGTCGCCGGGCAAACCCATTACCGCAACCGGGGCTTCACCCTCGATCCGACTAGCTGGCAGGATTATTCCACCCTGCTGGAGGAGGCCCTGGCTGACCCGCAGGCTTTCCGCCTCTCCCGCCAGCAGGTGGATCAGGCCTGGAACTACGCGTATCGCTTTTTCTTCGAATACCCCCAGCCGTTTCCGTGGCATCTGCTCCATATCTGGAATGAGCTGGATCAGTGGCCAGTCGAGCGGGTGCTTTCCAGCGAGGGACAGGCGCTCTACGGGGATACCTTCCGCTACCTGACCGGCGAGGCGTTTGATTGGAGCGGCGATCGAGCTGCTCTTATTGGAGATGCAGCCGCAACGGATATGGCTGCGATCGTAATGGCAGATGAAACCGATGGATGAGACCTTACCCGCCCAGGCGGATGTCAAGCAGCAGGTGCGCGAGTTTTACGACCAGGTCGGCTGGCAGCAGGTCGACGATGGGCTGTATCAGAACGCGCATTATGAAGACCTGCGCCCGGTTGCCCGGGAGTACATCCACCGCTGTCACATGCGGCTGGGGCGCTACCTGCGTCCCTCCGGGCAGTATCTGCTGGATGCCGGTTCCGGACCGATCCAGTATCCGGAGTATCTCGAATACTCGCGCCGCTACCAGCGCCGCATCTGCGCCGATATCTCGATTGTCGCCCTGCAAGAGGCGCACAAGCGGATCGGCGATCACGGCTACTTCGTCGTCGCCGATATCGCCCACCTGCCGTTCAGAGCGGATGTTTTCCAGGGCGTCATCTCCCTGCACACCATCCACCACCTGCCGGAAGACGAGCACCTGCAGGCATACCAGGAGCTG
>CAZGIX010000146.1:0-11711 GCA_964525785.1 uncultured Anaerolineaceae bacterium
ATTTCATCCCCGAATACCGCCTTCGGCGGTTTAGCCGAATCTCGGAATGACATCCTGACCCTTCAGGGTCTCTGAAAACTAAACCGGTAAGCCGCCGGTTGGCGGGTATAGCGCGTCGTCCCGCTGACCACCAACACCGCCTCCTCAACGCCTTCGCCGAAGTCCAGCGGGATCGATGCCGAGTTATCACGGTTCAGCTCCACCGACTGGACCGTGGTCTGGTCGCCGTAGGTGATCAAGGTCAGGCGGAAGCTCTGCGGGAGTACGTTCTGGACGCGCACGAAGCCCGCTGCTTCCCATCCGCCCTCGTCGGCCTCGAAATCGGTTGCGTAGCCAATCTCCGGGATGGTGATGTCGTCTACCATCAGGCCCTCCCCGTTGACCGCCGCATCGGTGATGTATTCAAAGCGCAGGCTGACCTGCTTGCCGGCGAATTTGGAGATGTCCACGCTTTCTGCGATCCATTCCGGCCCCTCGCCGCTCAGCCCGTTGTAGCCCCAGCCGTAATTGGATCCGGTAGGATCATCCCCGGTGCCGGAAGGTGTGAACAGCGTCTCCCAGTTCTCGCCATCCTCTGACGCCAGCAGGTAAACGTAGTCGAAATCTTCTTCGATGTCGTACCAGGTCCAATACTCCAGGCTGAGCGGCCCGCTCTGATCGGTGAAATCGAAACGCCGCGTCAGGGTCATATCCGATTCGTCGCCTTTGTTGGACCAGAAGGCGTAGCTCCCCGAGTGCGGGCTGGCGGGCAGCAGGTTCGTCAGGATAGACCCTTCGAAGTTCAGGATGGTGTCCTGGCGGCAGTCGATCTGGATGTATTCGGTGCCGTATTGGCGCACGTCGCGCGTGTGCAGCCTGTCATCACAGGAGTCGATGCTCTCCGTTACGGGAGGTTGTGGTGCGCCCGGATAGTTGTGGTAAGTGTAGCGCCCGTCAGAAATGCTCTCATCCCGGACGAACGTGGCGACGGTCCAATCCGCGAAGAAATCGTCGGCTGTGATGATCTTGTCTGTCAGCGGATCGGTGATATTTTGCTCGGCGAGTACTTTGTCGATGCTGCGCAGGTCATCGTCAGGGTGCGCCACCAATGCCTGGGTGGCTTCATCCCCGAAGCGATCCAGGAAATAGGCGAAGAACAGGAAAGAAGCCCCGTAATGCGGGGTGTTGTCGCCTATATCCGTCCCCCAGTCGTTGAGCTGTAAATCCGTATCCAATGAGAATAAGAAGTCGTGCCCGCCGGTATCGTAGCCGTTCAGGAAGGTTGCCAGCTCTGAGAAGCCTTCGTTCATCCAGGTCGATTCGTTGTGGTCAAGGTACCAGTGGATCATGTGGTGGAACTCGTGCGACAGGACGCCGTAGGTATACTCTTCATCCAGATATACCAGGTCGGAGTTGAACACGAACATCTCGTGCCCGTTAGAGTACTTCTGGATCGCCGGATTATACGAATCGGTGGAGGAGAAATATCCGGCGATGTTCCCGCCCAGATCGCCGGCGTAGAGAATGTAGATATGGGGGTCACCGTCCACGCCGGGAGTCCATTCGCTGCCGAAGAACTCGCGGTTGGTGGGGTAGATCTGCTCTTCGAATGCCTGGGCTAAAGCCTCCAGGTCGTCCTGGCGGTAATCGACGCTGTCCTCGATCCAGAAATAGGCGTGATCCGTGACCTGTCGCAGGGTCGCCTGCACCTGGAAGTAGTCGTTGGTGTCGGTATCCGATACCCAAAAACTGCTCCGCTCCCCCACCTGGTAGAAGGCAGTCGGCGGTTCCAACGTCGGGGAAACACCCTGTATTCCCTTCAATCGGCGCGCCAGGTCGTATGGGTCCTGGGGAGGCACCCGTGCGTTGCTTAGCACCTGGTAATTCGCCGCTGGGTCGAACCCCGGCGCGTCGGGCATCCCCGGTGAGCTCGGCGGATCTGGTTGTACAGGATCATCCGCTGGCGGGGTAGCCCCCGGCGGGTCAGGCGGGGCAGGCGGGGTGGGGCTGCTCGGGCGGATCACGACCGGGGTGGGTGTGGTTTCCTCCAACAGGTCCGAATAATCTCCGGTTGAGATGGTTGAGTCAGCGATCCTGAAATACGCTACCACCGATACCAGGCAAATGCACAGGCAGCAAACCAGGATTAAGACGATAATGGTGATGATCACCGGTAATGTGCGCGAGTTGTTCATAGATCTTCTAAATTCTCCTATAAAGCTTCATGTGAAGGGCCCGGAGTCAGGGAATGCGCCCGGTACTCTATCCAGGCCGCGGCTGTGATCAGGCCAAAGACCACCCACATATTGGGCAGGGCAAAAGAATCGAAGGCCAGGGCGGCAAATACGAAGGCAAACATGCCGAGCAGCCCGGCTGTCCCCCAGAACTTGAATTCTCTGTCGGGAGAGAGCCACAGGAACAGTGCGCAGCCGAGTACGGCGACCAGGAAGGCAAGAAAAGCCGCCAGGCCGATCACACCGGTTTCCGCTAGCAGGCGGATGTAGAAATTCTTGGGTGTGATCAAGCGCACGCGCCCGATATCGGGTGTCAGGATGCGCAGCACTTCCGGGATCTCAGCCAGGGACGTATCAGGCAGGTACTCCTCGAAGAAATAGGCGTAGTTGCCCAGCCCGACGCCCAGCACTGGATAATCGGAATACACTGCAAAAGCGGTGCCGCCGTATGTGAAACGAGCGCCGAATCCCAGGTACTCAAAGTAGCCGGACAGGCTGTGCGCCTTTCCGGGTGTCCAGTAGCTCCAGATGCGCGAGAAAAATTCGTTGCGGTAGCCGGCCAGGTAGATCATGCCCGCCAATATGGCGATGGCTGCACCGGCCTCGACCAGGCGGATGATCTTTGTGCGCAGTGTAGCCGGTTTGTGCTGCGCGGCCGTGTGGCGGCGCGGCCGGAAAAAGAGCAGCGCCAGGATCAACAGGGCAAACAGAATGGCGATTCCAGCCCTGGAGAAAGTAAATGCCAGCACGCCCACCGACCAGATCAACAGGATCCACTCCACGGTGACCCAACGCCAGCGCCAGCGGAAGGCGCTGGTGCCAGAAAGTATAGACGCCAGCAGCCAGGGGAGCAGCATCAGGCTGATTTGCTCGGCGAACCAGTTCGGCTCGTAGGTCATGCCGGAGATGCGCGTGGTAAATAGCTTACGGGTCGAGATAAAACGCTGGATCTGCTGGAGCAGGCGGTAATACCCGCGGTTGAAATGGATGATGTAGATCGCCTGCAGCGACCCCCACAGGAGCGCCGCGCCGAAACCAATGTATATCCAGCGCAGCGAGGCGCGTAGGGCCTCGGTCGAACGCGGCGTCAGGGTGACGGCGGCATAGATAGCCACGCCGATTGCCAGTGTCAGCAGTGCGCGCAGGATGCGGGAGCTGACCGGGATGCCCAGTGTGGGGTCGATATCCTGCAGCAGGGAGAGGGTTGAGCTTGCCACCGCCACCAGGATAAAGGGCAGCAGCAAGATCAGGGTCTTGGGGATGGGTTCGCGCACCAGCCGGGGGAGGGTGCTGACCAACAGCAGGATGCCCAGCGGATAGAGGGATAAGGGCCGCACCAGTGCATCGCCGCCTGAAGTGGCGGGCAGATATGGAAAGCTGGTGATGGGTAGAAAAAGCAAGAAGGCTGCCCAGGCGACGCCTTCGATCGCGGGGAGCGCCCGGTAGAATATCGTCTGCTGTTCTGGAGCTGCGGATGGGACGTTCATACTGCGCTTTGCTTGCGCACCTTGATCAAGGGGCGCGCCAGGTAGATCAGCATCCAGACCAGCAGGCCCAGCAGCCCACCCACAAAAGCCATTGAGCCGGTAGATCGCACTCGCTGGGCCTGGTTGTCTTCCTGGTCGAGCGGTCCGGCCGACAGATAAGCAGTTAGCCCGCGCGATTCTTCCAGCTGAACGGCGTGCTCGGCATAAAGCCGGTCGTATTCGGCTTTGAGCTGGTTGTACTGTTCCGCCATCACCTCCAGCCGTTGGGCTATAGAGATAAGTGATCTATCCACCCAGGGCAGGTATTCGGACGCCGGTGCATCCGGGGCGGGTGTTTCTTCCAGCAAGCTGATCTCGACCGAGTCCCAACCGGCGGCTCCGGACACCCGGGAAAGGAGCAGCCAGCGATCGCGTGGGTCGAGCGGCTGGCTGGCGTCCCCCCCATTGGTATCCTGGATCCAGGTGTTGAGCGCCGCCTGGATCTGAGACAGGCTGGCGATATCCAGGTTCAGCGCCACCAGGTTGGTTGCGATCTCGTCCATGCGAATGCTCCGGTACAGGGTCTCGCTGGCGTGCGAGAGAGCCTGGTCGAGCTGCTCCAGGCTGACCTGTCCCCAGGTATCCACCAGCGCGGCAGCCTGGCCGGACGTCAGCGCTTCGGCGACCAGCCGCCACTCGCCTGCGTTGCGCCAGTAGGTATGCGTGCTGGCAGCCAGCTTATCCAGCGTTGTGTCTGCCCAGGCCGGATCCTGGGCCTGGAGGCGGGTGAGGGTCTCCTGCAGCACGGAATCCGAATGGATCAGGATATCGAGCTGCTCCATTTGCCAGTTCTTCCAGTCGTCCGGGTTGCGCGGGCTGACATCCGCGTTATAGGTCACATGCCATCGAGATTCAGCCTGGTACGGGGAAGGCTGGGCGTAAGCCAGCAGCCCGCCGACCAGGCTGCCCACCAGGATAAAAGCCACAATGATGGGCCAGCGGTGGGATATCTCTATAATCTCAGCGCGAAAATTCCAGTCCATGTTCGTAGGAACCAATCCTTTGCCTGTCGCAGAAATGCGCCCCTCCTCACAGGGAGGCGCGCCTTCGCCAGGCAGGATGTGCGGTTATGGTTCTTGGGTTTTGCTCTCCAGGAGAATCAGGGCGGCTGCAGCGATCACCAGCACGCTGGCAAAAATGATATTTGCCAGCAGAGGGGGCAGCCCCAGGGAAATAAAAGCCAGGCAGCCGAGCAGCAGAGCAGCCAGGTGCATGCTGAGCACAGCCCGGTTCGAGCTCATCCCCATCTTTACCAGGCGGTGGTAGCTGTGATCGCGCGAGGCTTTATAGACAGGACGCTTATGGCGCATTCGTGAATAGACCACCAGCGTAATATCAAAGATCGGGACGCCCATCAGCATGATCGGGATGTACCATGAGGCGAGCTGCTCGAATCCCGGCGGATTGTAGGCGATTGCCAGGGCCGCCAGGAGGAAGCCGAGGAATTGTGATCCCGAATCGCCCATGAAGAAACGCGCCGGCAGGGAGTTGTAGAAAAAACACCCCACGCAGGTGCCGAGCAGGATAGCGCTTAATACCGAGAGATCATTTTGTCCCGCATCGAAAGTGACCAGCATGAAGAATGCAGCCGCCTGTGCGCCCAGCCCGACCGCCAGACCGTCCATGCTGTCGACGAAATTATAAGCGTTGGTGATCCCCACCACCCACAGCACGGTGAGCAATATATTGAGGCCGTTTTGCGGGAGCATGCGTACCTGCACCCCCAGCCCGATCAAGATCAGCGCTCCCAAGATCTGTCCAATCAGTTTGACCAGGGGGGGAAGGCTTTTTAGATCATCCCAGAATCCGAACAGGAACAGCACAAGAGAGGATGCCAGCAGAGCCCGCACGGTTGGCGAGGTCCATAGCTCCTGCCACAGACTAATGGCGGTGATCGTTATGGCAAGGATCACTCCGCCGGCAATCGGGACAACCTGCAGGTGCTGCTTGTGCGGCTCGCGGTTGGGAATATCCACCAGACCGGCGCGCGGCACCAGCAGCTGCACCAGCGGGGCAATGACCAGGGCCAGGATGGCAGCCAGGAAGATATTCTTGAAGGAAAGGAGTATTATCAAGAGCCAGTATCCAGGCAGCGCCTCATCAAGAGTGGTTTGTCCCGCCCTTACTCCCCAGGATATGCTGGTAGACCTGCAAGGTGGCGGCATTGACCTGGGCATGGGTGAATTTTTCCATCACAAGCTGGCGACTTGCCACACCCATTCTACCACGTAGTGCCGTATCGCTCGCCAGGCGCTTTAATGCCAATGCCAGTGCTCGGGCGTCGTTGGCCGGCACCAGGAAGCCGTTATGCCCATCCATGACCACCTGGCGGCAGCCGGGTATATCCGTGGCAACCAGCGGGCGTCCGCAAGCAGCCGCCTCCAGCAGGGTCGTCGGGACTCCCTCTCCGTACATGGTGGGAAGTGTGACGATATGGCTGCGATTGTAGATCTCGGGCATATCCGGCTGCCAGCCCCACCACTCGATGACGCCTTCAGCGTGCCACTGCTCCAGGGTCTGGGTGGTTACCGTCCCTGGGTTGCCCGGATCAGGAGTGCCCACCAGCACCACGCGCACGGGCATCTCCGCCCGCAAGGTACGCGCCGCCTCGACCAGCACACCGATGCCTTTGTCCCACAGCATGCGCGCCGCCAGCATAACCACGGGAACGCCTTCAGGCTCGGGTTGGGGGGCAAAGCGCTGTGGATCGACACCCACGCCCTCGATCAGCCAGGTGCGCCCAGCCGACGCCAGGCGGTGGGTGATGAAATACTGCCGGTCGGTCTCGTTTTCGAAAATAACCCCGCAGCGGGGGGAATTAAATGCCAGGCGGTAAATGGGCAGCACTAGGCGTTTGAGCCAGCGCGCTCTGCGGTCTTCCCCCTGGAAGATATAGCCGCGCCCGGTGATGGAGTTGACGACCGCTGGAACGCCCGCCAGGCGCGCCGCCAGCGTGCCGTACAGCACAGGTTTGATCGTGTGGTGATGGACCAGATCCGGTTTTTCGCGCTTGTAGATGGTGTATATCTGGCGCAGCGAGCTGATCTCCGACCAGGGTGCGATGGATTGGCGTCCCAGGTCCCACTGGATCCAGCGCAGCCCCTGGCTGGCAAACCCCGGCGAATACTCTCCCGCCGGGGATGCCAGGAGCACCTGGCATCCCTGATCCTGCAGACAGCGGGCCAGCGAGCTGCGGAAATTATGCAGATACCAGTCGGTGTTGGCCGCCAGCAGGACTTTAAGATCGGAAATCTTGGATGGCTCGTTCACAAGCTGCGTATACTTTCTCTGCGATGGATGACCAGCTGCGTTTGGCGGCGTGCTCGCGGGCCAGGTTCTCACCCAGGGCCGCAGCCGTCTGCGGCTGGTCCAGCAGCAGCTCGATTGCCCCCGCAAGCTGCTCGATGGAGCCCGGATCGACCAGCATTCCGGTTTCGCCGCTGGTGATCTGCTCGGGGATACCGCCGGTGCGGGTAGCGATCACGGGCAGGGCGTAGCTGGCAGCAATAGCCAGGACGCCCGATTGCGAGGCGCTGATATAGGGCAGGACGACGATCTGAGCCCGTCTGAAAAGGCCATCCACCTCCGATTCATTTATCCAGCGGTTGATCAGCTCGACCCCCGGTATCTCCTGGATCAGCTGCCTGTAAGGGCGAATATCCCCTGCGCCAGCGATGATCAGCCTGGCTTTATACCGGATGCTGACTTCTCGGAACGCTTCCAGCAGGACGTCCACCCCTTTATAAGCGGTGATGCGGCCGAAAAAAAGCAGGGTGGTCTCAGCTGGTGTCTCTGGGATGGGCGGGTGCGGTTGGGAGATGCGCTGGTAGTAATCCAGTACGCCGTGGGGGATATAGTCCACCCGTTGCGGGTCGGCGCCGCGCAGGCGGAGATCTTCGGAAAAGCACCGGCTGAAGACCAGGCAGCGTGTCGCCTGGCGGATGGAGCGATCTTCCAGCCAGCGATAGACCCTATCGGCTGCCCCGGGGTGCGGGATGGGGTCGTGTACGGCGACCAGGCTGGGGAGATCATCGAGGCAGCGCTGGAGGAACGGGTTCAGGGTGTAGAACATGGGATAAACCAGCACATCAGGCTGCCGCTGGCGGATCATCCCGGCCAGGCGGCGCAGACCTGCCTGGTCAAGCCAGCTCCATATGGCTCCCGTCAGGCTGCGGTACGTGGGCACGGCAAACCATTCCAGAGAGGAGGCTTGCCAGGCGCTCAGGCTCTCGGATTGCTGTGCCAGGGCAGCAAAAACGTCAGCATATTTGGAGAGATGCCGGGCAAGCTCGAAGCTGATTGGGCCTCCGGAGCCGCGCCGTCCCAGGTAAATGATCCCGATGCGCACGATTCAATCCAACGTGACCGGCTTGCGCATGCGCAGCAGCAGGTCACGCAGATACCAGCCGAAGAGCAGGCCTTCAGCCAGCAGGATATAGGGCGCCTTGAGCAGGGCGCTGAGGGAAGGCGGCCAGACAGCCGCAGCAATCCGGCGCAGGCTGTGGCGCAGTCCCAACTCCGCGGGCAGGTACAGGTCCACCTGCGATTGGTACCAGCGCCGGCGTCCCAGCATGATCTTCCGTAATAGGAAGCTCAGGGTAAAACGCCTTGGGTCTACCTGATGCTCCACGGCGGCACGCGGTTCGATGCCAATGCCATAACCCATTTGCTGGATCAGGGCGGTAAGAGCGACCTCCTCCCCTTCCTGGATTTTCGATCCCTGGCGTCCGAATCCATGCGTGGGGAAGCCCCCTGCTTCCAGCAGCACCTGGCGGCGGGCGCTCCAGTTAGCTCCCCACGGGTAGCGGCTCCAATGATCTACGAAGGTGAAGTCGCTGTACGGGGGATCGAAGTGGGTCCAGTACACTTCCCAGCCCGGCAGAAGCCAGCGCGGGGCAGGCTGCGGCTTCTTCAAAATGATCTTACCCCCCACCACGCCAGCCTGCGGGTAAAGCCGGTAAGCCGCCAGGATATGCTCCAGCCAGTCGGGATCAGCGATGGCGTCATCGTCTAAGAAGCAGACGATCTCTCCCCGCGCTTCGGATATGCAGGCATTGCGCGCCTGGGCCAGCCCCACCACCGGGCACTGCACCAGGCGCAGCCTGAGGGCATCTCCACCGAACAGCTCATCTCTCCAGCCAGCGACAAGCGCCTGGATGTCCCTTGCCTGGGGATCGTTGTTGACGATCAGCACCTCAAAATCCTGCGCTGGAGCGGTTTGCCCGGCAATCGATCTGAGCACAGCCGGCAGCCGCTCGGTGCGCTGATAGGTGCAGATCACGACTGATGCCCGCACCTGCGCCCCGGTCGGGTGAGCGATCTCGGCCTCCAGCTGTGCAAGATGCTGCGAGCGCGCCCACACGTCCAGGGCAGACAGCAAGCTGCCAGCATCCGGGACAGCAAAAAAATGCGATGGCAGCACACCAGTTGGCTGTTCAAATGCCCGCCGGGAGAGCAGCACGCATAAATCCCAGCCATTCCCTGCAGGCGGCATGCTGCCGGGGTGGTTCTCATCAACCCGGACGAGGACTTTCAGCCCGCTGGAGGGCAGGTCTTCGGGAGGGGCGGGCAGCTCAGCACTGTTAGAGAACAGCAGGAAAATGACGGGGAACCAGTAGCGCGGCAGGCTGTCTGGATCGAATTGACCGGCCTCGATCTGGATATGATGGTATGCAGCGAGCATTTGCTCGAACGCCTGGGCAGTCTGCGCTGCTGTCGCGTCGCTGTCTGTGCTCTCAACTCGCCAGAGGAGAGGCCGGAGATAAAAATCGCGGCGCGAGCTGTCGAACATCACCAGTTTATTCCGCCGTTCCGTAATTGCCAGTTCTTTGTCCCGGCTGGTGAGCGATTTCGGATGGAAGCGGTAGGCGTACACCGGATCGCTGAAATCGGCGTGGCGGAGCGACATCAGAGCGTTGACGCGCATCCAGTAATCGTAATCTTCGAACGTATAGTGCTGGGGGCTGTAATCGC
Source organism: uncultured Anaerolineaceae bacterium (assembly GCA_964525785.1). GTDB lineage: Bacteria > Chloroflexota > Anaerolineae > Anaerolineales > UBA4823 > JAQBDA01. The sequence continues at coordinate 9,713 of CAZGIX010000146.1, forward strand.
CCAGCAGGCGCTCCACCCGAGATCGATACAGGAAGGCGGCGCCCAGGTAGTTATCCGGGCGGGTGTTCAGCTCGGCGGGATCGCGCGGCAGGTGGATGTGCTCGCTGTCCAGGGGGATCTGGTAGCTGCGGTATTGGTCCGAGTCCCGCATCGGCTTCCCGGCCTCGTCGATAATGTCCAGGTTGGCGTAGGCCATATCCCAGGTGGGATGCCGGCGCAGGCAAGCGACCATGCGCTCCAGGAAGCGCGGGTAGAGCAGGTTGTCGACGCTGGTCCAGGTCAGGAACTCGCCGCGCGCCAGGTCGAAGCCGGTCTTGAGCGCCCCCGGCAGCTTGCGGTTCTCCTGGTGAACGACCCGCATGCGGCTGTCTTGCTGGCTGTAGCGGCCCAGGATGGCGCCGGTGCTGTCTGTAGAGCCATCGTCAACGGCGATCAGCTCCCAATCTGTGTAGGTCTGCGCCAGGATGCTGTCCAGAGCGGCCTGGATGAAATCTTCGCCGTTGTAAGCCGGCAGGATGATCGACACCAATCCCGGTTGGTGCGCCACACCGGTGCCGCTGAAATCCTTTACCGGCAGCCGCGCCTGTCTTTCGCGCTTGAAGCGGTCGAAGGCGTAGGCGTGCGGTGATAGCGGCAGAGGCAGCCCGCGCTGGCGCAGCCAGGGGATTCCCGTCTGGAGCGCCTTACCGCTGGAGATCGCGCGCCAGGCGCGCTTCCAAAACCGGGCGGCCTGTGCGCCTGGGGGTTGCGGACTTGAGGGAGCGTCTTGATCGATGGTGTGCAATGCTTGAGCTATAAATGCGCCTGGACCAGGCTCAGCAGCTTGTCCACCCGCGCCTGCCAGTTGTTCTGAGCGGCGAAATCCGCCATCTCCTGGCGGGGCAGTTCCATGCGCCGCGCCAGGTCGACTTTAGCAATGAAGTCGTTTGGGTCGTGGGCCAGGAGCACACCGGGCAAGCCGTGCAGCGGGCGCAGGTCGGGGGCGACGACCGGCTTACCCATGGTCAGATATTCGTATACCTTGAGCGGGCTGGTCGCCTGGGTGATCGGGCTGACGATCCAGGGGATGATCGTGACATCGGAATATGCCAGGTAAGCCGGCAGTGCATGCTGCGGCTTTAAACCCATGAAATACAGGTTGGGCGGCGGCTCTGCACACTGGCCGCGGTAATCGCCGATGACCAGCACGGCTGCTTGGGGATAGGTGCGGGCGATTCCGGTCAGAAGATCCCAATCGAACCATTGCCCCCACAATGCCCCAATATAGATCACCACCCAGTCACCCGGGGGAAAATCAGCCGGACGGATTTGCGGGAGCTGGGGATCAAAAAGCTGGCTGTTTACGGCGTTGGGCACCAGGCTGACAGGTCGCTGGCTGAGCGTCTCTAACCTGTGTGCGAGGGTGGCCTCGGTAGCGACCAGCACCTGGCTGGCAGCGATGACCTCTTTCTCGGTAGCTGGTGAGTACCAATCTCCACCCAGAGCAGTACTCCAATCGTCCAGCAGGTCATAAATCACCACGCCGTCCATCCGGCGGATGCCGCGCAGGATGGGGAGGAACTCACGCAGGGGGAATTCGACCAGCGCCCCCACCATCTTGCCGGCGAACAGGTCCTTATAATTGCGCTGGAATGCCTTCCAGCGAAAATATGACAGCGGCGTTGTATAGAGGCGCGGGTGGTAAATGGTAAGATCCAGCTCGACGCCTTCGTATTTGGGGAAGCGGTTGATATAGAAAACAGCGTATCCCTGGCGAAGCAGCTCAAGAGCAATCTGTGTGCAGCGCGCACCGCCGCCGGTATCGTCGATGGGCACGCCAGCCAGGATGAAGAAGAATCCTTTGGCGCCCTGGTAGCGGCGAGCCAGCGCCTGCGAACGGCGGCGTGCCCCAACCAGGAAACCCCGCACCCGGGCGACCTCCGCTCCGATCTCGCTGACCAGATCGCGGGGAGCCAGGACCCGGGCGCTGAAAGACAGCACCCCCAGCAGGTACAGGCTG
>CAZGIX010000147.1:0-11619 GCA_964525785.1 uncultured Anaerolineaceae bacterium
AATTGCCTCCTGCGCGGCGGAAGCGGTTGCGCAGCAGGATAGCCAGGACGTTCAGGCTCAAGAGTATGCCCAGCAGGGCCAGGATGGCTGCCGCGGCCAGGTTGTGGAATTCGGCCTGTGGGCGCGAGGTCCACTGGTAGATTTGAATGGGCAAGGTGGTGAATTTCGAAAACGGGCTGTCGGGGTCAAAGGTGATATACGTGGCCGCGCCTACCACCACCAGGGGCGCTGTCTCGCCAATGGCGCGTGAGATGGCCAGGATCGTGCCGGTGAGGATGCCGGGCATGGCGCCGGGCAGCACATGATGCCACACGGTCTGCCACTTGGTGGCGCCCACGCCGTAGCTGGCCTGGCGCAGCGAAGCCGGCACAGCCCGGATGGCCTCCTGGCCGTTGATGATGATCAGCGGCAAGACGAGCAGCGCCAGGGTCAGCCCGGCCGAGAAGATGGTGCGCCCGTTGGCGGTGGTGGGATCGGTAAAGCCGAAGACCGCCCCGCTGGTAAGCGGCTCCAGGGCGCGCACGAAGATCGCCAGGCCCAGCATGCCGTAGATGATCGAGGGCACGCCCGCCAGGTTGTTGATATTGGTCTGGATGAGCCGGTTCAGCCGGTTCTGGGTGGCATATTCTTCGAGGTAGATAGCCGCCCCCACGCCCACCGGAAAGGCCACCAGTACGGTAATGGCGATCGTCCACAAGGAACCCAGCACGGCCGTGCGCACGCCGGCGACCAGCGGGTTCGAGGATTGGGGCACGCTCAGGAAATCGGTCGTGAGCCATGCCCGGAAGCGCAGATCGGCCTGGGGGTGCTCTTGCGCCACCTGGGCCCGGATTTCGGAAGCGTGAAGCAGCGAATCGGTCAGTGTCCAGGTCTGCAGCACTTCCTCCCGCACGACTTTATCGACAACCAGGGCATAGACTTCAGCGCGCGAGTACTCGCTCAGCGGCCTTTCCCGTTCCAGCTGGCGCAGCAGCCCGCTGGAGATGTTGGCCTGCAAGATCTCGATCAGCGCCGGCTGGTCCAGGTCTTCCAGCGCCACCCCGTCCACAGCCAGGCTGGCCGGATCGACCCGCTGACCGATGGCTGCATAGCCGAAGGACTGGTCGCTGATGTTGTACAGCAGCAGTGCCAGGTAGACGATCCCGACCAGGGTAGACCACTGAAATATAGCGCGCCCCAGGCGGCTGCGCTTGTGGCGGGCGGGCAAGTTGGCCTCGAACGCCGGCGGCAAGCCGGTGCCGTGCGGCGCACCTTGGGGCTCGATACCGGGCCGGTTCATTCGTACACCTCCCGGAAGCGGCGCACGATGCGCTGGCTTATGACATTCAGCCCCAGGGTCATGAAGAACAGCAAGATCGCGACGGCAAATAGGCTGTTGTAGTCGATCGAATCGTAGCTCAGGTCGCCGCCCGAGATGCGCACGATATGGCCCGTCATGGTCTCGGCGCCTTCGAACGGGTTGAGGGTGAAGTTCGGCCCGGCCCCGGCGGCGATGGCGACGATCATGGTCTCGCCGATGGCCCGCGAGATGCCGATGATCAGGGCTGCCGCCAGGCCCGAGATGGCTGCCGGGACGACGATCGTGAGGGCGGTCTCCAGGCGGGTGGCGCCCAGCGCGTAAGCCGCTTCACGCAAGGCGCGCGGGACGGCCGACAGGGCGTCTTCACCCATCGAGCTGATCAGGGGCAAGATCAAGATGCCCATCACCAGGCCGGCGGAGGCGGTGTTGTAGATATCCACCACATCGCGGCCGAAGATGGAGCGCAGGAGCGGGGTCATAAAGGTCAGGGCAAAATAGCCGTACACCACGGTGGGGATGCCCGCCAGGACTTCCAGGACCGGCTTGAGCAGGTTGCGCAAGCGGGGCGAGGCAAACTCGCTCAGGTAGACCGCCACGCTCAGGCCCAGGGGAATGGCTACCAGCATGGCGATCAGGGTCGTCATCAGCGTGGCGCTGACCAGCGGCAAGATGCCAAACTCGGAAGCCTGGGGCTGCCATTTGGTCCCGGTAAAAAACTCCCAGATATTCACCAGCGGGCTGCGGAAAAACAGTAGGGCTTCTTTGCCCACCTCGTAGACGATCCCCAGGGTAGTGAGGATCGTAAATGCCCCACACAGGAACAAAAACCCCTGGATAAGAAACTCACTGAGACGCAGTCGCTTTTTTAAGTTATAGCGATCTACGTCTGTGCTGGTTACCTGATCTGTGATCATCCAATCGGCCTGTTTTTCCATAATAGGAGTTACGAACTTTAGGGGTAATCGGTGGGTGTTTGGGCGGGCGTAGCCCGCCCAAACACCCACATTTCCTCCCTCAACTGCGTAAGTCCAACATAATTCATTGCCCGTGACATGGGGGCGGGTTATAGCATACCATCGCCCCCAAAGCAGTTGGCAATGGGGGCGTAAGGGAATTGTAATGGTTTTGTAAAGGCAGGTGTGCGTGGTTGAGCCGGCTACCGGTCAGGCGAATGGGATCGTAAAGGTAAAGGTGCTGCCCTTGCCCGGCTCGCTCTCGGCCCAGATCTTGCCGCCGTGGGCTTCGACCAGGTGGCGGGCAATTGCCAGCCCCAGGCCGGTGCCGCTCGTGGAGCGGGCGCGGTCGGCCTTGTAGAAGCGCTCGAAGATGCGCGGCAGGTCATCACTTTCGATGCCGGTGCCGCTGTCAGCCACGCTGAAGCGCACCGCCTGGCCCTGCGCTGCGGCGCTCACCGCCACGCTGCCGCCCTCGGGGGTGAACTTGACCGCGTTGTGCAGCAGGTTGACGACCACCTGCTCGGCACGGGCGGCATCCGCCAGTACCAGCGGCAGGTCGTCCGGGCAGTCCAGGGACAGTGCCAGGTGCGCCCGCTCGGCCTGCAGCATCAGGCGCTCGCAAGCCGGGGCGACGATGTCCAGCGGACGCGTGGGCTTGAGCGCCAGCGGGACGCGGCCCGACTCGATGCGCGACAGCTCCAACAGCTCCGCCACCATCAGGCTGAGCGCCTCGACTTCGGTCTCCATCTGGGATAAAAAGCGCTGGGCGGCTGGCGGATCGTTCAGGGCGCCATCCTGCAGGGTCTCAGTCAGGGCCTTGAGAGCCGCCAGGGGCGTGCGCAGCTCGTGAGAGACGTTGCTGATGAAATCCCGCCGCATGGAATCCGTCTGGCGCTGGCGGGTCACATCCTGGAACAAGAGCAGCGTGCTGCCGGGCAGGAGCGGGCCGAGCGGCGTGGCGATCCCTTCCAGGGCCAGCTTGCTGCGGACTGATTCGAAGCTGGTCGATTGGCTCTCTCCGCTCGCTTGGCAGCGCTGCCACATCTCGAACGCCTGGTGAGCGCGGGTCACCTCGACCAGCGAGCGCCCCAGGGCGCCGGCCGTATCGACGCCGAACAGCTTCTCAGCCGCCGGGTTGGTAAGCTGGATCAGCCCGGCTTGATCCACGATCAGCACGCCATCCGTCATCTTCTGCAGGACAGCCGACAGTTTGGCAGACTCGGTTTGCAGGGCCTGCATCTTTTCGCCCAGCTGCGCCGACATGACGTTGAACGCCTGGGTCAGCTGCCCGATCTCATCGCTGTCGGCGGGGATGGGAGCGCCGGCTGGCTGCCCGGCCGTCAGCTGGCGAACAGCCTGGGTCAGCTCGCGCACCGGTCGGGTGGTGCGGTACGAGATCAAGCCCGCCAGGAGCATGGTCACCGCCGTCACGATCAAAGTAGCAATGATCAGGATACGCTGCACCCGGGCCACATCGGCAGCCACATCTTGCAGCGGCACGGCCACCCGCGCCACGCCCAGGGTTCCCCCATCCTGGACGATGGTCACCGCCGTGTACATCATATCGTAGCCGACCGTATGGCTGAAGCGCGTGCTGCTGCCCTGCCCGCTGGCGAGGGCGGCGGCAATCTCGGGCCGGTCGCGGTGGTTCTCCATCTGCGCCCGGTCTTCGTGCGATTCGCCCACCACCGTGCCGCCGACCGCCACGATGGTCACCCGCGCATCCAGGAGCTCAGCCCAATGCCGTGCAGCCGCGTCCAGGTCGGCGCCCGGCGTCCCGCTCTGCAGCATCGGAGCGACCACATCGCTCAGCATGCGCGCCTGGCTCAGCTGCCTGGATTCCAGGTTATCAAGATAGGTCTGCTCGAGGTAGCTGGAGAGCACCAACCCCAGCGCCAGCAGGGACACCAGGCTCAGTAAGATGAAAGGGATGGCGATACGCCAGCGGATGGAATGGAACACGCGCTTATCCTTCGAAGCGATAGCCTGAGCCGCGCACGGTCACGATCCGCACCGGTCTGGCGGAGTCAGCCTCGATCTTCTCGCGCAGGCCGTGGATGTGCACATCCACGGTGCGCGTGCCGCCGGGGTACTGCCAGCCCCACACATGCTCGAGCAAGAAATCCCGGCTCAGCGCCTGGCCGCGATGCTGGACCAGGAATAGCAGCAGCTCGTATTCTTTGGGCGTGAGCGGCAAAGGGGTGTCGTCCAGCAGCACTTCTCTGCGGGTCAGGTTGAGCGCCAGGTTGCCAAACTGGATCACCTCGCTGGGGGCCGGCTCGGCCGCGGCGGCTTCATCGCGCAGCAGCCGCTCGCGGCGCAAATGGGCCTTGACCCGCGCCATCAGCTCGCGCATGCTGAATGGCTTGGTGATGTAATCGTCCGCGCCGATCTCCAGCCCGACCACGCGGTCGATCTCGTCGTCACGGGCGGTGAGCATCAGGATCGGGACCGGCATTTCCTGGCGCAAGACCCTGCACACTTCGATCCCGTCCAGCCCGGGCAGCATCAGATCCAATAAGATCAGGTCGGGGCGCAGGCGGCGGGCAGCTTCCAAAGCCTCCAGGCCGTCGCCAACCGCCTCGACGGTGAACTGCTGGGCCTTCAGGTTGTAGGCCAGGGTCTCGCGCAGGGAGGTATCGTCTTCAACGACCAGCACAGTTGCCATGTAGCCCTGATTTTATTCTATTGTGCCCTTTTACACATCGATTTCTTTGTAAGCGTTTTGTAAACGATTCCCGAACGGTGGTTGCTTCGTCGCTGCGCTCCTCGCAGCCACCGTTCCCATGTCATTTCGAGCGCAGCGAGAAATCCCCCGCCTTTTAGCAGGTTAGATCCTGCGCTGGCTTGTTATAACCATACGCCGTTGGGAGGCCTGAGGCACACAGAAAAACCCTTATCCGATCTCTGTGGACTCCGTGTGCTCCGTGGTGATTCTTTCCAAACTGACACCTTCGTCATTGCGAGGCGATCTTTGCCGAAGCAATCTCCAGGTGGTCGAGAATGACCTGCGCCCGCCCGCTTTCATCTGGGCATCGTATGCCAGGCTGGAGAAGGTGGTCAGCAGAAAGCTGCCCAGGGCCAGCGCCATGATCACCAGGATGGCATTCAGATCATCCACACCCCAGAAGTACTCGAGCATGGGCACGCCGGGGAGCACGCACAGCCAGGCGACCATGCAGGCTGGGAAGGAGTAGGGCCAGATGGCCGCCAAAAAACGCCGCAAGCTGCTCGGTCGCTGAGCTGTTGACGGTGATACGGGTGCGTGGATGCGGGTCGCGAGCGCGCCCATCAGCATCCCAAAGATCGGGGGAAAAATGCCCCCACCCACCAGCAGCATGGCGATGGACAGCAGGATCATAACCCAGCCGCCGTTCTTGCGCTCCAGGAACCGGATGCACCAGACGAGCAGGGCCAGGGAAACCAGCACTGTCAGTATCCCGCTGACCAGCAGGTTCGGGATGACCGTCATGGCGGGCTCCCCGCTCAGGCTGCGGAAGAACTCCGATTCGGGCCACGATTGGATCATAATCCCACCCGGAGCTACATTTCCTTGAGCCATCTCACCGATCCCATGTTCGATGCCCCCCAGCGCCATGAAGGCGCCGAATGACGAAGCAAATACTCTTGTTGCGCTTTTCATCTCTATTTCTCCTCTCAATTTGACGCCGCCGGCTGAAGCCGGGCAGCCAGGTCGCGTGCCCAGCCGCGGATGGCTTCCCAATCGCGCAGGTCGCTGGGCGGCATCTGGCGCATGGCAGGGATCAGGCTCCACGGGAGGCGCAGCCCCGACGGGTCGAACCTGCCGCCGATCACCTCGACCGCTGCCGGGCTGAGCCAGGGGTACTTCGCCAGCTCCCGGTCGAGCTGCTTGCGCGTTTCTTGCCAGACATCCCCAGCCTCGGGTGTTTTTCCATCCCCTGACTCAATGGGACCGCCTGCAAAAATCGCAATGGGGAGGCCGCCGGTGAGCGCTTTCTGGTGCCGGGAGAGGAAACGCAGCGCATCCTTGTGCAGGTGAAACATATACAGCGGCGCTCCCAGCACGACCGCGCTGTAGTCTTGCAGCCTGCGCACATCACGCGCCGGCTGCAGGTCGACCGTAAGCCCGTGTACGCGCAGGGTCGCGGCCACAGCTTCGGCCACTTCCTGGGTCGAGCCGTGTGTAGAAGCGTAAGCCACCAGAACTTTTTTATCCATCTGATTGATTCTCCTTTGATATCATCATAGCCGTAACCCTCCCCGGCTGTCATCTATCAAAGGTTAGATCCGGGGTTATATCTACATCCACCGTAGCACCACTATAAACCGTGGCTGCTGGAATTTGCCCATCCCCCCGACCCCCTTCCTCTTTCTCCCCGCCCCTTGAGGGGCGGGGCCGGGGGTGGGGTGGATGACCACGGTTAAGTGCAGAGCTACCACATCCACCGCCATGTGGGAGTAAAATCAATACAGACTATGGAAGACGCGCTTTCCCCACTCGTCCTCACCAAGCTGCGCGTGCCAGCCGTGCGCAGGCGCACGATCTCGCGTCCCCATCTCGTCGACCTGCTCTCCCCAGGGGATGGCGCCCGCTTGGTTCTGGTGTGCGCCCCGGCCGGCTATGGGAAGACCACCCTGCTGGCGGAGTGGGCCCAATCGCTGGTCGCCAACGGGACCGCCGTGGCCTGGATTGCCCTGGACCCCGGCGATGACGACCCGATCCCTTTCAGGTCCTACGTCATCGCCAGCTTCATCCAGGCGCTTGGGCCGGTCCCCGAGCTGGCCCACATCGCCCAGCTCCTGCGCTCCTCGCCGGAGATCGATCTGCAGCAGGTCCTGCCGGCGGTCATTAACGCCGTCCTCTCCAGCGGCAGGGAGTGCGTGCTGATCCTAGATGATTATCACCTGATCGGCTCGCCGGCTATTCACAGCGCCCTGGTCTACCTGCTGGAGCACCTTCCCCAGAACCTGCGCCTTGCCATCGGCAGCCGCTCGGACCCGCCCCTGCCGCTGGCCCGCCTGCGGGCGCGCGGGCAGCTGCTCGAGTTGCGCACATCCGGCCTGCGCTTCCAGGCAGACGAGACAGCCCGCTTCCTGAACGATGTCATGCAGCTCGGGCTGTCGCCCGCGGCGGTCGCGGCGCTGGATGAGCGCACCGAGGGCTGGGTTGCTGGGCTGCAGCTGGCGGCGCTCTCCCTCTCAGGCCGGGACGACAAAGAGCGCTTTATCGCCTCCTTCTCCGGGGGCCACCGCTACCTGGTCGAATACCTGCTGGATGAGGTGGTCAGCCGCCAGTCGCAGGAGGTGCGCTCGTTTCTCCTGGCGACCTCTGTCCTGGAGCGCATGTGCGCCCCCTTATGTGACGCCATAACCGGGAGCCGAGAATCGGGAGTAGAGAGCAGTGGCGGATCTCTGCTCTCTCTCGATTCTCGACCCATTCTGGAATATCTCGAGAAATCCAACCTGTTCCTTGTGCCCATCGACGACGGTGGCACCTGGTACCGCTATCACCACCTGTTCCGAGACTTCTTGCGGACCAGGCTGGGCAAGGACCACCCGGAGCGCATCGACGCCCTGCACCGGGCGGCCTGCGAGTGGCTGGCAGCCGAGAATTTCTTGCGCCAGGCGGCCTATCATGCCTTCCAGACCCAGGACCCGGAATATGCGGCGGCTTTCGTCGAGCAGCACAGCTTCACGCTCATCATCCACAGCGATATCGCCACCATCTATGAATGGTGCTCTGCCCTTCCGGAAGACGTTCTGCAGGCTCGTCCCATGCTGTGCATCCTGCAAGGTCTGGCATTGGCATACAGCTTCCGGCGGCAGAACCGGGCCAGGGTCGAAGCGCGCTTGCGGCAGGCGGATGAGATGATCGCCCGGCTGGAAGACAGGCAGGCGGCGCGTGAGATGCTGGAGTTTGCTGCTGTGGCCCGCACATTCATGGCCTTTGCCCCGGATCCGGCGGCTGACCCCGCTGAACTTCTCGCCACCGCTGAGCGCATGGCGGATAGCTATCCTGAGGGCGATCCGGGCCAGTTCAGCGGATTGCTGCTGAAAGGCTATGCCCATCTGGCCTTGCAAAACGTCCGGCCTGCCGCTCAGGTCCTGGAAGAAGCCCGGCAGATCGCCCGCCGCGCGGGCCTGTATTTCGGGATCATCGAGTCCACCTTCCACCTGGCGCGCCTGGCGCACGACCAGGCGGAGCTGGATCGCGCCGTCGAGCTCTGCCGCCAGGGGCAGGCTGATATTGCCGCCGCGCTGGCCCGCCCCGAGCACGAGCTGCCCGCCCTGGGTTGCCTGGACGTCGAGCTGGGCCGCGTCTTGCTGGAAGGGGATCGGCTGGACGAAGCCGGAGGGAGCCTGCGCCGCGGCCTGGTTCTGATGGGCGGGGGGATGAACCCATACTACCTGATGACGGCCTACGTGGCGCTCTTCCGCCTGTACGAGGTCCAGGATCGCCCGGGAGACGCTCTCAGGTACCTGGAGCGCCTGGAAGCCGGCTGGCCGGACGTGGCTTTCTTAACCCAGGGGCTGCGCCTCAGGCATACTCTGCGCCAGGCGCCGGGTGACCCGCGGGCGAAAGCGGAGGCGGCGGCGTGGTGCCAGGGCCTCGCCGCTTCCGTTGGGGATGGCGAGTTCCTGCCCGGCAGCGGCCCGTTCGGCGCCGCGGAGGCTTACTACCTGGCCTACCTGGCCTGGGCCCAAATCCAAATTGAGCTGGGCAACCCGCAAGCGGCGCTCGCCTGCCTGCAAAAGCAGCTCGAGCAGGCCGCGGCGAACGGATTGGTCGGCCGCGTCATCGAGCTGTCGGCCCTCGCCGCGCTTGCATGGCGGGCGGCAGGTGATAGCCAGCGCGCCTGGGCGGCCCTTGAGCGCGCCCTGTCGGCGGGCATGGCGGCTGCATACGTGCGCACTTTCGACCGGGGTCCCGAGTTTGCCAAGCTGCTGGTCGAGGCCGCCCAACGCGGCATTCGCCGGGAGTATGTCGAGCGCATCTTGAGGTCCACCGGGCATGGGGGAACAGCGCCTCAGAACGCCCGGACGCCCTTCGGGGAAAGCCTGAGCGAGCGCGAGCTGGAAGTGCTGCGCCTCATGGCCCAGGGAGCCACCAACCGCGAGATTGCGGAGCGGCTGGTGGTCACCGTGGGGACGGTGAAGAGCCACATCAACCACATCCTGGGCAAGCTCGATTCCCATAACCGCACCGAGGCGGTCGCCCGGGCGCGCGCATTGGGTCTGCTCGAGATCTAACCTCAAATCTAACTTTGGGTGGATGACGGCGCCCGCCATCGCGGGTATGCTCAGGCTATGCTGGATTACGCCCGTCAGCGCGCTATCGAAGCCTTGAAGGTGCCCCGCAAAGCGGTGTTCGTCACCAGCGGACCCGCCGGACTGCAGGTCTGTGAGCTGCCCTGCGAAGCGGTGGGCCTGGTGCTGTATATCCTGGTGCCGCGCACCACAGATCACCTGTTCAATTTGGAGCACGAGCCAGGCGTAACCCTGCTGACTGAGCGCTGGGAGCTGAAAGGGGAAGCGCAGGTGGTCTCCGCAGCCGCCGCCGGCCTTGAGCTTGACATCCTCAGAGAAGAACAGGCGCAGTGGTGCCGGCTGGTGCGCGTCGATCCTGCTCAGATACACGTGCGCCGGGAGGCGGGCTGGGGCTACCTGGAGACCATCGAGCTGAAATCCCGCTGAGGGGCAGGGCCGCGGCCCAGGCGAACCCACACCTTCGTCATTGCGAGGCGATCTCCAGGCCAAACTGACACTCTGGTCATTGCGAGGCGATCTTTGCCGAAGCAATCCCCAGGCCAACCGGTAAGTGGTTGCTTCGTCGCCGCGCTCCTTGCAGCGACCGTCCCCATGTCATTTCGAGCGCAGCGAGAAATCCCCCGCCTATTAGCAGGTTAGATCCTGCGCTGGCTTGTTATAACCATGCGCCGTTGGAATGCCTGCGTCGCTCGCTCCGCTCAGATCTTGCCCTGTAGATCTATATACCCCCCCGCTTCAGCGCGCTGGAGCACCGCCAGGATCGCCTCCGCCAGTGCTCGCCCGGCTTCGGCGCTCAGCTCGACCGCCACCCGCGCCCCGGGACCTTGCGATTCATCCACGAAATCGATGTTCAGCGCATACTCCCACGGCATGTGGAAGGGGTGCTCGTAAGACACGTTGGCTTGCTTCACGTTGAACCAGCCGCCGGCGCCCTTGCCACTGCCTTCGACCGGCGCCTGTTGGACGATCATGGTGCACATGATTACTCTCCCTCACCCGCAGTTTGCAGGTGCTTCTCTAAAAAGGCGAACACCTTGGCCCAGCCGTCCATAGCCTGCTCCTGCCGGTAAGCCTTGTAGATGTAGTAAAAGAAGCCATGCCCCGCCCCGTCGTAGCGGTGGAACTCATAAGTCTTGCCGTGCTTGACCAGCTCCTCCTCGAGGATGTTCACCTGTTCGACGGTCGGGTTGTGGTCTTCGTTGCCGAAGATGCCCAGGATGGGGCAGCTCAGGCCGGCGGTGTAATCCAGCGGGGCGACGGGGCGCATGGGGGTCAGGTCTTCTCCATACGCCACCACGCCGCCGCCCCAGCAGTCCACGATGGCGTCGAAGCCCGGGACGCGGCAGGCTGTCAGGTAGGCATGCCGCCCGCCCGAGCAGGTGCCGAAGATACCCACCTTGCCGTTCAGGTAGGGCAGCGCCCGCAGGTAGCGCATCGCGGCTTCCAGGTCGCCCACCGCCTGGTCGTCGGGGATGCCGCCTTCGCCGCGCACTTTGGCCGCCACGTCCTCCGGGGTGCCATGACCGCTGCGCTCGTACAGGTTGGGGCACACGGCCGCATAGCCGTGGTAAGCGAAACGCCGCGTGGCTTCTTTGTACCACCAATCCCAGCCCGGGAAATGGTGGGCGACCACCAGGCCGGGGAACGGCCCCGGGCCCAGCGGGCGCGCGAAATAGGCGTGGATGAGCTGGCCTTGAAACCCGGGGATGGGTACCGTCTCGGCCAGCATCCCCTCGTACATATCGGTCTGGTACATGCCTGCCTCCTGAATGCTGTGAGTGGATGGGGTCTTCCTGCGCCAATTTTACCCCCTCAATCTTAAATAGGAACGCCGGGCTGGCAGGGGTATGTCAGCCCGGCGTCCAGGTTGGAGTTGGTTGCGGCGCCGGTCAGCGCAGGGCTGCGCTCACACGGGCAATCACCACCAGGATGAAGACCATCATCAGCGGGGCGATGCCGATATTCACTGCCTGCGCCAGCTTGTGGAAGCGTCCGCCGCCCGCCGCGCTGGTGAGCTGCTCAGCATAACCAGCTTGCTATTGATTAACCGCGAACAGATGGCAGGCTCCGTTGTGATGGCGGCGTGAGAACCACCATCTTAATCGGAGCTTG
>CAZGIX010000148.1:0-11569 GCA_964525785.1 uncultured Anaerolineaceae bacterium
CATTATACTACCCAATATCGTTTATGGCTATGCCAAAGTCAAACGACCCACTAGTGATCATGGAGCTTAACCCCCTTGCGTCTTGGAATCATCGGCTTACCCCAGTCTGGTAAGACCACCGTTTTCAATGCCCTGACCCGCGGCGACCAGCCCGTCACGGTCAGCGGCGGGCGCTTCGACGTGCGCACCGCCGTGGTGGATGTGCCCGACGAGCGCCTCGACCGGCTGGTGGAGCTTTTCAACCCCCGCAAGATCACGCGTGCCAAAGTGACGTATGCCGACATCGCCGGTCTGGAAGGCGGCGCCTCCGGCGGCGGTTTCTCCGGATCCCTGCTCAACCAGCTCTCGCAGATGGATGGCTTCCTGGAGGTGGTGCGCTGCTTCGAAGACCCCAACGTGCCGCATCCAGCAGGGAGCGTGGACCCGTGCCGGGATATCGCCGCCATCGATACCGAGCTGCTCCTGCAGGATATGATCACCGTGGAGCGCAAGCTGGAGCGCCTGGCGAGCGAGCGCACCCGAGGAGGCGGTCGCGAGAAGGCCCTGGTGGAGCGCGAAGCGGCTGTGTTCGAAAAGCTGCACGCCGCCCTCTCCTCCGAGCAGCCCCTGCGCGCCGTCGAGCTTTCCCCGGAGGAAGAGAAGCTGCTCTCCGGCTATGGCTTCCTGACTCGCAAGCCCATCCTGATCCTGCTGAACCTGTCCGAGGGCCAGACCCCGCCGGATGTCACCTGCCCCTACCAGCACTGCAGCGTCGCCCTCCTGCAGGGCCGGCTGGAGATGGAGATCGTCCAGCTGCCTCCTGAAGAGGCGAGCGTCTTCATGCTGGAGTACGGCATCCAGGAGCCGGGGCTGAACAAGGTCATCCGCCTGTCGTATGACCTGCTTGGCTTGATGTCCTTCTTCACCGTGGGCGAGGACGAGGTGCGCGCCTGGACTGTACAGCGCGGCGCCAGCGCCTACGAAGCTGCCGGCGCCATTCACACCGACCTGCAGCGGGGCTTCATCCGTGCCGAGGTCATCCCCTACGCTGAGCTGCTGGCCTTGGGCGGCTTGAGCGAAGCCCGCTCCAAAGGTAAGCTGCGCCTGGAAGGCAAGGAATACGTGGTGCAGGATGGCGAGATCGTGCACGTGCGTTTCAACCTTTGAGCACCCAGACGAGTATAATGCTTAGGTTAACGAGATTCGAGAGCAGAGAATCGAGATTAGTGTGCTCTGCGCTGCCACACGCATTAAGACGATCCATTCTCGCCTCTTAATTCACGACTCTCTACTCTCAACTCTATATTCTCTATCGTAAAGGATACGGACTATGACTCTACCTTACACTCTATCCCGCTGGAGCCTGGCTGATCTGTACACCGCCCACGATGCGCCCGATATGCAGGCGGCTTTCGACGAGCTGGAAAGCCGGGTGAGCGCTTTTGAAGCCAACCGGGAGAAGCTGGCTGCCGACATGCCGGCCCAGGAATTCATGCAGGTGGTGCGCCAGATCGAGGCCACCAGCCGCCTGGGGTACTGCATCTCAGGCTTTGCCGAGCTGAGCTTTGCCGCCGATACCCAGGACCAGGCTGCGATGGCCTTCATGGGTCGTGTGGACCAGCTCATGGCCAGCTTCCAGAACCGGGTCTTGTTCTTCAGCCTGTGGTGGAAGGGGTTGGATGAAGGCCCAGCCAACCGGCTGATGGCCGGATCCGGCGATTACCGCTACTGGCTGGAGGAGATGCGCCATTTCAAGCCGCACACTCTCAGCGAGCCCGAAGAGAAGATTATCAATATCAAGGATGTCACCGGCGTCAAGGCGCTGAACAACCTGTATGATTCGATCACCAACCGCTATGTCTTCAAGCTCGAAGTGGAGGGTCAGGTGCAGGAGCTGACCCGCGGCGAGCTGATGGTCTATGTACGTGAGCATGATCCGGACCTGCGGGCGGGCGCCTACCAGGAGCTGTACCGGGTGTATGGCGACGATGCGCCCATCCTGGGGCAGATGTACCAGACCCTGGTGCGCGACTGGCGCAGCGAGCATATCGACCTGCGCAAATTCAGCAGCCCGATCTCGGCCCGCAACCTGGTCAACGACATCCCCGACGAAGTCGTGGATACCCTGCTGGAGGTCTGCCAGCGCAACGCCCCCCTGTTCCAGCGCTATTTCCGCCTCAAGGCGCGCTGGCTGGGTATGGAGCGCATCCGCCGCTACGACGTCTACGCCCCGGTGGCGAAATCCGAGAAGCGCTATGATTACGCCCAGGCGGCTGAGATGGTGTTGGGCTCGTTCCGCGAGTTCGAGCCGCGCGTCGCCAGCCTGGCGCAGCGCGTCTTCGATGAAAGCCACCTGGACAGCGAGGTGCGCAAAGGCAAGCGCGGCGGCGCGTTCTGCGCCAGCATCACCAACGACATCACCCCCTGGGTGCTGGTCAACTACCAGGGTCGCGCTGACGACGTCGCCACCCTGGCCCACGAGCTAGGACACGCCATCCACGCCATGCTGGCCTCCCATCACGGCCTGTTCACCTTCCACTCCTCCCTGCCGTTAGCTGAGACCGCTTCCACCTTTGGCGAGATGATGCTGATCGATAAGCTGCTGGCGGAGGAGAGCGACGAGAGCGTGCGCCGGGATATGCTCTTCCGCCAGGTGGATGACGCCTATGCCACCATCATGCGCCAGGCTTTCTTCGCCCTCTTCGAGCGCCAGGCCCACGAGATGGTGCAGAGCGGCGCCACGGTCGACGAGATGGCAGACGCCTATATGGAGAATTTGAAGGTCCAGTTCGGCGACTCAGTGGAGCTGAGCGACGAGTTCCGCTGGGAATGGGTCTCCATCCCGCACATCTACCAGGTGCCGTTCTACGTGTATGCCTACACCTTCGGTCAGCTCCTGGTGTTCTCGCTTTACCAACAGTTCAAAGCCGAAGGGGAAGCCTTCAAGCCGCGCTACCTGAAGATCCTTGCCGCTGGCGGGTCGGATGCGCCGGCGCGCATCCTGTCCGAAGCCGGCATCGACATCTACAGCGCCGCCTTCTGGCAGGGAGGCTTCGACGTCCTGGCGGGCCTGCTCGACCAGCTCGAAGCCATCCCCGTCGCCGCTTAATATATCAATTGTGTGGGGCTTTCGGCGGGCGCAAGCCCGCCGAAAGCCCACAAACCCCTTATGGAAGCCTCCAAGATCGACCTCCCGGCCCTGTTCCGCCATGCCGCCCACGTTCTGGACGGGCAGCGCCAGGCATTGAACCAGGCCGACGCCTTGAACCATAACCACGGCGACCACATGGTGGAGATCTTCCAGGTCGCCGCCCAGGCTGCGGCTGAGCAGGGCGGGTCCGACCTGGCGTGGTCGATGGAGCGCGCCGCTGAGCTGCTGCGCCAGATCACCGGCAACGGCTCAGCGCAGGTCTACGCCCGCGGTCTGGCGCTAATGGCGGCCCAGTTCCGCCAGCGCGGCCTCGAGATGGCGGATCTCATCCCCTATGTGCAGGGCTACTTGAGAGAGAAGGGTCAGTCTGGCGCACAGGAGGGAGAGGAGGTTACGTCCGATAAGAGCTCCGGTGAAGTGCCCAAAGCTCTGCTGGCAGCCCTGGCGGAGTGGGAGCATGCCGAAGCAGCCCTGGCGGCGGGCAAGGAGAAAGCCGGTTCCGGGCTGGACCTGGGCTACCTGTTCGGCGTGGGCATGGCGTATATGCACGCCAAACAGAAGGGCGGCGACCGCCTGGACGTGCTCAGCGAGACCGTCGTCTCCGCCAGCCCGCTGGGCAAAACCCCCCACCGGGCGCAGTCCGGGATCATCGCCGTGCGCGCATTATTGTCCGCCCTCGCCGGGAAGTAGCCTTTACTGAAAAACTAACCGCAAAGACTCCACCCAAGAGCGGCGGAGCAAGCGCCAGGAGCGCAAAGGTATCTAAAAAATCTAAGCTGGGCTTATAAAACCAGGTCTTTCCATATAAGATCTTGGCGTCCTTTGCGACTTCGCGGTTCATCTCTTTCTAAAGATATAAAAAGCCCCGGGTTGCATCCCGGGGCTTCGCTGTGTGCTTAGTTCTTGGTTTTTACGTCGGCGACTTTGCCTTCGATCATCTTGGCGGATTCCACGCCGCGCACCGTGATGCGCTTGGGCTTGACCTCTTCGCGCTTCGGCAGGCGCAGGGTGAGCACGCCGGCGTCGTAGCTGGCTTCGATGGCATCGCCCTGGATGCCGCGCGGCAGGGTCAGGCTGCGGGAGAAGCTGCCGTAGCGGCGCTCACGCAGGTGGAAGCGGGACTCTTCCTTTTCCTCTTCGGCCTGCATCTCGCCTTTGATGGTCAAGATATTCTCAGAGAACGTCACTTCCACGTCTTCCGGCTTGACGCCCGGCAGAGACGCCTTGACCACGAATTCCTCCGGCTCCTCCACAACGTCGAGCGCCAGGCTCCAATTGGGCTCGCTCCAGCCACCATCGGACTCAGCGCCGTAGAATCTATCGAAAAGCCGGTCCATGCTGTTGCGCATGATCATCATATCGCGAAACGGATCCCAACGAGTAATCGAGTTCATAGTCTACCTCCTGTCTGACAATAAAGATGCTGAAATGGTTTTATTGTTTTGTAAACCGAATCTTACCCAGGATTTGTATGAAATACGTTGGATGAATGTAGGAAAAATGTTAAAATGCAGGCCTAGATCGGAGATCCGGGCCTGTTCTCTGGTTACTCGACTCTTTGCTCTCGGCTCTCGATTCTCAATCCTTACCCCCGCAATCCCCTTATTACCTGATTCCTGATCCCTTGTTAATGCACGTGCCCGTGGTCGAGCTCTTCAGGTGTGGCCCAGCGCAGGGCAAGCACTTCCACGCTGAAGTCCAGCTCCTTGCCCGCCAGCGGGTGGTTGAAATCCAGCGTCACGGTGTCCTCGCCCACGGAGACAATGTGGGCCTCCATCTCGTCGCCGTCCTCGTCTTTCAAGAGCAGCTCCACACCGGGCTCGAGCGGGATCTCCGGGGGAAACTCTCCGCGCGGCACCTCGGCGATGGCGTCCGGGTCTTCATCGCCGTAGCCATCCGCGGGGGCGACTCTGAACTGTTTGTGCTCTCCCGCCGCCAGCCCGTACAGGGCGCGCTCCATGCCCCCGATCAACATACCCTTGCCCTGGATGAACTCGATCGGGTCGCTCCCCTCGGAGCTGTCCACCGTATCTCCATCCACTTTCACCGTGTAGTTCAAGGTCACGACCACATCGTCCGCGACCGTATTGGGCGGGTTTTTCTTCATACGTAACTCTCCTGGCTCGATATCAGGACAGATACCGCGCTCATGCGCCTTCCGCCGCTGATATCTGCAAATGTCTTCAGATGTCCGGTACGGCTTATTGGAGCAGCGGAGCCATTCCGGTCTTGAATTGTATCATAGCTGGAGAGATCGAATCGCGGCTGAGGGATTTACGGCGAGCAGTCAGCGGTCGTCCGTCTGCAATCGTGCTGCGACCGCAAGCGACAAGGAATCCCTGCGCGAGATAGTCATAACAGGCCAGCGTAGGTTCGTAACAGCATGCACAATAGGGATTTCTCGCTGCGCTCGAAATGACAATTTAGCTCTGTGGTTAAATCTTCAGGTAAGCTCACAGCGAACGGATGCCAAGTGCCCCAGGTATACGGCATCGGCACACAAAGATTATTATAGGTTTTCTCTGTGAACTCTGTGTACTCGGTGGTGAAATCGTCCGCCCTGCTCACAGCCCGGCGAACAGGTCGATCTCGCGCACGCCTTTTCCCGCCGGCGGCTCGGCGCGCATAAAATACTCTTTCTCGCCGAACAGGGTCTGCGCCCAGCGCATCGGCCCGCGCCGCAGCCCGGCGCCGTCCAGCTGGCTGGTATGGCAGAGCGCAGCTTCATCCTTGATCTGCGCCACTTCCCGGTAATCGATGCGCGCGTGGGTCGGGAAATTGCCCTCCCGCACCAGCACGGTCAGGTCGATATCCTGGTTGCGCCCGAAGCGCCGCGGGTCCTTGCCCAGCAGGGGCAGCACGCGCACGGCAAAGCTCAGGAATCCCTTGGGGATAACATGGTAGTAGAGTTTTTGCGGCAGGTAGGGGGATTGCCCGTCGTGGTAGGCCGGGTCGCCCGCCAGGTGGAAAGCCTTCACCGTCGCCCGGTGGATAGCGATGTGGTCGGGATGCTTGTAGCCGCCGATCGGGTCGAAGGTCAGCACCACCTGGGGGTGGATGGAGCGGATGTAGGGTACGATCCGGGCCGCCACGGAATCCAGCGCGGCAGCCGCCAGCGCCTGGGGATGGCTGTTGTCCGGCGAGCCGGGCATGCCCGAATCGCGGTAGTCGAGGAAGTACACCGCCGCCAGCCCTAGCTTCTCGGCCGCGCAGCGCAGCTCGGCTTCGCGCCGCTCGGCGATCGAGCTGAAGCCCCTCAAATGCTGCGGATCGACCGTGCCGGCTTCGCCGCGCGTGGCGCACAGCAAGTGCACTGCCGCGCCGCGCCGGGCGTACAGCGCCAGCGTGCCGCCCATCCCGAAGGATTCATCGTCCGGATGGGCCAATACAGATAAGATGGTTTTGTCCATATCAGCCATTCTTAATCAACAAGCTACAAAGGTCGGATCGAACAAGGATGCAAAGTATGTAAAGGATAGGAGATCAAGCAAAACCAGCATCCTTTCTATTCTGTTTATCCTAGTTAAGAATCTATCTCAAACAAGGATGCAAAGGATACAAAGGATAAGTAATCAGGCAATATTAGCATCCTTTATATCCATTCTATCCTTGTTATACCTATCAAACAAGGATGTAAAGGATACAAAGGATGAGAGATCAGGCACTAAGAATACCAAACACTTATCCTGTATATCCTGTATATCCTGTCCAACCCTGTTCATTCTAGAGGCTATCTCAAAAACAGGAGGTTTTGGTGTGTGTGGCGGCGCAGCCGCCACACACACCAAATTACCATTTTTGAGATGACTTCTAATAAATTGGCAGGCTGGAATCGACTTCACGAGCCCAGGCGTTTATGCCGCCTTTCAGGTTTTTCACCTTGCGGAAGCCGGCGCTGGCGAGCAGCTCCAGGGCGCGCGCCGAGCGCGTGCCCGACTTGCAGAACAGCACGATCTCTTCGGCGCTGTCCAGCTCGGACAGGCGCGCCGCCATCTGTCCCAGCGGGATCAGCGTGGCACCTTCCAATTGGGAGATTTGCAGCTCGTGCGGCTCGCGTACATCGATCAGGCGCACGTGGTTGCCTTGCTTCATGCGCTCCGCCAGCTCGCTGGCAGTGATATCCCATCCGCCGCCCACCGCGCCTTCTTCATGGTCGTGACCAGGCACGCCGCAGAAGGCTTCGTAGTCGATCAGCTCAGTCACTTCCGGGTTCGGCCCGCACACCTTGCAGTTGGGGTTCTTGCGCAGGTTGACGAAATCGAAGGACATGTCCAATGC
Organism: uncultured Anaerolineaceae bacterium; assembly: GCA_964525785.1. Taxonomy (GTDB): domain Bacteria; phylum Chloroflexota; class Anaerolineae; order Anaerolineales; family UBA4823; genus JAQBDA01. The sequence goes on from CAZGIX010000148.1 coordinate 7,409, forward strand.
GTTGAAGAGCAGCAGCTTGCCGATCAGCGGCTTGCCGATGCCCAGCAGCAGTTTGAGCGCTTCGGTCGCCTGCAGAGTGCCGATTGTACCGGGCAGCACGCCCAGCACGCCGCCCTCGGCGCAGGATGGCACCAACCCCGGCGGGGGCGGCTCGGGGAACAGGCAGCGGTAGCACGGTCCTTCCTTGGCGTAGAACACGCTCACCTGCCCGTCGAAGCGGAAGATCGAGCCGTATACATTGGGCTTGCCGGTCAGCACACACAGGTCGTTGGTCAGGTAGCGGGTGGGGAAGTTATCCGTCCCGTCGATGATCAGGTCGTAAGGCCCGGCGATCCGCATGGCGTTATCAGAGGTGAACGGCTCGTTATAGATGTCCACCTGGATATCCGGGTTGATGTCCAGCATGCGCTCGCGCGCCGACTCGACTTTCAGCTTGTCCAGGGTGGACATACCGTGGATCACCTGGCGCTGCAGGTTGGAGTAGTCCACCACATCGTAATCCACCAGGCCGATACGCCCCACCCCAGCAGCTGCCAGGTAGAGCGCCACGGGCGAGCCCAGTCCGCCGGTGCCGATCACCAGCACCGAGGAAGCCAGCAGCTTGCGCTGCCCTTCCAGGCCCACCTCGGGGATCAGCAGGTGGCGCGAGTAGCGCAGGATTTCTTCGTGAGAAAGATTAGGTAGCATGGCGTGTCCTGAAAAGTGAGTCGAGAATCGAGAGGGGAGAATGGAGAGTCGTGAGCGGGTAGAAAATGTTTTTACTGTTCTCGATTCACGATTCTCGATTCTCTGGCCTCTACTCTCGCCCTCCCGCAATACTGGGGATAAGGATCAGGCGGTCGCCCTCGGTCAGGGGAGTCGCCAGGCCCTGCAGGTCTCGCACGTTGTTTTCGTTCAGGAACAGGTTGACGAACGGGCGCAGCTGCCCGTCGCCGTTGAACAGGTGCGGGCGCAGCGCCGGGTAGCGGGTCACCAGACCGTCCATCACTTCCCCGACCGTGCTTCCCTGTAGGCTGATCTCAGATTGCCCTTCGGCATAGGTGCGCAAGGGGGTGGGTATTCTTAAAGATGGCATAGTTCTAAAGTATTTCCTCTCAAGCATTGATTATATCGAAAAGTCTTCGCCCCGCCACTGTCCGGCGACGGGAGCGTGGATTTGCCCTTCGGGCTCGGCGTGTCCATTGAAGCGCTGTTCCAGGGCATCCACGCGGTTCAGCAGGGAGGTCAGCGTGACGCCTACCAGGTCGGGCAGGGAAGTATGGTTCAGGTCCGGAGCGTCGGTCGCCAGGTGAGGCCGGCTGCGGTGGACGATCTGCCCTGGCACGCCGACCACCACCGAGTTGGGTGGCACAGATTTTACCACCACCGCGTTGGCCCCAATGCGGCTGTCGCTGCCGATGGTGATGGCGCCCAGCACTTTCGAGCCAGCGCCGATCACCACCCGGTCTGCGATGGTGGGGTGGCGCTTACCCTTGGCCAGGCTGGTGCCGCCCAGGGTGACTCCGTGATAGAGCGTCACTTCTGCGCCGATCTCGGCCGTCTCGCCGATCACCACGCCCATGCCGTGGTCGATGAAGAGACCCGGCCCGATGCTCGCACCGGGATGGATTTCGACTCCTGTGAGACCACGCACGAGTTGCGAGAACCAGCGCGCCAGCAGTTTCAGGTTGTGCACCCACAGCCAATGAGTGACGCGGTGCCCCCATACGGCGTGCAGCCCGGGATAGCACAGCAAGATCTCCGTCAGGCTGCGCGCCGCCGGATCACGCTCGAAGACCGATTGGATGTCCTGCCGCAGGGTATCGAACATGGGATTACTCTGCTAAATCAGCAAATAGAGGCGTGCTCAGGTACCGCTCGCCGAAGGAGGGGATGATCACCACGATCAGATTGCCGGCGTTCTCGTCTCGCCGGGCGATCTGGAGAGCCGCCCATACGGCTGCGCCTGAGGAGATGCCCACCAACAGCCCCTCCTCGCTCGCCATGCGGCGGGCGGTCTGCATAGCGTCCTCGTCGCGCACGCGCACGATCTCGTCGTAGACGCCGGTGTTGAGCACGCCCGGCACGAAGCCGGCGCCGATGCCCTGGATTTTGTGGGGTCCTTTCGCCCCGCCGGACAGCACCGGCGAGGCATCCGGTTCGACTGCAATACAGCGGAAGGAGGGCTTGCGCGCCTTGATCACCTCGCCAACGCCGGTGATCGTGCCGCCGGTGCCGACGCCCGACACCAGGATATCCACTTTGCCGTCCGTATCCCGCCAGATCTCCTCGGCGGTGGTGCGGCGGTGGATCTCTGGGTTGGCCGGGTTCTGGAACTGCTGCGGGATGAAGTAGCGCGGGTCAGAAGCTGCCATCTCTTCGGCTTTCTTGATTGCGCCGCTCATGCCCTCGCTGCCTGGGGTGAGAACCAGCTCGGCGCCATAGGCGCGCAGCAGCATGCGCCGCTCCTTGCTCATCGTATCCGGCATGGTCAGCGCGCACTTGTAGCCGCGTGCCGCGCACACGAAAGCCAGAGCGATGCCGGTGTTGCCGCTGGTTGGCTCCAGGATGATCGTGTCCGGATTGATCATGCCCGCCCGTTCGGCGGCGTCGATCATGGACACGCCGATGCGGTCTTTGACGCTGTGAGCCGGGTTGTAGAATTCCAGCTTGGCGGCGATCTCCGCTTTAGCGCCCTGGCTGAGGCGGTTGATGCGCACCAGGGGCGTATTACCGACCAGTTCTGTGACGTTGGCTGCGATTCTCATGGCAGATCATCCCTCAGCAGCCGGCGCGCTCGACAACGGTCTCGCACTCGGATGCGGGGTAGACATCCACCGATCCAGCCATCTGGAAGGGCTGCATGAAGTTGTCGATCTGCTGCCGGTCATCGGCTTCCAGGATGAGCACAAAGGTGTGCTGGCCATCCACCACGGCGTCGCCGCGGACCTTTACGCCGAAGGTGCGGGCGTTCATGGGGCTGATGTGAGAGAGCAGCATGCTGCCCATGACCGGGTCTTTAGCCGGGCAGGTTTCAGCATTGTGCTGGTGGCGTACGAAGAAGAGAGACATGGGATACCTCCAAGGGGTAGGGATTAGGTAATCAGGTAATCAGGTAACAAGGTAACTAGGCGATAAGGTAAGTAGGGTTGGTTGGGCTTCACCCCAGAGAGTGGAGAGTCGAGAATAGAGAGTAGAGAATAGAGAATAGTCATTTACTCTGCGGATCTGCGTTGAATAACTACTGACTCAATCCCGGATGGTGATCGGCTCCTCGGTAAAGGCCTGGCGGTCATCGCTGAGAAGCCAGGAGCGGCTGCCCGCCGCCTGGGCCGCCTGGACGCTGGTGATCATGTACGAGAACCAGGGCATCGCCCATTCGCGGTCGAACTCGGATGGGCGGTTGGGGTGGTCGGGATGCGAATGGAACACGCCCAGCACATCCAACCCCATGCGGGCGGCCTCTTCCTCGCCCTTCAGATAATCTTGGGCGGTAAGCAGGTAGCGGTTGTGGCGTGCGCTGTCATCGCGCGAGTTAGAAAGCGGCAAGATCGCTTTGACTTGCTTGTACGCTCCATCTGCGCTCCCCAGCAGCAGGCCCGCCCCTTCTTCTGGGTAGGCGGATTCTCCGTGGCGGTGGATCTGCGCCAGCAGTGTGGATGTTATCTCAATACTCATACATTCATCCCCTTCAGCTGCCAGGATCCCACAAGGCTTTATCGCTCAGGTATTTGTAGCCCGCGTCTGGGAAGACGGTGACCACCAAGCCTTCATCGAGCTCGCTGGCGATCCTGAGGGCTGCGACCGCGGCTGCCCCGGCGGAGACGCCCACAAACAAGCCCTCTTTGCGCGCCAGCTGGCGCACCATATCGTGAGCTTCCTCGGTGGACACCTCCACGATGCGGTCGGGCAGGTTGGGGTCGTAGATGGCGGGTTGGATGGCGGTTGCCATGTGCTTGAGCCCTTCCAATCCGTTCATGGGTCCATCCGGCTGGACGGCGACGAGCTTGATCTGCGGGTTGTACTCCCGCAGGTATTTTCCGGCCCCGGTCAGCGTGCCGGAAGTGCCCAGCCCGGCGACCAGGTGGGTCACGCGCCCGCCGGTTTGCTGCAGGATCTCCGGGCCGGTGGTGAGGTAGTGCGCCTGCCAGTTGGCCGGGTTGTCATACTGGTTGGCATAGA
>CAZGIX010000149.1:0-11561 GCA_964525785.1 uncultured Anaerolineaceae bacterium
AGCTACTTTATGCACCAGCCTGGTACCCTGCAGGCCAAAGCATTGAAAGATCCGTAAAGGATAAAGGGAATGACCGTGTTGCTACGAAGGCCAGCTTAAGAACTGCCGGAGACAGCCAGATGGTTGTCTCCGGCTATTTATTTGAACGGTTCTGGATTTATGAGCGATGGCCAACAAAATCTTGGCGAGAGAACCATTTAGCCTATCTGCTGATACTTTAGTATAAGAGTAAATGCAATCTAAAGGATAACCTGAAACTCCTCGGCAGATGAATGCACCTGAGGGGTTTTTCTTATATAGTGTATGCAGGTTCAATAACCTGAACAAAGGAGATTGATGATGGACACTCACCCGAATAACAAACGTATCTGGATCTTTCTGGCAATCGCCGTTGGGGTCCCCTGGCTCGCAGCCCTGGTGCTGTACCTGACCCTCGGGAGGACGGACCTGATTATGGCGAGCGCGGTGGCAAATCTGATCTTCATATCGACCCCGATGCTGGCCAACGTGGCCACCCGCCTGATCACCCGCGAGGGCTGGAGGCGCCTGTGGCTGTGGCCCAAATTCCGGCGCGGCTGGCCTTTCTACCTGGCAGCCATTTTTCTGCCGTTCCTGGCAACCATCGGGGGCGCGGCGATCTTTTACCTGGTTTTCCCGGGTTCCCTTGACCCCAACCTGGCGGAAGTGCGCAAGCTATACGGGCCTTACTTCGTAGCAGAGTCGGTCAACCCCTGGCTGGCTTTTCTGACCATTACATTAGTGGCCTCGATCCGCTGGCTGTATCAAAGCTGCTTGCTCTCCATTGGGGAGGATTTCGGCTGGCGGGCGTACCTGCTGCCCAAACTGGTAGCGCGCTTTTCGGGGGAGGAGCCCGTCCCCGGCGGCAGCTTCCAACCATCCGCAGCCCGCAAGGCCTCCCTGCTGAGCGGCGTGATCTGGGGCGTGTGGCACTGGCCGCTGATCCTCATGGGCATCTATCCCATCATGACCCTGCCGCGCGTCCTGGCATACCTCGGGTTATACGTCGTGTCCGTCTGCGGCATGAGCGTCCTGCTGTGCTGGGTAACCCTGCGCAGCGGCAGCGTGTGGCCCGCCTCGATCGGGCATGGCTTCATCAACGGGACCAGCGCCATACCAGGGCTGATGCTGAAAGGCGCGGCTAACCCGCTGCTCGGCCCGGGGCTCCCCGGTGTGCTCGGCTTGCTGGGCTATTTCGCCCTGGCCCTGGTGTTGTTATTCAACCACAGGGCGTTCGCAATGAGCGCAGAAGCGGGCTCGCAAAGCCTGCGGGTGGAGGTTCCTGCTTTGGTCGAACAAAGCAACTGATCTTAGGGACTATCGACAACTCCCCGGCGGGAGACTTACAACCGGGGAGTCTCGCTACCAATGTTCGAATGGCAAATCAACCAACAAACTGAGAAATGAACCCCATGAATCATCTCGTTTTTCTGGACCGGCGCGCCGGCGAGCTTGAGAAAATCCTCAGCGGGATAAAAACCATGCTCGTAAAGGAATTTATGCCCGCAGCGGCAGTTGCCCAGCCGGTGAGGCCGGGCGACAGCCTCTACTTCCTGCGGGACAAGGACGAGTGCGACCTGCGCGTGGCAGCCACTGTCGTGCGCGTCTTTGCCTGCCAGGCCGGCCCGGACGAAGATCTTTCCCAACCCTTGAAGGAGCTGCAGGCCCGGCTCCAATTGACTGAGGACCAGTACAACTACTGGTCCGCAAAACAACAGGTGCTGCTGGTCGAATTCGAGTCTGCTCAAAAGATCGGCGTGATCCACGTTGCACCGGATAAGATCACGGACCGGTCGGACTGGATCCCTTTCGAGGAGTTCAGCCTGATTATCTAAGAGGAGGTTTATATGAACACCAAACCCTCACTCCAAAATCCAGGAAAGGAGTTTCCTATGTTTGACAAAAAAGGCGTATTCTGGTTTCTCGGCCTCACCTTCGGCCTGACCTACCTGATCGACCTGGTCATCTACCTGCGCGGTGGTCTTACCGGCCCAGGCTGGTACAACGCCATATGGCTGACGGGGATGATGCCTGCCTTCAGCGCCATCCTGCTGGGGCTGTTCATCCTCCCAGGAAGCCCCATCTACTACCGGCGGCCCGCCGGACGGGGACGGTGGTTCTACTACTTCTTCCTGCTGTACACGGTGATCATCGCCATCGGCGTGATCGGCATTTGGCTGGTTCCATCAGATCAAATGATCGAGCTGGTCACCATCGCCCCCCAGTTAGTGATGGTTGCAGGACTGCTCCTACTCGTCGTGCTGCGCTTCGCCGCAGGTCGCGAGGCCATGGCTCGCGTCTGGCTTTCCGGCGGAAGCTGGCGCTGCTGGCTGCTCTTTGGCCTGGCATACGTTGCTTTTTTCGTCCTGCAGACGGCGCTCAATGCCCTGTTCAGCCTGGGCCCTTCTGAAATGGTACTGAGCCCCGCTCCGCAGGGTTTCAATCCTATTCTGTATATGATCCTTAACGCAGGGGGGACGGTGCTGCTTGCGTCGGTTCTGACGATCGTCAACTTATTCGGCGAGGAATACGGCTGGCGGGGATATCTGCAAAGCGAGCTGTTCAAGCTAGGCCGGGTGCGCGGCGTCCTCCTGCTGGGCGTGATCTGGGGCGTATATCACTGGCCTGTGATCCTCATGGGCTGGAACTATCCGGGCTATCCGCTGCTCGGCCTAGCATTGATGGTGCTGGATTGCACCGCCTCTGGGATCGTGCTGAGCTACGCGGTGCTCAAATCGGGCAGCGTCCTGCTGGCTGCATTCCTGCACGCCGTTGGTAACATAATTATGTCACCTATCGTTGAGATGGGCTTTATGCCGTACGATAGGGTCTTTACCTTCTTCAACGGCATCTACGGGATCGCCACTCTGATTGTCATCGCCTTTTTCATTCTGCGCGACCCCATCTGGCGGGAGAAGGGCTGCAACCTGCCCCAATCCGCGCCGGTTGACATGGCTGTATCCGGAAATTCAGCAGCGGTCGAGAAGGCCGCTGCCCAGGCAAAACTTGGTACTACTTTGTGAAAGGAGCGAAGAAAAATGAACCCGTCTAATTCTTTGGTGATTGAAACTCGTAACCTGAGCAAGGCTTACAAAGGGGTGCAGGCCCTGCAGGATTTCAACCTGGAGCTGACCCCGGGCATCCTCGGTCTGTTGGGTCCCAACGGGGCGGGTAAATCCACCCTGATGCGCATGCTGGCAACCATCACCAAACCCACCCAGGGGACCATCCTGTGGAACGGCGTGGATGTGGTCAAGGATCCCGAGGCGCTGCGCTCGGTGCTGGGCTACCTGCCGCAGGATTTCGGCGTCTACCCCAACCTTTCAGCCAGGGAGTTCCTCGAATACATGGCAGCCATCAAGGGCATGAGCGGCGAAAAGGCGCGGCGGAAGATCTCCGACCTGCTGGACCTGGTCAACCTGCACGACGCCGCCCGCCGGAGGCTGGGCGGTTATTCCGGCGGCATGCGCCAGCGGGTGGGCATCGCCCAGGCGCTGCTCAACGATCCCCAGCTCTTGATCGTGGACGAGCCAACCGTGGGGCTGGACCCCGAGGAGCGGGTGCGCTTCCGCAACCTGCTCTCGGACCTGTCCGGCGAGCGGATCGTCATCCTCTCCACGCATATCGTCTCGGACGTAGAATCGACCGCCACCGACATCGCCATCATCCATAAGGGGCATTTAAAAGTTCACGCCCGCCCGGAGCAGCTGCTCAAGGGGATGGAAGGCTGCGTATGGGAATGGACGGTCACTAGCCAGGAGCTGCCGGCGCTCAAACAGCGGTTCCTGGTGAGCGGGGCGATACGGCGCATGGATGGGGTCGAGGTGCGGGCGGTCTCTGAGAGGCAGCCCTGCCTGGAAGCCCAGCCGGCGACCCCAAACCTGGAAGACGTGTACCTTTCGCTGGTGGCGCAGCGCCAGGAGGTGACGTAATGAACACCCTGCGAATCCTCTATCATTTGGCTCTGGCTGATTTCTACGAGCGCGCCCGGCGATACGGCTTTTTACTGATCCTGGCAGCCGTCATCTTCATGGGCGTGCTGGTCAACAACGGCACCCTGGGCATGAACCTGGCGTCGGGCGATCCGAATATCCTCGTCAGATACCGCGGCGAATTAAACTCGGCCTGGATCGGCACGATGACCGTGATGGTGACCAACCTTTTCCTGGGCCTGTTCGGCTTTTACCTGGTGTCCGACTGCATCCAGCGCGATATCCGCACCGGCGTGGGGCAGATCATCGCCACCACCCCGGTCAGCCGGGCGGCGTACCTGGTGGGGAAGTGGATCAGCAATTTCATGGTCCTTGCGGTACTGGTGCTGATCCTGGCAGCCTCGGCGGCGATCATGGTGCTGCTCAAGCGGGAAGCCGCGCTGGAGCTGGGCACGTTGCTGATGCCGTTTCTCGCCGTGGCGCTGCCCTACATGGCGCTGACCGCCGCCCTGGCGGTGGTTTTCGAGACCGTGCCCTGGTTGAGCGGGGCAGTGGGCAACGTGATCTACTTTTTCGTGTGGCTCTTCTCACTCATGGCCTGGATGGCGGTAGGGACGATGCTGCCCTTCTTCAAAGATCCGTTCGGCAACAACATCTTTGGCACATCCTTGTATGCGAGCGCCAGCGCGGCTTTTCCCAATGAACCGATAATGAAGGTCCTCGGCGTTGGGAGCTTCAACATGCCCGGCACGCAATTTAAGGTCTTCAACTGGACCGGTGTGGACTGGACCCCCGGCATCGTCGGGGCGCAGTGGTCCTGGGCACTCTTTGGCCTGGGACTGATCCTAGTCTCGGCGCTATGGTTCGCGCGCTTCGACCCGGCGCGGGAAGGGCTGCGGCGCCCGCGCGCAAAGCCCGAGGAAGCGAAAGCAGGTGAGCCGGCCGAGCCGCGAAAAAAGGCCCCTGGCATTGCTCTGCCCAGCCTTTCACCGCTTGTCTCCAAGCTGGCCCAGGTGAACCCCTTCCTGGGGGTGCTGTTTGCCGAGCTGCGCCTGCTGATCAACGGTCGCCGCTGGTGGTGGTGGCTGGTCATTGCCGGGTTGAACATCGCCATCCTCAGCAACCCACTCTCAATAACAAAGGAATACCTGCTGCCCATCGCCTGGCTGTGGCCGCTGCCGATCTGGTCTGAGATGGGCAACCGCGAGAAAAAGAACAACACCTACCAGATGGTCTTCGCAGCCGCGCGCCCGGTGCTGCGCCAGCTGCCGGCTGCCTGGCTGGCCGGCGTCCTGGCGACGGCCCTGTTCGGCATCGCCGGGGCGATGGTTTTCCTCTCCAACGGCGACCTGCCCGCATTGGCCGGGTGGCTGGGCGCAGTCATCTTAATCCCCAGCCTGGCATTGGCGCTGGGCGTCTTCTCCTCCGGCAGCCGGGTCTTTGAAGTGGTCTACCTGATCTGGTGGTACGCCGGACCGCTGCAAAAGATGCAGGGGATGGATTTCACCTCCGGCGCGCCGCAGGTCTACCTGCTGGCAGCCGCCGGGCTGCTGCTGCTCTCCGCGTTCTGGCGGGGCAGGCAGGTACGGGTGTAGAGCTGGGACTTTATTAGAAAAGCCTGTATCTGCCCAGTGTAGGGTGGATACAGGCTTTTGTACAAACAATTTACGTACCGTGGAGAGGCCACCTACCCTCTCCGCTAGAAGGTGGTCGTCCGCTAATGGGCGCGAATTACCACGGATAGAAGCATAAAGTCGCCCGGCAGCAGCCGGGCGGTATTATATTTTTCAGAGCGGCCCTCCTAATCGGCACTATGGCATTTGTATATGCGGGCAGCGGCTTTCTCACCGCGGAGGGGAACAGCTCGCAACACCAGGTCTCGCAGTTGAGCAGCCTGCCCAGAATGCTGGCGATTTCGCCTTCACCGGAGCAAGGGTCGAGCAGTCGCCCGCGTGTTCCCGCTGGAAGCGGGATGAACCAGGAAGCCGTGGCTCCCGCCATATGCGGCTATACGGGTAGGATCCGTCTTTTTCAATGCCTACAAGTCTCATGTGATCCTCCTATCAAATGATCCCAGGAGGACGCACTTCCCCTGTCCGAGCCATCTTCAATGCAGCTGATCGACCCCACGCCGAAGCCTAGCTGCGTAAAACGGTTGAGAAGTATGCTCGCCAAAGAGCTGGGCGAATGGTTTCGCACTCGCCGCTGGCTGTGGCAGATTTTGATCTGGGTAACCATCATCAATGGCTTTGTTGCCTTCCTGCTGTTCGTCCTACCGGCGCTCGCATCCATATGGCCTGAGTTCAAACCGACTGCAGAGGGAGTGTTCGCAGGGCTCCCACCCGAAGTGGGGGGCGTGATGATGTATTTCAGCATCATGGTGATGACCGGCACCATTGGCGTAATCATCCTGGCACATGATGAGATCATCCAGGAAAAGCAGTCGGGGACGGCGGCCTGGATCCTCTCCAAGCCAGCGGCGCGCCCGGCTTTCATCCTCACCAAGCTGCTGTCGAACGCCATCGGCGCGCTGGTCTTCATCGTCGCTATCCCTGGGCTGATCGTCCTGGGTGAGGTATTTCTGGCGACTCACCTGCTGGTTCCCCTGGTGCCTTTCCTGGCTGGAACCGGGGTGGTCCTGCTGGCGCTGTGCTTCTACTTGTGCCTGGTCATCCTCCTGGGCGTCTTGCTCGAGTCGCGCGGACCGGTGCTGGGGATCGCTTTCGGAGTCATGTTTGGCGGAACGATCATAAGAAATTTGATCCCACCGATCAACTATGTCTTGCCGTTGTCCATGGACGGTATTGCCCTGATGGTAGAGCAGGGAATACCCCTGCCGGCGATGTTTGTCTCGCAGGTGATCTCCACCGCTGTCTTGAGCATCGTGTTCATCCTGGTGGCGCTGTGGCGCTTCCAACGCATAGAGATTTAGGACCAATCAATATCTAATTTTCGGCCACGCTTAAGGGGTGATGGTTGTAACTCAGTCTACGGTAAAAGAATAACTCCGGTTCTGATATTCGTAATGTCAGAACCGGAGCGTTTAATTTATGCTTCGGACAATTTCTTTCCAGGCAGCCATTGCGAACGGTTTTTGCGAAGCAATCGCTCAATGTCGGAGATTGCCACGCCGCAAGAAGAACACTTGCGGCTCGCAATGCTCGTCATTTATTAAAGATGTCCGAACTCTTGGCCGAAGTTCAGCTAAGATCACTTGACAGATATAGCATTTTTAATTAGAATTCAAGTAATCTATTGAATACTATAATATAATTCAGGAACTATGGAAGATAACCACCGTACTAAAGGACAACTCTATCAATTATTTTCACGCCTCGCAGGCGCTCTGGCCAACCCCCATCGCTTAGAGCTGCTCGACCTTTTAGTGCAAGCACCGCGCACTGTCGATGATCTGGCGCAAGCTGTTCACATGAGTGCTGCCAATACCTCCCAGCACTTGCAGCGCCTTAAGCAGGCAAATCTGGTGGTATACGAGCGCGAAGGGCTTTTTATTCGCTACCGCCTGGCCGATCCAGCGGTTGCCCGCTTGTGGTTCGAGCTGCGCAGTGTGGCTGAGCTTCAGCTTGCCGAGGTGGAACGGGCGTTAAGTGCTTATAGGCCCAAACGTGATGATTTCGAAAAGATATCGATGGCTGAACTTCAAGAACGAATGATCGAGGACGGAGTTCTACTGCTCGACGTGCGCCCGGAAGTCGAGTATCAGGCTGGTCACCTGCCCGGCGCGGTCTCGATACCGTTAGAGGAACTGGAGCAGCGCCTGGGTGAAATCCCTCCAGACATGCTGATCGTTGCCTATTGTCGTGGACCCTACTGTGTTTTTGCAGACCAGGCGCTTGAGCTACTCTCCAGCAGAGGCTGGAATGTGGTGAGACTCGAGGAGGGCGTTGCCGAGTGGCAATTTGCCGGCAACCTCCTTGAAATATGAACCTTAGCGAGGTTCATTCCTGAACGCAATGATGCCTTTCAGGTGTCACACAAATTTTCGTCGCAGGAGAAAAACTCATGGCTGGAGGATCAAAAAGTTACCTGTTCATTATCAATAATGCGCCTTACGGGGATGAGCGTCCCTACAACGCCATGCGACTCGCTCATAACCTGGTCAAGCGCGAGGGGATGCAGGTCAGTGTGTTCATGACCGGCGATGGCGTCTTCTGCGCCAGGAAGGGGCAAAAAACACCAGACGGGTATTACAACATCGAGCGTCTTGTCAGGGTGCTAGCGGCTCGTGGCAGGGTGGCTACTTGAGGCTCTTGCTGTGAGACTCGCGGGCTCGAGTCAAAGGACTTAACCGATTGCGTAGTGATGGGAAACGTATCACTGCAGGGTGATTGGACGGTCGAGGCAGATCAAGTGCTGGTATTTTAGTCAAGAACGAGCTCACCCTGCAAAAAAGGCAGCCGAGTAGCAGCTGATTGGTTTCAACCATTATTGGTATGGGAAGGCGACGAAGATTATGTTCGTAAAACAGTTCGTGGACGAGGGCCTTGGCAACTCATCCTATCTGATTGCTTCACAGGAAACCGGGCAGGCCGCAGTTCTGGATCCTGAAAGAGATGTAGATCGCTATCTTCAATCCGCAGAAGGCCTGGGATTAAGCATCATCTATTCGCTGGATACCCACCTGCACAACGATTTCGTCTCTGGAGCACGGGAAATTTCGGCCCAAACGGGCGCGAAGATTGGGGTCAGCATTGAGGCGCAGGTAGATTTTGAACACCTCCCTTTGAGCGAAGGATTTGCGCTGGATCTGGGTGAGATCAAGATCGCCACCCTCTCAACCCCGGGTCATACGCCCGAACACATCAGTTTTGCAGTGTACGAACCGGGAAGACAAGCACCAGCGGCAGTTTTCAGCGGCGGAGCCTTGATCGTCGGTGGAGCCGCTCGCACGGATTTGCTAGGGCAAGAACTGTCTGTCCCTCTGGCCCGGAAGCTGTATCACTCCATCCACCATAAACTACTGGATCTTCCAGATGATGTGGCACTATACCCCACCCACGGCGCAGGTTCGTTCTGCGCCGCGCCCACCTCTGGCGAGAGGATCTCTACGATCGGGCATGAAAAGTCCCGGAATCCCCTGGCTCAGCCATTGGATGAAGAGAGTTTCGTGCTTCGGTCTCTGAGCGGACTGCCTTCATATCCTACCTATTTCAAATATTTACGGGCCATCAATCAACACGGTGCGGCCCTCCTGGGCGGTGTACCGGTTTTGAAGTCACTGAATCCGGGTGAAGTTCGCCACCTCCACTCGCAGGGCGTGGCGATCCTGGACACTCGTCCCCCTAAAACATTTATCGCCGGGCACATCCCAGGGTCCTACGGCATCCCGCTAGGAGCGCCGTTGATTACCTGGGCGGGTTGGATCATCCCCTTTGGAAGCCCGCTGATCCTGGTCAGCAGTGATGCTGAGGAACGCGAAGCGGCTGTGCGCCAGCTGATCCGCATCGGTTACGACGACCTGCGCGGAACCTTGATGGGAGGATTCGAGGCCTGGGAAGCAGAAACTCGCATGGTTTCGCGCCTGCCGGTCATGCCGGTTCAAGAGCTGGCGAAACGCCTGGAGCAGGGGAAAGCTCCGATTATTTTAGACGTGCGTTCGGATGCGGAATGGCGCGCCGGACATCTGCCGAAGGCAATCCACGTCGAGCTGGGGCGGCTGCCTGATGATGATTTGTCTCTGCCTCAGGATGATCTCATGGTCATCCACTGTGGACATTCGGATCGGTCAATAGTAGGAATTTCGGTTCTGGAACAGCGCGGGTATCGAAACCTTGCCCTGTTAGAAGGAGGCTATAGCAACTGGCTGGCGGCCGGCTTGGGGGTCGTGGGCAAAGAATGAGCCTCAACTCGATCACTTTAGGCCTGCGCGCCAACTGGCACCAGTTCACGCTTCTGATCGTGATCAATGCTTTTGTGGGGGCCATGGTAGGTCTAGAGCGTACCGTCGTCCCCTTGATCGCCGAGGATGATTTCGGCCTGGTTTCCAGGTCGGTCATCCTATCCTTTCTCATCAGCTTTGGCATCGTCAAGGCGCTTTCTAACCTGTTCGCCGGGCGCATGTCCGATCGGTTGGGGCGCAAGCGCATCCTGGTCGCCGGCTGGCTGGTTGGTCTTCCCGTACCATTCCTGATCATCTTCGCCCCCAGTTGGGGCTGGATTGTTTTCGCTAACCTGCTGCTGGGCATCAACCAGGGGCTGTGCTGGTCGACTACCATAGTAATGAAGATCGACCTTGTTGGACCAAAACGACGCGGGCTGGCAATGGGCTTGAACGAGTTCGCAGGCTACCTGGCTGTCTCTCTAGCAGCACTGCTGACCGGCTTTCTGGCAGCAACATACGGCTTGCGGCAGGTGCCTTTTTATCCCGGCATCGCCTTTGCAGTAACGGGTTTGCTGCTCTCCGTCTTGTTCGTGCGCGAAACCCAGCCTCATGCCAGGTTGGAAGCGCAGCTTCATACCAGTTCCACCGGTCCCAATCAACAAAATCCGAGTACGAAACTGTCATTCGCTCAAATCTTTCTCTTAACGAGCTGGAAGGATCGCGCATTGTTCGCCTCCAGCCAAGCCGGGATGGTCAATAACATCAACGACGGGATGGTATGGGGATTGGCGCCCATCTTCCTGGCAGGAGCAGGTTTGCCGCTTGAAGAGATCGGTATAATTGCCGCCATATATCCGGGGGTATGGGGGATAAGCCAGCTACTCACCGGTGCGCTCAGTGACCGGCTGGGGCGCAAGTGGATGATCGCGGGCGGGATGTGGATTCAGGCCTTCGGCATCAGTCTGTTTGTCGTGGGTAGGAATTTCCTGCCCTGGGTGAGCGGTTCAGTCCTTTTGGGAATCGGCACTGCGCTGGTTTACCCGACTCTGCTGGCGGCGGTTTCGGATGTAGCCCATCCGGAGTGGCGAGCTTCGGCCGTTGGGGTTTACCGCCTGTGGCGCGATGCTGGCTACGCCATCGGTGCGCTACTTTCAGGCATACTTGCCGACGTTCTGGGTATCCCATTCGCGATGCTGGTCATAGCCGCCCTGACGTTTCTCTCAGGTGGTATCGTAGCCACGGTTATGTACGAGACATTGCCTGCCCGGCAAATTACTGCTCTGCCTCAAAATCCAATCGAGCTGATTATTCACCCAAAAGATCCCAATGAGACAGATATTAAATACCAAATGACGGAAGTGGAGAAGTAAAAATGAACAGAATCAACTGGACTGCGGTTGCGGTTTTTGCCATCGTCGGACTGCTCACCATCCTGATCGGCGCAAGCCTGTTTGGTGGTTGGGGCATGATGGGACCTGGGATGATGGGTAGCTGGGGTTTCAGCCCTTACGGATGGTTCGGTATGATCTCCATGGTGGTGATCCCAGTTGGCTTACTCGTGTTGATCGTGTTGGGGGTGGTCTGGTTGATACGGGCGATCGGTGCAGGAACCAGCCGTGCCTCCGAGATGCGATCTTGCCCTGATTGCGGGCATGGTGTGCAGCCTGATTGGCGGAATTGCCCATACTGCGGCACATCACTCAACCAGATATAACAATGACAAAGCGTTATGCCATCCTATTCGGCACCATCTCGATTCTGTCGGGCCA
>CAZGIX010000150.1:0-11526 GCA_964525785.1 uncultured Anaerolineaceae bacterium
CCAGGGCGGGCACGCCCAACCCTTCCAGCGCGGCGCCCAGCGAGAGCGCCTGCTCGGGGAAAGGCGCCAACGAGAAATCGATGCCGCCGAAGTGGGCGCCGGTGCCAGACTCCAGGCTGAGAGAAACCCTTTCGAGGACAGCCGCATGCGCCTGCATGGATTCGGTTAATTCTCGCTGCGCCTGCACTACGCTGCCCGCACCGCTGAAAGCGTTCACCGCCAGGTCAGCAGCCTGGAGCGCCAGGGCGAAAGCGGATTTACCTCCAGAAGGATAAGCAGCCGGGAAGAAGGGCGAGCCGGACGGCACGTTTGCCAGGGCGGCAAAGCGCAGGTTAGCAAAGCCATCCGGGGAGAGCGGGGCAGCCTGGGCAATGTCCGCTGCGCAGAGGCGCACGGCTGGCAGTGAGATGCCGCCGCCCGAGGTAGTCATCAGCCCACCGAAGAAGGTATTTTCTGTAGCCTCCAGCGCAGCGGGAAGGAGCGCATAGCTGGCAGGAAAATCCGGCAGCGCCGGTCCGAGCGAGAGGTAGTCGTAGCCGCTCTTCATGGCTTCTGCCTCTAAAGACTGCGCCAGCTTGACCAGCTCGCCGGGATCCTGACCGGTGATCAGGTGCGGGAACGGCACGGTCGCCAGGCGGGCGGACTGTACCTCGTAGCCGGCGCGCTCAAAGGCCGGGCGGGCGACGGCGATGAACTGGCTGGCGCCCTCGATGGCCTGGCGCTTCAGGGGCCAGCCGGGATCCAGGAAGTAGGTGATCGATCGGATTTTCATATTGTCAGGTGAGGGGGCATACGGAAATCAATGAGCTGTCACGGTAGGACGGCGCGCTGCCGCACGACCTCGAACAGCAGCACCGCTGCCGCGGCGGCGGCATTCAGCGACTCCATCTTGCCCGGCATGGGGATGTGCACCGGCTGGTGGGGCAGGCGCCGGGCGTAGTCGCCTGCGCCGGCAGCTTCGCCGCCGATGATTACTGCCAGCGGGAGGCGGTAATCTGCCTTGGTGTAGGCGATGCCCTGCCCGGCAGCCGCCAGGAAGATGCTCACCCCGGCTTTTTCCAGCCGCGCCTCGATCTCATCCCAGGCGGCGCTGTTCAGCGGCAGACGGAAGTGGGCCCCCATAGCCGAGCGCACCACTTTGGGTGAATAGGAATCCACCGAGCCGGCAGGCAGGCACACCAGGTCTGCCCCGGCGGCCGCGGCGCTGCGCAGGATGCTGCCCAGGTTGCCGGGATCGCGCACGCCATCGGGGATGAGGATGAAATTCGGGGCCGGAGGGGGAGGCAGGGGGCGCATCTCCAGCACCGCCAGCAGGCCCTGCGGGGTCTGTGTGTCGCTGGCGGCGCGCATCACCTGCGCCGACACCTGCTCCACCGGGACGCCTCGCTCGGCGAACGCCTCTACAACTGCCTGGCCGCGCCGATCCACCTCGGCAGTATGCAGCAGCAGTGCGGTTTTCCTGCCCGCCTGCAGCGCTTCTTCGACCAGGCGCACCCCCTCGACGACGAATACCCCATCCTCACGCCGCTGCTTCGAGCCGGAATTCAGGAGGCGCACCCATTGGATCTTGGGGTTGTGGGTGGAGGTGATCATGGAGGTTTAGGGATAAGGAATCAGGTAATAAGGAATTGGGGATTAGGGGAGACCCTTATGCCTTATCGCCTAATCCGCTTTTTTTCCATACAGCCAAAAAGGCGTCGATGGTGGGAGCGTCGAACAAGGTCAGGCGCACCAGTTTCAGGTTGGAGGTGGGGTTGTGGAGCAGATGATCTTGGATGGCTGAAAGGATGATGTCCGCGGCGCGTCCTTTGGGGAAGCCGAAGATGCCGGTCGAGATGGCGGGGAAGGCGATGGAGGCCAGCTCCAACCGGTCTGCCAGGTGCAGCGACCCGCTGACGGCTGCCTCCAGCCTGGCATCTTCATCGCCCTCGCCCCATACCGGGCCGACGGCGTGGATCACGTAGCGGCAGGGCAGGCTTCCCGCGCCGGTGTATGCCGGCTCGGCATGGCTGACCGGGCCGTGCTGGCGCACCCAGGCGTCGCTCTCGGCCTGGATCTCGGGACCGCCGCGCCGCGCGATGGCTCCTGCCACGCCGCCTCCATGCTGGAGGTGGCTGTTTGCGGCGTTGACAATGGCGTCCACCGCCTCCTGGGTCAGGTCGCCCTCGGCGATCTGCAGGATCGCGCCAGATGGAAATACGTGTTCGGATAGTATCTGGCTCATCTTCTTCTGTGGGTGATCATACGGATAGACTGCTTACGCGCTGATTGTAGCATGTTTTTCTCGCCATCGATTATAAGGAATGGCATAAATCATCACCACAGAGCACACCGAGTCCACAGAGATTTCAATAAGGACTGCTATAATGTTCCCATGCCTGCTCTCGGCCTTCATTTCTCTGATCACTACTCTCGTTTCTCTACTCTCGCTTACCCAAGGAGGATGCCATGAGTCGCCAACGTCGATCGACCTTGATCGGTGGATTTCTGCTCATCTTACTGGGCGCCTGGTTCCTGGCGGTGCAGTTGGTGCCCGGCCTGGACGCCTGGCTGGATATCGACTTTTCCTGGCCCTGGTTCGTGATCGGGGCCGGGATCTTGATCTTCTTCTTCGGGCTGCTGGTGGGCGCGCCGGGGATGGCGGTGCCCGCCTGCATCGTGGCCGGCATCGGCTGCCTGCTGTACTACCAGAATGCCACCGGTAACTGGGAAAGCTGGGCTTACGCCTGGACGCTCATCCCGGGGTTCATCGGCATCGGCGCCATCATCGCCGGTCTGCTAGGTGAGAACCGGCGCAAGTCGCTGCGGGATGGCCTCAACATGGTGGTGATCAGCGCCATCTTGTTCTTGATCTTCGGCTCATTCTTGGGCGGGTTGAACCTGCTGGGCGATTACTGGCCCGTGCTGCTGATCCTGCTCGGCTTGTGGCTGCTGCTGCGCCCAAGACTGCGTAGGGCTTAGGAATATCGAATTGATCCGGGCGCTGATCTTCGATTTCGACGGGCTGGTGATGGACACCGAAGGCGCCATCTACCAATCTTACCGCGAGATCTACCACTTGTACGGCTGCGAGCTGTCGCTGGAGCGCTGGGCGTTGGGCATCGGCACGACAGACGCCGATTACGACCCGTACGACGACCTGGAAGCCATGCTGGGGCGCAAGCTGGAACGGGCTGAGCTGAAAATGCAGCAGCGCCGCCGTGAAGCCGAGCTGATCGAAGGTCGCCCGGCGCTGCCCGGCGTGCGCGCATACCTGGCAGACGCCCGCTGGCTGGGACTGAAGATCGGCATGGCCTCCAGCTCTTCTTGCGCGTGGATTACGGGCCATCTATCCCGCCTGGACCTGCTGTCTTATTTCGACAGTATGATAGGTCGCGATGACGTGCACATGTCCAAGCCCGACCCGGCTGTGTACTACGCCGTCCTGCAGGCGCTGGAGGTGAAGCCCGGCGAGGCGATTGTGTTCGAAGATTCGCCCATCGGCATCCTGGCTGCCAGGCGGGCGGGCATCTTTACCGTGGCGGTCCCCAACTCGCTCACCCGCCTGCTGCCCATGCATGAGGCTGATTTGCGGCTGGACTCGCTGGCGGATTTACCGCTGGAGGCTCTGATGGAGAGAGTCGCGGCGGTGAAGGATGGGCGCCGGGTGGCGGGTATTAAAGGACCTTAACCACCGGCCCGGTCAGGCAGGGTGTCTTCCGTGGTATAAGAGCAGCATGGACACCTTGAAAACCCACCTCCGTAATAAAGTCATCTGGCTGGTCCCGATGCTGGCGCTGCTCGCCGGCACAGCGGGAATGCGCTCTATTACCGCCACATCTCAGGCAGCCAACCAGGCTCCGGTATGGGGGAGCAAGCCGGTATTATCCTATTTCGCCCTGACGAGCAGCCTGTCTGGCGCCATGCGCTCCGAGCTGGGCCTGACCGATGCCCAATTCGAGGCCATCCGGAGCGCCGCCGCAGATGAGGCGCAACGCCTGGACACCCTGAAGCAGGGCAGCCTGGCAATTGTGCAGAATACAGAGCTTTCGCTGGCAGAAAAACGCGCCTACGTCGATGCCAGCGGCTACAACCAGCAGGTGCTGGAGGCGGTTCACGGCACGCAAGCCGCCCTCCAAAACGTCCTGGACGAGGCCACCTACACGCGCCTGGTGGAGTGGATCGAGCAGCAATGGATTGAGGAGCGAGAGAAACATGGTTTGCAGAGCGTGGAGCGTACTGCCGGGGCGCGCACCTATTCGATCTATGCCACGCGTTTCGACACAGACTCGTACATCGTCGCCCTGCCAGACGGCTGCCTGAAGTTCGCTAACGGCGGCAGCCACCTGTGCGACGACAGCGGCTATTCCACCGGGAAGGGCTATTCGGTGCGGCTGGAATATGAAGACAGCACGACCGCCAGGGTGGGCGATTCTGGCCCCTGGAACGTAGATGATAACTACTGGTCGGGGCTTGGCGACCCGCAGCCGCGCCGCTTTTTCCCCGACCTGCCGACCGGCATGCCCGAGGCCCAGGCGGCTTACTTCGATGATTACAACGGCGGCAAGGACCAGTTCGGGCACACGGTCACCGCGCCTTACGGCATTGACCTGAACCGCCAGGTGAGCATCGATATCGGCCTGCAGCCGGGTGAGAATGACTGGATCGATGTCACCTACTTATGGACCGACGGCTGGGACGACATCCAATCGGATGTGGTGCTGCTCAAAGACCCCAGCAATCTGACCCCGCCCTACAGCGGCATGTGCGACAGTGCCTGGCTGCGCATCACCGGCTACGACGAGCATGCCTACCTGACATTGAACGTGGACGACCCGTCCCAGTCCACCAACTCTGCCGTGTGGCGCCCGGACTTCCCGGAGGATGGCGAGTACCAGGTGCTGGCGTTCGTGCCCGACCACCCGCCCATCGACTGGGAGTGTCCGAGCCAGACCATCAACCGCGATACCAGCGATGCCACCTACACCATCGAGCATGCCGATGGCGATGACACGGTCTCGGGGAACCAGCGCCCGCTTGCCAATATGTGGCTCGACCTAGGCACCTACGAGTTCGAAGCAGGGCGCAGCGGCAAAGTCACCCTCACCGACCTGGCCGACGAAGACAGCTACACGCGCACTGTGGCATTCAGCGCCATGCTCTTCCGCCGCCTGGTCTATCCCACCCCGACTCCCGAGTATACGCCCACACCCACCGTCACCCCCACGCCCACCCCCACCCCGGCGCCGTTCGCCTGGAGCGGCTACGGCATCGCCCCACCCAGCAGTACCATCACCATCCCGCTGGGCGCCAGCCACCTGCAGCTGCCGGGCCTGGTCTCGGCAACGCTCAACCTGAGCTACGACCCGGCTGTCCTCGATCCTGTTGCCTGCCGCGCTGACCCGCAAGGCCAGTTCGACACGGAGAGCTGTGACCTGGATCACGAGCGTGACGGCGCGAACCCGGATTCGCTGCAGTTAAGTCTGGGCTCGGCCTCTGGCGTGGCGGGGAACCCGCCCCTGGCAGAGGTGGGCTTCTTCGTCACCGGCAGCCCCGGTCAGACCACGCTGCTCGACCTGGTGGTGCAGGTTTTCAATGGCCCAGGCGGCGCCGCGATCCCGGCCCTGGGATACGATGGGCGCGTCTGCGTCGCCCCCTGCCGGAATATTGCCTACCTGCCGTTCGTGCTGAGAGCGCTGCTGTTTTCGCCTTAGCGAGCCTGCCAGTTTCAGCTTCCGGCATCACAAGGGGCGAACAGGGGCATGGACCATTCTTCCCTGATTGCTCGATGCCCGGTCCCCTGTTCGCCTTCTCTCTTATTCGCTCGGGGCATTGGCAGAACTCACGACAGCCACACCTGCTGGAGCCACAGAAGACTGCACCTCGTGAGCCATCCCTGCGGGGTAGGCATCCAGATTCAAGTATCCCTGCATGCCCGGATAAGAGAACCAGCGCTGGAGCTGCTGCGGATCGAGCGGATCGGTGCCGGTGAATACCGGCCAGCTGCCCCCGCTGACCTGTGTGCCCACGTAGTATGCCCAGAACTCTTCGAGCTGGGTGTCCGGGCCTGTCCCGAACGGCTGAGTGCGGTGGAAGATCTCGTGCGCCAGCTCATCCACCAGGCGGGCTGCTTTGTCCGTCGTCTGGTCACGTACGCCTGAGTTGATGTAGATCGGGTCGATCCCAGGCTGTCCATTCTCAAAGGAGCAGTCACCGTCCATCGAGCAGTACTGCCGGCTGCACGAGCTGCCCCCGCAGATGTCGTCGCTGCCCCATACCACCGGGATTTGCGCATCCAGGAGGAACTGCGCCAGATCCTTACCGGTCACCACCTCGCCGTTCCACAGAGAAACGGGTTCCTGCAAGCTGTGCAAGATCTTCCAGCCCTCCAGAAGGTCCGCGTCCTGGATCAGAGCTTCGGCTTTGCTCTCCGAAGAGGTGGAGATCCCATCTGCCGCCTCGGCCGGCTCAACCTTTGAAAACTGCCAGGCTGCCAGGCTGATTATTGCTGCCGTCATCACCATTCCCAGGAAAATTCGCCCTTTCGCCATCCCGTCCCTCCAACCACTGAACTCGGATTGTGTGAACTTGCATTTCCACAATAGCAATCCGAGGTAGGGGGAAGATCGTGGGCAGCGTGGGGGCGCTGTTGGGGTTTATCGAAAAGCGTGGGGAAATCGTGGGGAAATTCTGCTTGCTTAGCGCAGCATTCTCTGCTATAAACAATACAATGTTTACCAGATTTGTCGTTGGGAAATGAGGGCAGGATGTCAAGGCTTGAGCTGAAATTCCTGGGGATATTCAGTGCTGCTCACGATGGAGCCGTAATCACTAGCTTTGAATCGAACAAAGTGCGCGCCTTGCTGGCCTACCTGGCAGTCGAATCTCACCGCCCGCATGCCCGCGATGTGCTGGCGGCACTGCTGTGGTCCGACTGGCCCGACAGTGCCGCCCGCAGCAACCTGCGCTACGCCCTGGCAGACCTGCGCAAAACCATCCGCGACCAGCAGGCTGATCCACCCTCCCTGCTGATCACACGCGACACGATCCAGTTCAATTCCCACAGCGACCACTGCCTGGACGTGGCCGAGTTCACCAACCTGGCATCCGCCTCCAGTATGCCTGCATCTACGGAGGAGGATATTGCCCGGCTCAGACAGGCAATGACCCTATACCGGGGTGACTTTCTGGACGGCTTCAGCCTGCCCGAAGCGGCGCCGTTCGAGGAATGGCAGCGCATCAAGCGCGAGCAGCTTCATCGCCAGCACATGCAAGTGTTGTCAGACCTGGCGTCAGCTTACGAGCGTAAAGGCGATCTCGCTCAGGCCTTGACCTGCGCCTGGCGGGAGGTGGAGATCGAGCCGTGGCAGGAGAGCGCCCAGCGCCAGCTCATGCGCCTGCTGGCCCTCGACGGTCAGCGCAGCGCAGCCCTGGCCCAATATGAAGCCTGCCGCAAGGTGCTGGCGAGCGAGCTTCAAGTCGAGCCGTCTTTCGAGACCGTCAAGCTCTACGAGAGCATCCGGGATGGGACGCTCGAAGCCCAAGCCGGCGCGGCCGGCCGCCTGGAAGAGCTGCCTCCCGCCCCCGGTGTGCCGCCGTTCAAAGGCCTGCAGTACTTCGGCGAGACCGATGCCAGCCTGTACTTCGGCCGTGAAGCGTTGGTGTCGAAACTGGTCAACCGGCTGGGCGATCTACAGGCGGGCCGCTTCCTGGCGGTGGTGGGCGCTTCCGGCAGCGGCAAGTCCTCTGTGCTGCGCGCTGGGTTAGTCCCTGCCCTACACAAGGGCGAGAAACTGTCAGACGGCAACTTCCCTCCCCGCTGGAGCCACCGTTGGTTGGTGCACGTCATCACCCCTACCGCCCACCCGCTGGAAGCCCTGGCGACCAGCCTGACACGGGAGGGCGGGCCGGTCTCCAACACGGCGGCGCTTATGGATGACATGCTGAAGGACCCGCGCAGCCTGCATCTGTACGCCCGGCGCATGACCCACCTGAGGAATGCCCCGCGCCTACTTTTGGTCGTGGACCAGTTTGAAGAGCTGTTCACATTGTGCCGCAGCGAGAGCGAGCGCAGCGCTTTTGTGGAAAACCTGCTCCTTGCGGCAGGGATCGGACCGGAACCGTACCCGGCATCCGATGATGAGACGGAAGACCTTGCCCTGACGGATCCCAGCCAGGACGGGCCGCTGCTCGCCGTAATTGCCTTGCGGGCAGACTTTTACGGCCACTGCGCCCAATATGCCCGGCTGCGCAGCGCCTTGGGTGCCCAGCAGGAGTACATCGGGCCGATGAGCATGGATGAGCTGCGCCGGGCGATTGAAGAGCCTGCCAGGCAGAACGAATGGGAATTTGAGCCGGGATTGGTAGACTTGATCCTGCGCGAGGTCAGCGACGAGCCGGGCGGCTTGCCGCTGCTATCGCACGCCTTACTGGAAACCTGGCTGCGCCGCCGGGGACGGACGCTCACCTTGAAGGGCTACGCCGAGGCAGGCGGCATCCATGGAGCGATTGCCCAGACAGCGGAGAGCGTCTATAACGGCATGTCGCCTGAAAAAAGGGAGTTAGCCCGACGCATCTTCCTGCGCCTGACCGAGCTGGGCGAAGGCACCCAGGACACCCGCCGGAGGGCCAGCTTCAACGAGCTCACTCCCAACCCGGAAGCAGCCACGCAGATCGAGGCGGTCTTGAACACCCTGGTGGATGCCCGCCTGGTTACTGCCGGGGAAGGGACGGTGGAAGTGGCGCATGAAGCGCTGATCCGCGAGTGGCCCGCCCTGCGCCAGTGGCTGGACGAAGACCGCGAGAGCCTGCGCCTGCACCGCCACCTGACAGAGGCGGCTCAGGCCTGGGAGAGCATGGACCGGGATGCGGGCGAGCTTTACCGCGGCGCCC
Source organism: uncultured Anaerolineaceae bacterium (assembly GCA_964525785.1). Classification (GTDB taxonomy): domain Bacteria; phylum Chloroflexota; class Anaerolineae; order Anaerolineales; family UBA4823; genus JAQBDA01. The sequence continues at coordinate 8,872 of CAZGIX010000150.1, forward strand.
GGCTGGAGCAAGCTGATGAGTGGGCGCGCCAGCCGGAAAATGCAAGTGCCTTGAACGCCCAGGAGAGAGCCTTCCTGGCAGCCTCGGAAGAATTGGAAGCCCAGATGGCTGCCGAGCGAGAAGCCCAACAGCGCCGTGAGTTGGAAGCTGCGCAGAGGGCCGCTGAAGCCGAGCGCCTGCGCGCCGAGGAGCAGGCGCGCAGCGCCTCCCGGCTGCGCCGGAGAGCGTTGTACCTGGTGGGGGTCCTGCTCATCGCCCTGGTGATGGCTGGGGTAGCATTTGCATTTGCCAACCGCAGCGCCAACCTTGCAGCACAGAATGCCGATATTGCTCGCCTGGCGAACACCCAGCGCGCCCTGGCGGAAGCGGAGGCCGCCGGCCGCGCCACCCAGCAAGCTATTGCAGAATCGGAATCGGTGGCACGTGCCACCGCCGAGGCTTTAGCGGTCCAGGAACGCGAAGTAGCAGAAAGCCAGACCCTGCTGACCACCTCCCGCGAGCTCGCCCTGGCGGCGGTCAACAACCTGGAGCGGGATCCGGAGCTCAGCATTTTGCTTGCCATGCAGGCGCTGGAGGTTACCCACACACTTGAAGCCGAAGATGCTCTGCATGCCACCGTGCAGGCTTCACGGCTGCGTTTGCGCCTGGACGTAGATGAGATGGGCGGTCTCATGGTAGATTTCAGCCCTGACGGCAGGCGCCTGGCTACTGCCGATTTCGGCGGTCGGGTTAAAGTATGGGACGCACAAAATGGCCAGGAATTGCTCGACCTACCCGGCAGCTCGGCGGCTTACAGCCCAGATGGCAGGCTGCTGGCTGCCGGCCTGTTGACTGGAACCGTGCAGATTTACGATGCACCAACTGGAGAGACTCTCACGACCCTGGATATTCCGGGGCAGCTGAACCGCCTTCTCTTCAGCTCAGATGGTCGTTTCCTGGCAGCTGCCAGTATCAGCGATACGGTTAAAGTTTGGGAGGTTGGCAGTTGGGACGAACGGCTTAAAACCAACGCACCTAGCTACGGTTGGACTCTTGGCAACAACCTGGCTTTTACTCCGGACAGCAGGCGGCTCGTAGTATCGGACAACGACGGGACCCTGAAGATTTGGGATGTGGAAAAAGGGAATCTTCTGGCGACAGGTACCGGCTTGGGTGGTGCGATCGCATTAAGCCCGGATGGCAGCCGCCTGGCGTCTAGCAGTGGTAGCCAGGCTACGATAATTGTTCGAGATTTTTCAACAGCGTTGGATCTAAGTGTACAAGGAAGGCCCATCAGTCTGTCTCTACCCATCGTAGCCACGTTGAACGGACACAATAACTTTATCCAGCAAATCATGTTTAGTCCGGATGGAAATCTGCTGGCAAGCACCAGCTTGGATGGAACCGCCAAGGTCTGGACACTGGGGTCGCAGGGCGGCGAGGAGTTGATCACATTAACCGGGCACGTGGGCTATTTGAGCGGGTTGAGTTTCAGCCCGGATGGTCGGCGCCTGGCAACCACAGGCGGGGATGGCACCGCCCGGATCTGGGATGTAGTCGGGGGCGAGCTGCACCTGCCGATCGCGCACAATCAGATGGTCTGGACGGTAAAGATCAGCCCGGATGGGCGCTATCTGGCAACAGCCAGCCTTGATGGTACTGCCAAGCTGTGGGATTTCAGCACCGGCGAAGAAGTGCTTACATTCTCGGGTCACGTCGGGCGTGTTTACGGTGTAGATTTCAGCCCTGAAGGTCGCTATCTGGCAACCACAGGCGGGGATGGCACCGTCCGTCTGTGGGATCTGGAAGCCTCTCTGCAAGCTGGTGCAGGGCGAGAGATTACCAGCTTTGTAGGCAGCCTACCAGCACCGCTTGTTGGCGGAGTGCATCCTGGAGCGCTTGTGGTGAATTTCAGCCCAGACGGAAAGTATCTACTCAGCGGGGGAGCGGATGGCATGGCTCGAGTCTGGCAGATTCCCGGTGGCGAAGAGGTGTTGAGAGTGCAAGCCCATCCGTATGGAGTCGGGGTGACCAACGCAGTTTTTAGCCCAGACGGAAACCGTATTGCAACAGCATCTGATTGGTCCGAGAAAAGCCCAGAAACAGTAGCCAAGATCTGGGATCTAGATTCCGGTGAGGACTTGATCACCATCACCGGGCGGGTTAACGCGGTGCGAATTTGGGCGCTGGCGTTCAGTCCGGATGGGAGCAAGATCGCGACGGGCGATTCCGGCAATCTCGTGGTATGGAATGCGGAGACGGGTGATGAGATAATCTCTCTCCCCCAGCCTGCGGTTGACGCAGCTTACAGCCCAGATGGCAAGTTGCTGGCTTCCGGCTCTGGCGACGGCATACTGCGTATTTGGGATACCGGCAGTGGCTTGCTCCTGCACGCGATCCCAGCCCACATTCAATCGGTCCGTGAAGTAACTTTTACCTCAGATGGCAGGTATTTGGTAACTTCCGGCAGGGAAGGGGAGGTACATGTCTACACAGTTCACCTGGAAGATCTTGTGGCACTTGCCCGCTCCCGCCTGACGCGCGGCCTGACTGAAGAGGAGTGCCAGACCTATTTGCACCAGGCCACCTGTGCCGCGGAATAATATCACCAGCAAAAACCAGATAGTCTCCCTCTTGGATGTTGTTAGGAATTGGAGTAAACTGGATGCAAACCAA
>CAZGIX010000151.1:0-11512 GCA_964525785.1 uncultured Anaerolineaceae bacterium
AGACCAGCTGATCAACCACATTTCCAAATTTCGCTGGATGTACAATGACCAGGTACAGGTTCCGCTGGTGGTGCGCACCCCGATGGGCGGGCGGCGCGGCTACGGCCCCACACACAGCCAGACGCTGGAGAAGCTGTTCATGGGCGTCCCTGGTCTGGTGGTAGTCGCACCTACTTTTCTGGGCGACCCCGGCGAGCTTCTGTGCCGGATGATCTTAGAGACAGTCGATCCGGTCCTGTTCGTTGAGAACAAGCTGCTCTATCTGCTGCCGGTGCAAGATGAGACCAGCCTGGCTGAGTTTGAGCTGTTGGAGACTAACACATCCAGTGGTGGGACCTTATCTACGCCCACCTACAGTCTTGCCCTGCGAGGCGCACCGCCAGCGATGGTGACAATCGGCGCCTACGGCTACATGGCTGAGCTGGCGCGCCAGGCGATGCTGAAGCTAGCTTACGAGCACGAGATTTTTGCCGAGCTGGTGGTGCCTACCCGGTTGGCTCCGTTGGATATCGATCCCCTGCAAGGCTCGCTGAGGCACACCTGCCGTCTCCTGGTGGTCGAAGAAGGCAGCCTGAGCATGGGCTGGGGCGCCGAGGTGATCGCCCGTTGTACTGAGACCCAGGCGGTTCCCCTGAAGGCTGTCCGTCGCCTGGCGGCAGCCAACCTGCCGGTGCCGGCTTCCACTTTCCTCGAAGCGAAAGCCCTGCCATCGGTGGAGCAGATCGTCGAAAAGTGCCTGGAAATAACCAGAGACGGGTAAAATAAGGCGATGCCATCCCCTGCCATCATTCCCTTATTGAATCCCAACGAGCCAGAAGCGCTGCTGGCAGCCCTGCACGTGGCGGAAGGCCAACAGGTCTCGAAAGGCAGCCCGCTATGCACGTTAGAGACGACCAAATCCACAGCGGATCTGGAAGCCGAAGCTGACGGCTATGTGGTCGGTTTACGCTATGCTGCGGGGCAGACGGTGCGCGCCGGCGATCTGCTGTGTACGATTGCAGATTCACCTACATGGAAGGCCCCAGAAGCAGATAATTCCCGGGTCCGGGCAGCGGCTTTGCCGCCTGCCAGTGAGCTCCCGCCTGGACTGCGCATCACCCAGCCCGCGCTTGCGCTGGCGCGCCAATTGGGTGTGCCGCTCGAAGCCCTGCCGGTAGGGCCGCTGGTGACGGAAGAAGTGGTGCGCAGCCTGTCCGAGAAGGCACCCACCTCAGCGACGATGTTCGATCCGACTGCCATTATCGTCTACGGCGGCGGCGGGCACGGCAAATCGGTTATCGATCTGCTGCGGGCGTTAGGCTGCTACCATATTGTCGGCGTGCTGGATGACGGCATTCCGGCGGGCGAATCAATCCTGGGCGCACCGCTCCTGGGTGGAGGCGAGATGTTGAGCCAGATTTACCAGCAGGGGGTTCGCCTGGCGGTCAACGCGGTGGGCGGCATCGGCGATCTGGCGGTGAGGATCAAGATATTCAACCGCCTGGCGCAGGCCGGTTTCGCCTGCCCGGCAGCCCTGCACCCCGCGGCGACCGTCGAACCCAGCGCCAGGCTTTCACCCGGCGTACAGGTCTTCCCGCACGCCTACGTAGGCAGCGACGTACATGTGGGTTTTGGGGCGATCGTCAACACCGGCGCCATTATCTCCCACGACTGCACCCTGGGCGATTACACCAACATCTCGCCCGGCGCCATCCTGGCTGGGGGGGTGCAGGTGGAGCAAGGAGCACTGATCGGTATGGGCGCGACGATCAACCTGTTGGTGCGGATCGGCAATGGGGCGCGCATCGGCAACGGCGCCACGGTCAAGAGCGACGTAGCAGATGGCGGCGTGGTACGCGCCGGCAGCGTGTATCCCAGCTGAGCAGGTACTCCAATCCACGCAGCCCGAACACTAGAACGGACCCTATGGAAATCCCAATGTCTTCTCCAGACCTGAGCGACGCTGAGCGCCAGGCCGTCGCGGCAGTGCTGCGCACGCCTAATTTGAGCATGGGCGGTGAAATCCTGGCGTTCGAAGCCGCCTTCCAAGCCTATACCCACAGCCGCAATGCCCTGGGGGTGAGCTCGGGGACTGCCGGGCTGCACCTGTGTGTGCGGGCGGCGGGCATCCAGGACGGCGACCTGGTGATCACTTCGCCGTTTTCCTTCGTCGCTTCGGCAAATGTGCTGCTGTTCGAGCGCGCCACGCCCGTCTTTGTGGACGTAGAGCCTCATACCGGCAATATCGACCCCCAGCAGGCGCACCAGGCGGCGTCGGACCTGCTTGCCGGAGGGAGAGCGGCAGCCAGATGGCTGCCCAGGCGAGGGGCAGAGGCCGGGGGAGCGCTGAAAGCTCTCTTGCCCGTGGATGTGTTCGGCCAGCCAGCTGAGATGGATGCCATCTGCGCGACTGCACGGGATTACGACCTGAAGGTGATCGAGGATGCCTGTGAGGCTTTGGGGGCAGAATACAACGGGCGCAAGACCGGCACGCTGGGAGATTACGGCGTGTATGCCTTCTACCCTAACAAACAGATCACCACCGGCGAGGGCGCCGTGATCGTAACCGATGACGATGCGGCTGCCGATTTGATGCGCGCCCTGCGCAACCAGGGACGCGCTCCTGGAGATACGTGGCTGCAGCACACCCACCTGGGCTACAACTACCGGCTGGACGAGATGAGCGCCGCCCTGGGGCGCGTCCAGCTCAGCCGCATCGAGGAGCTGTTGGGCAAGCGCGAGCAGGTTGCCCGGTGGTATACGGAACGGCTGGAGGAGATCCCAGGAGTGGAGGCGCCTCAGATGGCCCCCTCAACGACCCAGGCGAGCTGGTTTGTCTATGTAGTGCGTTTCGCGCCTGGATTTGACAGGGATGCGATCGCCCGCCGTCTGGAGCAGCAGGGCGTACCTGCCCGCCCCTATTTCCTGCCCATCCACCTGCAGCCCTACATGGTGGAGCGCTTTGGCTACCGGGCGGGTGACTTCCCGGTCACCGAAGATCTGGGCAAGCGCGGCCTGGCGCTGCCGTTCTCAGGCGTGATGAGCGAGCAGCAGGTCGAGACCGTCTGCCGCATGCTGGCTAGGGTGATCTGAAAAGACCGATCAGCTCGGACTGCTGCGAAAATAAGAATGTAAATGGATGGCAGGCTTACTCCCTGCCTGAAGAAAGGTACAACATACGTCTGCACCAATCACAGACCCGCCTGTAATGCAGTTACGCGTGGCAATCACCAGCCAGGACTACCAGCGCCTGGTCAGGTTCTACTGTGACGGCCTAGGGCTGGAGCCTGCGCAGCTGTGGAGCAACGACGGCGGTCAGGCGATGCTCCTTGACATGGGCAAGGCTACCGTGGAGCTGTTCGATGAAGCGCAGGCCCAGGCGATCGACCAGATCGAGGCCGGACGGCGCGTCAGCGGACGCATCCGGCTCGCCCTCCAGGTGCCAGACCTGACTGCGGCAGTCAAGCGTTTGCTCGCCCATGGAGCCGAGCTGGTCCACCCGCCGGTCGTCACTCCGTGGGGCGACCGCAACGCCCGGCTCCAGGACCCAGACGGCATCCAGATCACACTCTTCCAGCCACCCCCCGGTAATTAGCCGCACAGGCCGGGCGATAGCGGGCAGCCCATCTCATTGCCGGTATAGTAAACGCAGCGAGGGATCGATCGATGACCTTCGCTGCGTTCGGATTGAGAGGCGATTCGGACAGGTTTTACGAGTTCAGCGGGAAGACGACTTCCTCTTTGCCAGCCAGCATATCGTTAATGCGCCCGACGACAATATCCAGGTGCCTGGGTTTGTGGACGAAGTCCAGGTCATCGGTACGGATGGTCAGCACCGGGCAGACATCGAAGGACTTCATCCAATCGTCATAAAACGATTCCAGCAGCGCCAGATAATCGCCGCTGATACCACTTTCAATATCACGAGCGCGGCGCTGGATGCGCTCCATTAGCACGGAAACCGGCGCATGCAGGTAGATCAGCAGGTCAGGCGGGGGCAGTTTTGAGACCACCAGGTCGAAGACGCGCCGGTAGGAGAGGTAGTCGCGCTCGGTGAGGTTGCCCATGTGGTGCAGCGCGCGGGCGAAGATATAGGCATCCTCGTAGATGCTGCGATCCAGTATGGCAGATTGGGGACTCTGGGCATATTCCAGGTATTGTGCGGCGCGGTGTCCCAGGAAGAATATCTGTAGCTGAAAAGACCAGGCGCGCATATCGGCGTAAAAATCCGCCAGGTAAGGGTTATCGGCGACCGATTCGAATGCAGTCTGGTAGCCCAGGCGGGCGCCGATCCGCTCGGTAAGGGAGGTCTTGCCAGCGCCGATGTTTCCGGCGACGATGAGCAGGCGTTTGGTCATGGTGGCTCTCCATTCATCCTATTTTTATCGCCACGGCAGCGGATATGAGCGCCCGGAGTGCAGGGGCGTCCAACTCAGCGGCGTGGCGCAGCTTTACGTGCCGGTGGCGCTTACCCCTGCCCTGCATCAGACCAGCTGGGTCGGGTAGATCGACGCCATCCGCTATCCCGAGGGTTACATGGTCGCGGTGAGGCGTGATCACAAAAATGAGACCTTTATAGCCAGGGCTAATGCCGAAGCCAAGATTTTCACTATCGCGGGTCTCCACCACGCCCGGGATGCTCTCCAGCAGCAGCTCTCTGGTACGCAGGATAATGGACTGGATGCGCTCGTCATAGCCGGTTAGAAATGGTTCATCAAACATAGCTCACTCGTGGATCACCCGCAGACGAAATCCTTCAGAAATGCCATGCTGGAGCTCGATGGTCAGCAGCCCGGGATAGTGTTTTGCCTGGCACCACTCCCTTTGTCTGATATCGAAAAATGCATTGGCGCTGGAGTCCGCCAGGACCACGACAACGTCGAATGGCTTACCTAGGTCGTTATCAGTATCCAGATCAGACTCCTCTCCAAAGATCGCTTTGGTGCTCCAAATTCCCTGCGACACTACCGTATGGACCCCTTTGCACGGATCAAACGACTGCGGGTACCAGCGCCCGTTGTAGGTATGTACCAGCACCCACACCGCAATCTGGTCGCCAGCCCCGAATATCGTCCCGGAGATGATCTCCTCGTTACTGACCAGATCGCTGTTGCCAACATTCTCCACAGACACAAGCCCCGGAAGGCTGCCAGTGTGCAGAGACGGCGGAGGGGCATAGCTGTCCTGGGGTTCCGCCGCCAATGTGCGGTTAACCGCAATGCGCTGAATTTCGGTCACACCGGGAGGCAGCTGTGGAAAGCCCAGAAAGTTGCCTGTGCTGCACCCGCTGGCGAGAGAAGAAACGACAAATGCATGCGCTTCATCGTCCGCGACAGTAAGCACCAGGTTGAAGACTCCACTGCTGAGGTCCAGCCCGACACCGATTCGGATCTCCCACTTCCCGCTAACCGTGGGTGTGCTCTCTCCGGTACATGGGCTCATCGACTGGGGATAGTAGAGCTTGTTCGGGTCCTGGACAAAGACCCATAGTCTGCCATTTAGCGGTTCCTGGTAATCTCCCATCAGGCTGATAAATCTGGGGACATAGTCATTAACCGTAAAATTGGTGATACGGGCAAGCGGAGCCGGGGGTGCCGTTTGTGTTGGAATTGACGTATCCGTCGCAGCAGGGATAGCAGGGTTTTGGGTAATCTCGGCTGGGGTAGAGGTAGGTGTTGGCGAAGGTTCAGGCAGGGCTTGCGTTGTCGCAGGGGCCTGGAGGGCAGCCTGTGTCAGCCTGGATTCAGCGGTCTGGGTCCACCTGACGGGCAGCTCGACCTGCGAGCGGCTGCCAAGATAGCTGAATACAGCTGTGACGATTACCCCGATCACGGCAATGAACGCGGTGATGATGCCAATTTTCGCCACGGTAATGGTGGCTTGCGATTTGTCATCCCCAGTTCCCGAACGTCTCGACCTGGCCAAAGGATATCTCCCCGGATAATCCTATCCTTGATCGATGTAAGCGTGAAGTTAAGCCAGATTCTACCGCACAACTTCGTGGTTCTCTCGCCGAGTATTTGTACTCTATTTTTGGGGATGAGTGCGGCTGCGCCGCACTCATCCCCAAAAATAGGAACACATTTATTTAGATCAGCTCAGCCGCGGGGAATCCGCCGCATGCCGATGCCAGATGAGCGTTTGCGGGGTTTTTACCGTCAATTATTGAGATGAACGCTTATGGTTCAGTTGTGTATATTCACAAGCGTACCGACAGAAGCAAAGCTGAAAAGCCACTCTGCATCGCCGGTGTCCATATTGATACAACCACGACTCATCGGGGTTCCGAAACTATGGTGCCAATAGGTGCCGTGAATCGCGTAATCACCATAATAATACATGGTATAGGGTACGTCGGGCAGAAAATAATCATCACCGCGCATGTCCGAGTAGCGCAGCTTGACATCGATATGGAACTGTCCGGTCTCCGTGGGGAAGCGATAAATCCCGGTGGAAACCAGGAAAGAGTCCACCAGTTGAGTGCCGTTATAGGCATAAAGCCTCTGCTCGCTGAGATCGATGTCAATCCAAGGACCTTCAATGCCTTCCAACACCACAGGTGTAGCGGTCTCAGTGGGGGGCGGCGTTTGGACGGGATGGTCATCGCGATTCAGGTTAACCCCACCAAGATTGGCCCATGACGTCATGATCCAGCCATCCAGGCCATCTGAAGTTTTAACGTAAAGCCAGGAATTATCACTCAACTTGCCCAACAGCAACAGCGGTTCGTTATAAGTGAGCATCCGGAGTTTGAGATAGCTGATCCCCGGGCCAGTGCGTAGATTGACAGACTTACCGCCTACTTTAATCGTTGTTTCGGGGGGAGTTGGCGTTTTGATGGAATGGTAATCAATGTTTATCCCGGCCAGATCGACCCATTTCGCCTCGATCCAGCCCTCCTGACCGTCGGATGTTTTAACGTAAAGCCAGGCATTATCACTCGACCGTCCCAACAGCGTCAGCGATTCGTTCGTAGGGAGCTTGCGGACCCTTGAATAGTTGAGACTCGGGCCAGTGCGCAGATTGACAGAGTCACCGGAGACTGTAACCGCTGTTTCTGGAGTTGAGGATGGTATCGCGGTTCTGGTCGCCGTTGGTGTGCTGGTGCTGGTTGCTGTGGGAGCCGCGGTTTTTGTCGCCGTTGGTTGGCTGGTTGCAGTACCAGTAGCGGTTGCGGCTGCTATGGCAGCCGCGGTGGGTGTACTGCTTGGCTCAGCCAGCAAATTCCCGAGCATGAGTGCAGGGGAACCCTGGGTCGATGTAACCCGACTTGCAGTGATCAGCAGGAGGACCGATAAACTGACGATAAAAATCCCGCGTTGAATTGTTCTATTTTTACGCGGCGGGGGTGGTAACTTTTCTGTTGTTGGGATCACTTAAGGCACCTCAGTAAATTTTCGCAACTATACGGCAACATCTCTGTCATTTGCTCCTAGAATTATAGTGGTTCTTAAGGGTACTTACCAAGCTGCTTGAGCATATCCACGCTTGGTGCGAAACCCGGGTGGTATTTCAGGCTGGTGCGTAGATCATCAACGGCGCGGATTGTGTCGCCAAGCTCATGGTAGGATAATGCCCGCCAGTAATAGCTTTCCTCCAGGACCGGTTCGGCCATGTATCCCAGCGTCTGATCCGCCAATTTGATGACATCCTGGTAGCGCCCTGAGTGATAGTATGCGGAGTAGGGACCTGTCTCATACCAGAGGATGCGGTAGGGGCGAGAGTCCTGACTGATATCCGGGTATATGGTGAAGGCTGTGTCGAATGCACTGGCAGCGGTCTCGTAATCCTGCAGGCATACGAGGCTGGTACCGGCGTTGAACCAGGCAAAGAATTTATCGCGTATCTCCGTCAGCGAGGTAGTTTCCTGCACGGCACGGTCATAAGCGATGCGACACGCCTCTTCTTCCGTCGCAAGCGGGCCAAGCGCGTTGAGTACATCGCTTTCCCTCTCCGGCGGGTAAACGACAATGATTACATTATTAAAGGATCGCCAGGTCTGCTCCAACTCGCTGTAGTAGAAATCAAAGCCAATGAAGGTATCCCATTGGTCCACAGGAATCGTTCCCCCCCACGGGGGATAGCTCATAAGATAGGAATCCTGGACGGTGAGGGTCTGTCTCTCATCATCATAGCCGACCACCAGGTTGTAATGCCCCACCCAGCCGTCATCTCTCAAAGAATACGGCTCGAAACCTCTTTCGATCATCACTGGGAAACCTGCATTGAGCAGGACCTTGATGGTCTGCAGGTCACCGCCATACCGCCAGAGGGCTTTCTGTGCGGTGTGTTCGTTGACGAAATCCACCAGCTCGTAAGGCATCACGTTCACATCTTTATCATTGGGTCTGAGCACCGCTCCAGAAGCGAGCTGATTTTTGCCCCAATCATAAAAGGATAGATACATGGAAAGAGTAGCCGGTCCGCAGTTGTTCATAAACTGGCGTTCGCAAAGTATGCCGGTCAGTAGCACAGAAGATGGCAGGGGAATTTGAGTTGGGGTAGCAGTGAGGGTCGGAGTGGGAGTAAAGGTGGGCAGAGAGGTGGCTTCAGGGGTAAATTGGGATGGGATGGCGGTAGGCTCAGTTGTGGGTTGAGGAGTAGGGGTATCCGTAGTGACTGCGGCTGAGACCGAGGTGGCCCCGAAATCATCGTTATTGGCGGATGGAACGAAGACCGCTTCACTGGGTGGTTTTAACCAATATTTGACCGTCCTATAAGCCACGCGGGAATGATAGGTTATTCTTGACCAGACCGGGGGCAGGCTCATCACCACTGCCAGCAGGACTACCACAGCGATAATGGCCCCCAAAATCTTTTTTCGTTTGTTCTGCATACCGGGATTATAGCCCATAATTTTCACCTGTAGAACGCGAATTTCAGGGATTACGGATAAGCAGGGTACTTGAGTGCCTGACAATCTTGTGGAGGGTTCGCCTCACTTATAGTGAATGGAGCGCACACTGGCGGCCTGGCGCTCCTGTAGGGAACTCCACCTTGCACGAGCTCTGGTGTGACCTAGGGATAAGGGGGGATGGGGATCGTGAGCGGCTGGCCAACCTGCAGATTAGCCAGATCCAGGCCAGGATTGGCCTGAACCAGGCTTTCCGGCATCGCGCCAAAATGGGCCGCCAGGTCGGGCAGAGTATCGCCGGGGCGCACGGTGTAGGCGTACAGAGTGCCTGCCTCCGAGCCGCGCTTGCGCAGCACCTCGAAGCCGTTGTGACCCGTCCTGCCCAGTTTTCGATCGCTCCATTCGTTGTAAATAATCCCTGCACCAGGGGTGTTCGGATCGTAGAGCAAATAGCGCATAATTAACATCGTGCCCCAGATCTCATTGCCCCAAGCCTGATACTGGTTGGTGACGGTGTAGGCACGCCCCTCAGCGTCCACCTCGGTGATGACAAACATGTGTTCGAAACCATCAGCGATGGCATAGGTATACAGAAAATCGCCGGGCTGCAAAGGCCAGGCATTGAAGTCAAACTCTGCCAGGGGGGTATTAAAGCGAAAAACCTCGTAATCGCTCTCGGGAAACAGGCTCCAGGGGCGGCCATTTTCCGAGGGGCGGGCCTGCCAGTATGATTTGAGCTCCTGCACCGGGCCGACCTGGGAGGGCAGCAGACCAGCATCGCGCAGAATAGCCGCGGCCAGTGGGCCGCATATATTTTCCGCAGCTTCGCTCTTACCGTCCAGGAAATTGAGGCTGCGGGCTATCTGCTCGGCGTCTTCGGGGAATTCTGCCTCGTAAGCCATGGCAGCCTGGCGAAGTCGTTCCTGCCAGGCCAGGCCAGGAGTTGGGATAGGCGTGGGCGTACGCATATCCGAGTAACCAGCATCCAGCATCCAGCGGCAAATCAGCGGGCCGCCGTGACGGTCGAGCCCGGGATCGCCGTAGGCAACGGGCAGGCCGTCATTGCCGCGCAGGTAACCGGCGGGACCGGTGAGCTGCTCCTGGGCGGCAGGCGAGAGATCGTTATCGCCGATGGCAATCGCATGGATGTACATCCCCGATCCGGGCTCCATCTCGTCAGCATCGCGCAGCCAGGCAGCGAACCCAACCGTGCGCAACGCCCGGATGAGCGGCTCAATTTCAGTAAAAAGAACCAATTGTGTTTTGGGGCGGACAACCGAGATATCCACTGCGCCGCCGCCGAGATGGGCGCCAGGGTCGTCCAGGTGGTCGTTGCTGTAGCTGCCCTGGATGATGGCTTCTCCAGCCACATCAATCTCGCCGCCATATAGCAGGTCAGCCTGGTGGAGCATGGCATAGGTGCGGGCGTTGAGGGTGTAACCGTTGACGCTCACGCGGGTGTAATCGTCAGGCGGCTGCCAGCAGGCAGCCGGCTCGTAAAAAACCGGGGGTGACGTCTGGGTAGGGAGTGCTGTATCCGTTGCAGCAGGAGGTGCAGGAGTTCCTGTAATCTGGACTGGAGCATTCGTGGATGCAGGCGAAGGCTCGGGCGTGGCCTGGAGGACAGCCTGGGTCAGACTGGCTTCGGGGGTCTGGGTCCACCTGACGGGCAGCTCGACCTGCGAGCCGCTTCCCCGAGAACTGCATCCTGCCGCGACGATCACCCCTATCACGGCAATGAGCGCCGTAATAATGCCAATCTTCGCCACGCTAATGGTGGCTTGTGATTTGACATCCTCAGCTCCCGAACGTCTCGGTCTGGCCAAAGGATACCTCCTCGGATAATACTATCCTTGATCGATGTATGCGCGAAGCTAATCCAGATTCTACCGCACAACTTCGTGGTTCTCTCGCCAAGTATTTGTACTCTATTTTGGGGGAACTCCACTTAGCGCCAACAGGTCTGATAGCTGTTTACCGATCGGGAAGCCCTGCAGCGGGTTGACCGGCTGAGGCAACAACACGATCAGCTCAGCCGCGGGGAATCCGCCGCATGCCGATGCCAGATAAGCGTTTGCGATAGAGACTTTCTCTATGGCAAGAGGACGTAGCGCTCGTACCAACCGGCTATGACCTGGATGTAAAGCGGTCCCCAGCGCAACCAGATGGACCGCACATAGCGCTCAACCAGGTGTGTTCGTTCCGGAGCCGTGGGGGCCTGGACGATATCCGCTACTGTCAGGCAGCTATCGAAAGAAGACGGCTCCAGCCAGATATAGCGAGTGTGTTTGGGTGGATTACCCGGTCGCACGGCGCGTTGGCGGATCCACAGCGCCCTAGCCGGCGCCTCGCCGCGCACCAGGACCCCGTACATAGCCAGCAAATGTACCGCCACCGACTGGATGGACTGGTCGGAGGGCGTGCCGGGGTGTCGGGCGGCGTAGGCATCCACCAGCAGAGCGTTGATCGGTCCAGGCGCCAGGGCAGGCTCGCCGGCATTGGATATGGACGTGTAGATCGCCCAGCAGGCTGCCGAAGCGCCAATGTAGCGGTGAAGCGGTCCATCGCTCAACGGCAGGCGCGCCCCGCAGCCGGGGCAGGGTTCGAGAAAATTGTCATTCATAAGTATTACAGCGCAAGGTAGCGAAAAGCCAGGCAAGGTAGCCTGAAAGGGAAAGG
>CAZGIX010000152.1:0-11311 GCA_964525785.1 uncultured Anaerolineaceae bacterium
CTGTAGCGTTTGTCGGCAAGCCACTCGCTCTCCATCCCCCAGTAAATCTCCTCTTCCGGATCCCAGATGTCCTCGCGCCCGCCGGCGAAGCCAAAGGTCTTGAAGCCCATCGACTCCAAGGCGCAGTTGCCGGCCAGGACCATCAGGTCGGCCCAGGAGATTTTCCTGCCGTATTTCTGCTTGATCGGCCAGAGCAGCCGGCGCGCTTTGTCGAGATTCACATTGTCGGGCCAGCTGTTGAGCGGCGCAAAGCGTTGGGTGCCAGACCCTGCCCCGCCGCGGCCATCGCCGGTGCGGTAGGTGCCTGCACTGTGCCATGCCATGCGGATGAAGAGCCCTCCGTAGTGACCGTAATCGGCCGGCCACCAATCCTGTGAGTCGGTCATCAGTGCATAGAGGTCCTTCTTCAGGGCCTCCAGGTCGAGTTTCTTGAACTCTTCGGCGTAGTTGAACTCCTCGCCCATCGGATTGGACAAGGGGGAGTGCTGGTGCAGTATATTCAGGTTCAACTGGTTCGGCCACCAATCCCGGTTCGATGTGCCTCTCCGGGACGAGAGAATGTGAGCCATGCCCGTTTCCGGGGACTTACTATCGTCCATAATAATATTTACTCCTTTCTTTGTGTGAATTGTTGAACAGCACGACTATTTATCCATTATCATCAATTTCTAGAAGGATTTCTTATCCCTCCTCTTTACAATCCGGACAAAGCCCATATAGGGATATTTGAGGGCGGAGGATCTTATAACCTGACGCCCGCTCCAAACTGCGGAGCGATTCTTGATCGAGGGACACTTCTCCATCGATAATTTTATTACATTTGATGCATATCAAGTGCGGATGGGGTTGAGGACGGTTGCCATCGTAATGGCTGTCATCATGCAAATCGATCTCCAACACCTGATTCATTTCTTTCAATAGTGTGAGGGTTTTGTAAACTGTTGCCTGACTCATGGTTGGAAACTGGCGCTTGATTTTTGTGTATAGTTGGGAGGCACTGGGATGTCCGTCACTGACGGCAATCAAGCGCACCAACTCGACTCGTTGGGGGGTCAGCCGGAAGTCGTGCTCCTTCAATGCGGCAATCAGTTGGTTAAAACGGACATCAGGATCGGTCATAACCCTTCTTTCGAGAATAAATCCTCATAGATAATCATTATCCATTATTATACCTCGAATTGTGAAAGATAGCTCATCGTTACCAACCAGATTTTCAGGGCTTTCACAAGAAGAAATTTGTCGCTGCGAGAAGCGTTCTTTGCCAAGAAGCAGCCCCTGCATAGCCGTGAGATTGCTTCACCCGGCAAAGAACGCCGGATTCGCAATGACATAATCTCGCGCGCTAAATCGCGGACCCAACGCTGTGGGCAGTCCGATAGGTATGAGAAAGCCTTGCGGAGGGTAAGCGGAGCCTCCGCAAGGCTTTAGGAATTGAAGACGACGGATCAGGAAAGGATCCTATGTCCGCGCCAGGAGGAAGAACTGGACAATGAAGTAGGCGAGGATGCCCAGCGCAAGCGCCATGGATCCGGAGACTGCCGCGCCCTCGATCAAACCGACCGCCGGACCGAACAGCAGGTAGACCGCCAATCCGACAATGACCGCCGCGATGAGCGCACCCCGCTGAGCCTGACGACCGCGCTCATCCCGACGCAGCGGGGTGAGTGGGCGGCTGCCATCCACCTGAAACCAGCCGCTGTGCAGGTAGAGCAAGAAGCCGCCAAACACCACCAGGCCAAACAGGATGGCTTTCCAGGTGAATCCAAACACCAGCAGAGCAAAAGCGGCACTCAGGATAGCCCGCGACAGGTAGTAGGGGGTAAATTCTTTTTTCATGACGTCCCATCCTTCAACCAGAACAATTTTTCCACCGGAACGCGCAGTGCCGCACTGAGCCGCAGAGCGGTCTCGATGGTCGGGATGTAGTGCCCCTTCTCGATCGAGATGATCGACTGGCGCGCCAGCCCAACCTGTGCAGCCAGCTCTTCTTGGGTCAGCCCCAGCTTTGTACGCTGCTCCCGGACGAAGTTTTGAACAGATTCATGCGCCATAATGTAAAGTATACTTCACATTTCCAAATTTGTCAAGTGTACTTGACATTAATCCTGTCTACAAAACTGCTGACAATCTTCCAATATTGCGATAAAATTAGTCCAGTATTATTACATCCTAAAGTCAAAGCCAAGGGGTAGGAATATGGATCAGTTCATGCACGCGCCCGGATTTCTGGGGACAAATGCCAACCTGGCAGCCGACTCGACCCTGATCGCCATGATCGTCATCGCCGCCCTGTTCACCTACGGATTCTACCTGGCACGCCGCCAGCGCTACGAAGCACACCGCTGGGTGCAGACCAGCGCAGTCATCCTCAACGCCATCCTGGTGCTATGGATGATGATCCTGCCCTTCCGCGACTTCGTGGTGCGCGACCAGGGCGGCCCGCGGCCGCAGTCCTTCTACCTGGTGACCATTATCCACGCGCTGGTGGGGATGAGTGCCTTGCTCTTCGGCGTCTTCGTCGCTCTACGCGGCAATAATCTGGTGCCGCAGTTTCTGCGCTTCCGCAACTACAAGCCGTTCATGCGCGCTGCCTATACATTGTATATGCTGGCGACTCTGTTAGGTGTGGCGGTATACATCACCTGGTTCGTGCTGATCCCCAACACGCCTGCTTTCCAGTGAGCTGCTTGTTCGCGCATTAGACCGGTAATCCAACAAACTTTAACGCAGTAAATCTTTGTGAGCTTGCTCGGCTTCCTGGAAGATCTGGGCTACTTCTTGCTTCATCTCCGGAGTGGCGGTGGGGGTATAGGGGATGAATTTCACCAGATCACGCGCCTGCTGTAGCAGGCCTTTCACTTTGGTCCTGTACGTCAGGTCAAAGCGTCCTAAATCGGGCGGCACGGGTAAATCGCGGGCATTTTGGATCAACACCCGGGCTTTCTTGATGCGGTCCGCTGCCAGGATGAGTTTTGACATACTTATTTCTCCTGGTCAGGATTATAAATGAATTTCCCGTGGCTAAAGATCCACCGTAAAGTCGCAAAGTACGCAAAGATTTGATATGCGTTCTCCGTTTACTCCGCGTCTCCGCGGTGAGGTTCAGTGATCCTACGCAAAGTCGCAAAGAACGCAAAGGTTTTTATTTTGCATTCTCTGTGTGCTCTGCGTCTCTGCGGTGAGTTTCAGTTACCACCGCCAGGACGCAAAGAACGCAAAGATGATTATTTTGCGTTCTCCGTTTGCTACGCGTCTCTGCGGTGAGTTTCAGTTATCCACCGCCAGGACGCAAAGAACGCAAAGGTTTTAATTTTTGCGTTCTCTGGGTGCTCTGCGTCGCTGCGGTGAAATAATTTATGCTACCGGCTCAGCCAATCCCTCAGGTGCCAGCCCGGCCTCGGTGAGCAGGCGCGGCACGATCTCTTCCCAGCCGACCGCCATGAGGTGGATGCCGTTGACGCCCTGCAGCTTCTTGACCGCCTCGATCAGCTCCAGGGCGATCTGCACGCCTTCCTCATCCGCTTTATCACCGGCGGCTTCCATGCGCTTCATCAGCTTATCCGGGATGAACACCCCCGGCACCTCGTAGTGCATGTACTGCGCAACCTTGAACGACTTGAGCGGGGTGATCCCAACCAGGATGTAGACTTTGTCCAGGATATCGCGCTTCGCCAGGGCTTCCAGCCAGATCTCCAGCCCGGCAGGGTCGTAGACCAGGTTGGTCTGGAAGAACTGCGCCCCGGCATTGACCTTCTTATGCTCGCGCAGGGCCTGGAAGCGCGGCTCAGACGCAAACGGGGAGGCCGCTGCGCCCAGGAAGAATTTGGGCGGGAACTTCATGGTGCGCCCGTCCAGGTATTTGCCGTCATCACGCATGCGGCGCAAGATCCACAGCATCTGCACCGAGTCGATATCGACGATGTCCATGCGGCCGCGCGGGTCAGGCGCCATCTTCATGCTATCGCCGGACAGGCACAGGATATTGCGCACTCCCAGAGCAGTGGCGCCCAGCACCTCAGATTGCAATCCCACGCGGGTGCGATCCCGGGCGGCGATCTGCATCACCGGCTCGGCGCCGTTTTGGATCGCTATGGCGCTGCACGCCCAGCTCGACATGCGCGGTGAGGCGGATGGGCTGTCGGTGAAGTTGATCGCTGCCACGTAAGGCTTGATCAACAATATATTCTGTATCAGCTTCTTGGTAGCCACGGTCATGGGCGGGGCGACTTCGCTGGTGACGACGAACTCGCCAGCTTTCAAGCGCCGCTCCAGCTCGGAGGCCGGCTCGCTGTAAGCAGGAGCGTGGTACTCCCGATCGCCAGCCCACCAGTCCGGCTGGCGTACCGGCTGGAAGACCGAGCTCCAGGTCTTCTCACGCACCTCAGGGTCACGCGTCGTCATGCCCTTCACAAAGTTGCCCATGCCCACCTGGCCCAGCTGGTGAACGACGTCGCCCCAGGTCTCGCCACCGGTCTTGTTCCAATCCAGGGGGGGCAGAACCTCCAGCAGCATCTCTTCGCGCCCCATACGGAAGGCGCGGTCGTAGATCTGGTACCAGATACATGGGCGAGTCTCATCGACATAGCAGTGCTCCTCAGTGGAGCCACCGCACGGACCGTTGCGGATGCCCTTCGGGCATTCCATCGGGCAGATGAAGGCAGTTTCCTGAAGCAGGCAGTTGCCGCACATGCGGCAGCCGAACATCGGCCCTTTGGTCGCCCGCTCCAGGGTTTCCAGGGCGCGCAGGCCGAACGGTTCTTTTCTAAACGGAAAATACGCGGGTTGCCAGCGTCTACCAGGGGTGAAAATCGGCATTGTCGACCTCCTAAGGCGGGAGAATGTTGACAGGTTTAGTCTTATTCTATGCATACCTGGGTATAGATTCAAATGACAAATGTCAGGAAAATGGCGGGGGGAAAGTCACGAATTCAGGCCCGCCAGGTGCAATGTACCTACAAGTGCATTGCACCTGATTCATGCAAGGCGGTTAATGCAGTTCATGTAGACTCTCGTCCGAAGCTCAGAGAATAAAACTTGACTTATTGAGCAGTTTGTTCTATAGTCATTGTGGGGAGGCGTAGCATTATTCGCGCTGGTGTCATCTCGCGCTACCTATTAATCTCTTGCCATCCTGATCTGCCTGCTATCCGTGGGGAAACAAGCAGCAGCCTGGCCTCCAACCCAATCCAGACAATCCGAGATTGATACCCTGCCTCTCCTTTGACCTACCCTGGGTTGTAAAGTAAGGAGGCAAAACCAATGAACCCCAGATCGAAGATCTCGGCAATCGCTCGTGGTTTGCTGGTGATAGCCCTATTGGGTGGACTCCTCCATGGATCCAGCCAGCCAGCTATCGCTGCCACACAGATCGACATCCTCGGCCCGAATGGCAGTGTAGGGTTTGGAAGCTCGGTGACCGTGCTGCCCAACGGTAACATTGTAGTGGCCGACCCCTGGTACAGCGGGATCGCAACGTTAGCGGGGGCGGTCTACCTGATTGACGGCGGTAGCGGTGCACTGATCAGCATGCTGGTTGGAACGACAGCCGAGGATCAGATCGGCTCCAAGGGTGTGATCGTTCTGAGCAACGGCAACTACGTGGTGCGCAGCCCTAATTGGGACAATGGCGCAGCGGTGGATGCTGGAGCGGCCACCTGGGGGAGCGCCATCAGCGGAGTCTCCGGCGCGGTTTCAGATGCCAATAGCCTGGTGGGCAGCACGGGGGAATTGGTCGGCAATGGGGATGTGATTCCATTGAGCAATGGCAACTACGTGGTGAGCATCCCCACCTGGCACAACGGGGCGGTGTCGATGGCCGGGGCTGCCACCTGGGGAGATGGGACGAGCGGGGTCAGCGGTACAATCTCAGCCTTCAACAGCCTGGTGGGCAGCTCTTTTTTGGATGCGGTCGGTGGTGATGTGATCCCACTGAGCAATAGCAACTACGTGGTACGCAGCCTTCAATGGCACAACGGAGCAACAAACTATGCCGGGGCGGTCACCTGGGGGGATGGGACAGGCGGGGTTACTGGCGTGGTCTCAGCCGCCAACAGCCTGGTGGGCAGCCAGGCGTATGATGGTGTCGGTTTTGGCGGTGTGACCGTTCTGAGCAATGGCAGCTACGTGGTGCTCAGCCATAACTGGGACAACGGCGCCGTGGAAAATGCCGGGGCGGTCACCTGGGGGAGCGCGAACGGCGGGGTTACCGGCGTGGTTTCGGCAGCCAACAGCCTGGTGGGAAGCCAGGCCAATGATTACGTCGGCTGTTTAGATCCGCATGGAAATTGCTTTGATCAGGGAGTTACCCCCCTGAGCAACGGCGGCTATGTGGTTGGCAGCCCCGGCTGGGATAACGGCGCAGTGGAAAACGTTGGGGCGGTCACCTGGGGGAGTGGGACAGGCGGCTTGGCCGGCCCGGTCTCAGCTGCCAACAGCCTGGTGGGCAGCACAGCCGGTGATCAGGTCGGCTCTTTAGGCGCCATCCCGCTGACCAACGGCGGCTATGTGGTGAGCAGCCCCGCCTGGAATTACGGCGCTTTGGAGGATGCCGGGGCAGTCACCTGGGGGAGCGGTACAGGTGGCATCGCCGGCGCGGTCTCAGCCGCCAACAGCCTGGTGGGCAGCAAGAGCTATGATATGGTCGGCGAAGGGGATGCGACGGCACTGACCAACGGCAATTACGTGGTGAGCAGCCCCGGCTGGGATAACGGTGCAGTGACGAGCGCCGGGGCAGCCACCTGGGGGAGCGGGACCGGCGGCATCGCCGGCGCGATCTCCGCCGCCAACAGCCTGGTGGGCAGCACGAACAATGATATGGTCAGCAGCGGAGGTGTGGCCCCGCTGAGCAACGGCAGCTACGTGGTGAGCAGCCCCGAGTGGGACAACGGAGCAGCATACGCGGCTGGAGCCGCCACCTGGGGGGATGGGACGAGCGGGGTCTCTGGCATGGTCACGGTCGCTAACAGCCTGGTAGGCAGCCAGGCCGGAGATCAGGTGAGCTCGTTGGGTGTCACCCCGCTGACAAACGGCAGCTACGTGGTGAAATCCCCCTTTTGGGACAATGGCGTAGTGACGGATGCCGGGGCAGCCACCTGGGGGAGTGGGACAGGCGGAGTTACCGGAGCGGTATCAGCCGCCAACAGCCTGGTGGGCAGCACGGCCTATGACAAAATCGGCTGTTATGAAGATCTTTCAGATATCTGCTCTGATCAGGGAGTAACCCCGTTGAACAACGGCAGCTACGTGGTGCTCAGCCCCGCCTGGGATGATGGCGCCGGGGTGGATGCCGGGGCGGTCACCTGGGGGAGTGGGACAGGCGGCTTGGCCGGCGTGGTCTCGGCTGCCAACAGCCTGGTGGGCATCATGATAGCCAGCGATATACAATTCTACCTCCAGGTTGTCTATCCGTTGAGCAACGGCGACTACGTGGTGAAAAGCCCTAACTGGGCCAACGGAGCGATAAACGCCGCCGGGGCGGTCACCTGGGGCAGCGGGACGGGCGGTGTTGCCGGCGCAGTCTCGGCCCTCAACAGCCTGGTGGGCAGCACATCCGGTGATCAGGTCGGCGCTTCAGGCGTCATCCCACTGACCAACGGCAGCTACTGGGTGAAATCCCCTTACTGGGACAATGGTGCAGTGTATAACGTTGGGGCGGTCAGTTGGAGTATTGGAGCCAACGGTATATACGGACCGGTCACCACCGATAACAGCGTGCTCGGCGCGAGCTTAGGCGGCGGCATTGGAATGTTTCCTCGATACGATGCTGTCCACGATCAGCTTGTGGTTGGCCGGCCGGCGGACAATATCGTCACCCTCTTCACCACACGAACCTTGCCCGGCGCGTTCCTCAAGAGCAGTCCAACGAACGGCTCCACCGGTCTCACGACCAGTCCGACGCTTGCCTGGGGCGCGAGCAGCGCTGCAGCGAGCTACGAATACTGTTACGACACGACCGACGATGATGCCTGCGACAGTTGGATCAGCAACGGCCCAGCTACCAGCCAAGCCTTGAGTGGGTTGAGCACTAACACCATTTATTACTGGCAGGTGCGCGCCATCAACGGAGATGGCGCTACCTATGCCGACAACGGCGCCTGGTGGAGCTTCACGACATCTCAAACATCTGAAGTTTTTCTATATTTGCCAATGGCGATAAAGTAGCTTCCAAATCCTCAATCATACGAAGTTCACAAAATCTCACCCCAGGGAGTCAGCGTTGCAACGGGCTCCGTCGCCTCAGACGCGGCGATCGGGTGCTAACCATCCGGCGCGGCAGGCAAGGCTTCGTACACCGTGATATTCCAGGTGGTGGTGTCTCCCTGCCCGAAGGCATCTGTCACAGTCAATGCAACGGTGAATTTGCCCGCTACGGGGAAAGTGTACTCGACGATTTCCCCTTCCAGGCTGGTATCATCCCCCATATCCCACTGGTAGCTGGTGATGCTGGCATCGGAGAGGGAGTCGGATCCATCGAAGATGACCGGCGTCGCCGTGTCCCCTGTGGGTGGGGCGATAATCACGGCAACCGGCATCGGTGGCGGCGCGGATGATTCCTGCGCCAGGATACTGATCACCCAGGTGGAATAGCTGGTCTCATTGTTCGCATCTACAACGGTCAGAACCACCTGGAAATCCCCGGCATCCGGGTACGCGTGGGTGACGATCGCACCTGTCGCCTGATCCCCATCCCCGAAATCCCACTGGTATGCCACGATCCCAACCCCCGATTGCGACTCGGAGCCATCGAAGGTCACTTCCTGGCCTGTCTCAGCCTGGCGAGGGGCATCGATGATTGCCTGGGGAGGGACGGGGTCGACCGGCGGCTCCACGACCGGCGGCTCTCCAGGCTCGGTTGGCTTGGGCGGTGTATTCTGGAAGAACATCACCTCGTCGGTGCGATTGTACATCCGTAACCCGGTATCGCCGACTTCAAACCGCACTACCCGGTCCAAATACGCCCAAAAAGTGAGTTCCTGCGTATAAAGCGGCTCGGGGCAGGCTGCGTTCGTGCTGTTCAACTCGTCAATCGTGATCCGGTTGTTAGTGGCGATGAATATGCCGGTGTAATTGTTGCAGCCGGTGTATCCACTCACCCTGCCAAAGGAATCGAAGTAAGCGGTCGGCACGCTGCCCGAAATTGCGTTGAGATCCCCGATGGCATGTAGATACCACTGGCGATTGATCAGCAGCGAGCGCGGCGTCCCAGGGGGCGTGTTTTCAGGTGGAGTGGAAGTGTAGACAAGTGGGCCGCCTCTGGTGAGCAAGATGAGCTGACCGCCCGATAGGGCGTAGGTGGTTGCCTGCGGGAGCATACCGATGTAAAGCCCTTCCTGTTCCATCACGCCATCCGGGCTGGCGCAGGTGCTCTGTTTGGTCGCCGCCGTGCCAACCACGAAACCGGCGTTGATCGAGATAGAGTAGCTGTTGCAGCCGGCTGAGCCGCTAATCGAGCCGCTCACCGAATCCGGGTTGACGAAGAACTGGGCTGTGATCTGCGTCCCGCCGACCAACGGCTGCCCGTTGATCGCTGCCAGGAACCAGGAAGTACCCTGCAGCGGACGCAGATCGATTGCCGGTACCGCCTGCACCGGCACGGCGACAAAGCTCAGCATCTGCTCCTCGCCGTAGGGGATCTTCAGCACATCGCCGATGATGGTGTACTGGCTGGCGTTGGTGAGCGCCTGCAGGTATTCCGCCTCTTGCTCAGCCAGCGGAGATGGGCAGGCCATCTTCGTGGTGGCAGGCATATTGATGTGGATTTCAGTCAGAGAAGCGACATAGGTGGTGTTGTATTCGTTGCAGCCGCTCCGCCCTTGCAGCAAGCCGGAAGGCGCGCCTGGCTGGCGGGTGAAAAATGCGGTGAAATCCGAGCCTTCTACCGGGGCAGTGGGGTTCGCTCTATCCCCCAGGGCCGTGAGGCGCCAGTTCGTGCCTTCCAGCGGGGTACGGTTGGCGACAAACGCCAGTGTGCCTCCCGAGGCAGTGATGGTCATCTGGTCCGCCAGGATCTGGTAGCTCTGCATACCTTCCAGGGCAGCCATGTACGCCCGCTCTGTCTCGGCGGTATCGGGCGGGCAGGCCATCCGGGTGGTGATGGATTGGCGGATAGCAATGCTCTCTCCATCCAGGGTGTAGCCGGCATTGAAGTTATTGCATACCACCAGTCCACCTACCGTGCCGGTGTTGGCGACTTCACCGGGGATGAACTGCACGGTCAGTGGGACGTTTTCAGCTGCCGGTTCGCCGTTGAATGCCGCCAGCGTCCACAGGGTGTACTCCAGCGGCAGGGCAATCGACGTGTAGGTGAGCTTTCCCGCCCCGCCGTCGTAGGTGATCTCCAGCCTCGAGCCAGTGATCACGTAGCTCTCGGCCTGCGAAATTGCACCCAGGTAAGCAGCTTCTTGCTCCATCCCCAACGAGCAGAACATGCGCGTCGATGCAGGCTGCGTGATCGCCAGGCTGCCATCCTGGACGGTGTAGCTCGCAGCATAGGAATTACAGCCAGCGTTACCGGTCAGGCTGCCGTCCTCGGAAAATCGCGCCGTGACCGATGCGCCGGGGGTGATCTGAGTGGGCTGGTCCGGGCTGCCAAGAGAGACCAGCATCCAGTTCGCGCCGACCAGCGGTTTTTCCTCTGGGACGTACACCAGCACGCCCTCGCTGCCATCCCCGGGATCATAAAATATCTGCAGGCGACCTTCGCCCGTGAATGCTAGGCGCCTGGCCTGCTGCAGTGCAGCCAGGTAGGCGGCCTCCTGGTCGCTGCCCGTTTCACAGAACATCATCGTGGAAACTAACGGGCCGACGCTGATCTGGTCGCCGCTCAGGGTGTAGCCGCCAGAGTAGCTATTGCATCCGCCAGATCCGCCGACGGTTCCATCGGAAGCAAAGGCAGCCGTGATGGTGATGCCGGCTTCTACCACGCCGGGATTCGCCGGATCGACTGAGGGTACCAACACCCAGAGCTGACCCTGCAATTGGGGTGAATAATCGGGGGTAGGTGACGGGAGCAGCGTGGGTGTCTGCGGCACGGTGGTAGGCGCTGCCACCTGGGTCGGCGTAGGTTGGGCCGGCGCCGGCGCCGGCTGGCAGGCGCTCAGCAGCAAAGCGAAGAAGACGATCAGGGATAAGTAATCAGGCATCCTACCGAGGGGGGATGGACGGTTGCGTATCATGCTCATGGTTATCTTCTCCTCGAAAGGCAAATTATATACCAATTATAGGCAGTTTCCCTGTATCGTGTCCTTTGGCAATGTATCCTTCTTTCAGGAAATTCCAAACGCTCTTTCCGGCGCACGCATGTCATTCCGAG
>CAZGIX010000153.1:0-11292 GCA_964525785.1 uncultured Anaerolineaceae bacterium
GGTTTGCATCCAGTTTACTCCAATTCCTAACAACATCCAAGAGGGAGACTATCGATAATTTGGGTGCCTGATATTTACCAGATGTACCAGAACTGGGTTCTCCTGGCTATGGTCATCCTCGTCGTGATCATCTTCGGCCCGAAAGACCTTGTAAGCGAAAGCCTGAGCCAGTTGGAATCTTAACTGAGGCGAAGGCTCTGTAGTTCAAGATGAAAAGCAAGCTCTCTTAGAGTATGCTTTTGTAGCCGGAAAACCCGTTTTTCTTGTGGATCAGGGTATTCGGAATATTTTGACTTAGATTATCATCCGCCATGATTGCACCTTTTGTTCTAAATGGTTTGAATGTCCCTTATGTGCTTTAGGGAGTAAAAGACAACTCCGGTTCTGGCAAACTGTCTGCCAATACCGGAGTGTTGGATAGATGCTACATCAGAGATTTGGGTTTATTCCTCTTCCGATTTAGTCGATGCTAATGGACTTCCCGGCTCAAACAAGCGCGATGTATAATCTATCACAGGATGTCCGCTTCCCTCCTCTCCACCAAGCTCTTCATTCCACCCCCACGCGCAAACGCCATCGCGCGTCCGCGCCTGACCGAGCGGCTGAACGAGGGCCTCTCTGCGGGCTGCATGCTGATCCTTATCTCTGCCCCGGCCGGGTTTGGCAAGACCACACTGGTCAGTGAATGGATCACTGCCCTCACCCCTGACCCCTCTCCCAGTGGGAGAGGGGAAGGGGTGAGGGCCGCCTGGGTCTCACTGGACGAAGGCGACAATGACCCGGTCCGTTTTTGGAGCTACTTGATCGCCGCCTGCCAAACAGTGCAAGCTGGGTTGGGCACATCAGCGCAGGCTGTGCTGCAATCGCCCCAGCAGCTTCCTGTCGATACAGTCCCGACCATCCTGATCAACGACATCGCCAGCCTGGACGGCGAGATGGTTTTGATCCTGGATGACTACCACACCATCCGCAACGAGACTATTCATGCGGCCTTTTCGTTCCTGCTCGAACACTTGCCTGGGAAGCTGCACGTGGTAGTATCCACGCGTGTCGATCCACCCTTGCCTCTGGCCCGCTTTCGCGCCCGAAACCAGCTGGTCGAAATCCGCGCTCGGGATTTACGCTTCGGCGTCGAGGAGGCAGCGGAATTTCTCAACCAGACGATGGGTTTGAACCTGTCCGCAGAAGACGTGGCAGCCCTGGAAGCGCGCACAGAGGGTTGGATTGCCAGTCTGCAACTGGCTGCGATTGCGATGCAATCGCCACTCTCGATGCAAGGGCACAGCGATCTCCCCGGTTTCGTCAGGGCCTTTACCGGCAGCCACGTCTATGTGGCGGAATATTTGCTCGAGGAAGTGCTTAAGCAGCAACCGGAGGATATGCAGACATTCTTGCTGCAAACTTCCATCCTGGAGCGCCTGAACGCGGGGTTGTGCGAAGCCGTTACCGGATGCCAGGATGGGCAGGCCGTGCTTATGGCTCTGCAGCGGGCGAACATCTTCGTTTTCCCGCTGGACGACGAGGGACGGTGGTTCCGATACCATCCCTTGTTCGCCGATTTGCTCCAATCCCGCCTGCGCCGGACTTTCGCAGCGGATGCGATTGCTCGGCTGCACAGGCAGTCCAGCCGGTGGTACGAGGGGGCTGATATGCCTGACGAAGCTATCCAGCATGCTTTAGCAGTAGCCGACTATGCGACCGCGGTGCACCTGATCGAAGGCCACACGGTCGAGATGCTGGTGAGAGGCTATTCTAAAACGGTGGAAGGTTGGTTAAATTCCATTCCAGCGGGGTTCCACTTACAAAGCCCGAAGATCCAGATGGCATTCATTTGGATGCATTTGCTGCACGGCAACTACGCCCAAATTGCGCCGTATGTGGAACGACTGCAAGGAGTGTTTTCTAATGCACAGGCAGGCGAGATAGACCCTTCGTCCAGTGCCGAATGGCTCACCTTGCAGTCCTTCCTGGTGGGCGCGCAAGGAAGGGTAACCGATAGCCTGGCGCTTGCCCGCCAGGCGCTAAAAATCGCGCCGGCTGAGGACAGCTATGTGCTGAGCATGGCTTATAATGCGCTGGCTGCGGCTTACCAGATGGCAGACGATTACGCACATTCGATAGAAGCCTGCCAGAAGGCGATCCAGCATGGCCGGGCGACGGAAAATTTCTTCTCGGAGATGATGGGGTATACCCTGCTGGTTCAAATCGCCCTGATGCACGGCCAATCCAACTTTGCCTTCGAGATAGCTTCGGAGGGAATCCGTCGAGTCGAGCGCATTGGCATACAGTCACCGACCAGCGCTATTGTATATGGAGCGGTTGGGCAGGTGCATTACCAGCGGTACCAGATCGAACAGGCGCGAGGTTATCTTCTGCGCGCCCTTCAACTGAGCACGATAGGGGGCTACAGCGACGTGGAGATCTACCTCAGGGTGCTTCTCTCGCGCCTGCTCCAATTGGAAGGCGGTCTGGAGGCCTCCAACCAGGAGATCCAGAAAGCGGTCGAACGGATGCAAGGGGCTGTGACGGCCTGGGCGCGAGACGAGGCTGTTTCGCAACAGGTACGCGTCTATCTCGCTCAAAATCGCCTCGCGGCTGCCGAGTCGGCGCTCAAAGCCCAAGGGGTTGATCTTCCGGTGCCATCATCGGTACCCGACCTCGGACCCGGGCAGAACACTACCTATTTGGTCGGCCTGCTGTACAACAGCGCTTTGCGCATTCTCTTGCACCGGGCTAAAGACAGGCGTGAATCCTCCAGCTTGCGAGACGGGATCGAGCTGGCAGAAGGCCTGATCTCCAGGGCACTCCAGGGTGAATACATCGTTACCGCGATGGAGTCGCTCCTGCTGCGCGCCCAACTGCAAGCCATGCTGGGGAATAACGAGGCCTCCCTGGAAGATGTTGCCAGGGCCCTGGAATTGGCACAGCCGGAGGGGTTCATCACTATTTTTATCGAAGAAGGAACGCCCATTGAGGAAGCCTTAACCACCATGCTGCGGCAAAACCGGCTTGGGGAAGTCCAGCCGGAATATGTCAGACGCATCCTGGCTGCATTTTCCAACTCTCAGGCATCCGGCGAAGCGCCCGGCGAGCGATCTACTGCCAAAGGGCCGGGCGAACAATCCCCTGCCACAGCGGAGGAGATGACCATCCTGGGTGAGCCCTTAAGCCGGCGCGAATTAGACGTGCTGCGTTTGATCGGTGAGGGCTGTTCCAACCTGGATATTGCCGGGCAGCTGGTACTCTCGCTGCATACGGTGAAGAAGCACATCAGCAACATCTTTTCAAAGCTGGGTGTTAAAAGCCGGACCCAGGCAATTGCCCGGGCGCGTGAGCTGAAGCTGCTGTAGCTTGATTTTGTATCTATCCGAAAATAGTATTTTCTTTATGGTGTGTGCGGCGGTGCAGCCGCCGCACACACCATAAAAATAAATTCCGGATAGGTTCTTAGAAGAAATAACACTTTTGACCCATCCGATTCCCCCCTGAAATCCCCCAAAATCATACTTTCGCCTGCTGACCCTGCAGTCATAAACGTCTAAAATGCAGGGTGAATTTGGTTTGGATCATTGGAAAGGATAAACACATGAATACCATCGTATCAAGACCTGTCATCGCCGGATTGCTTCTGCTCTTTACACTGATTTCCGGGGTCTGGCTGAGCAATTCCGGAAAGCCGTTGAGTGCGGCGATCATTACGATCCACAAGCTCATCGCGCTGGCGACCGTGATCGTCACCGCGGCGTACGTTTACCATCTGTACAGCGCTGTAGATATTCGAACATTTGTCGAACCGGCTGCGATCGCTGTCACCGGGCTACTTTTCATTGTCCTGTTTATCTCTGGCGCTTTGCTCAGCCTTGGCAAACCGCTGCCGGGAGCTATTTTAAGGATCCACCAGGTGGCACCACTGCTGGCGCTGGCTTTCTCGGCAATGACCATTTACCTGTTGGTCAGCAGCAAGTCGTAATATCGGATAGGAGAGCGAAAAGAAATACAAAAGCGTTATTGTAACCAAAAGGGGTGGTCCCGAAGTTCTCCAGGTGATTGAGAATGACCTGTGCTTGCCGTCGAAAAGGGAGGTGCGGATTAAAATCCTGGCCACGCCGGTGTGCTTGCCCGACGTTGAAGCTCGATACGGTCGCTCCCCGTTTAAACCGAAAATACCATTTGTGCCCGGCTATGCAATCATTGGCGTGGTGGAGGCGATTGGTGAAGGTGTCACCAAGGCTGCAGTAGGGGACCGGGTAGCGGCTTTGACGGTTTATGGAGGCTATGCCGAGTATATTTTCCTGGGTGAAGAACAGCTTATTCCTGTTCCCAACACGCTGGATGCGGCGGAAGCTGCACCGCTCATCCTGAATTACATCGTTGCCTACCAAACACTCCATCGATCTGCAAAGGTCAAGGCTGGAGACAAAGTGCTCATCATCGGTGCGAGCGGTGGGATCGGGACGGCCTTTTTGCAGCTGGGCCAATTGGCCAATCTCACCATGTATGGGATAGCGTCCAAAAGCAAACACCCTGTTTTAACCGAATACGGTGCCACGCCGATCGACTACCACACGCAGGATTTTGTTGAGGTGGTCCAGAAGGCGGAGCCAGATGGCCTCGAGGCTGTATTTGATGGAATCGGGGGAGATTACATCAAGCGTGGATTCTCGCTACTGCGGCGTGGCGGCACTTATGTGGGGTATGCCAATCCCTTGGGGATTTCACGCACGCTTCGTTTTCTAGGGCAGGTTATCCTGCTCCATTTGTTGCCGAATGGAAGACATGCCAAGTACTACGGAACGGGTATCTCTCGATTCAACAGGCGCCCGTTCCTGGAAGACTGGGCCACGCTCTTCAAACTGTTGGAAGAAGGCAAAATTAAACCGGTCATTGAAAAGAAGTTCCCCATCCTGGAAGCTGCCCAGGCAAACGAACTGCTGGAAAGCGGAAAGGTAACCGGAAACGTGGTTTTATTGGCACAGGAGTTGTCCTAAGGCCAGTGGAGGGGCGATCATCGAGATGGACCAACCTCACGTTTACGAGATTCGAGTTGAAGATCATCTTACGGATGGCTGGTCAGAGTGGTTCGAAGGGCTGGCGGTCCGCAATGAACCCAACGGTGAGACGACATTGAGCGGACTGATAAGTGACCAATCTGCTCTGTTCGGCCTGCTCAACAAGATCTATGCCCTCAATTTGAGACTGATCTCAGTCAACAGGTCAACCCCTGTCATCCATTCGTCGCAAACGGGCCGAAACTTGCATTCCGGCACCGCTTGATGATCGCGTCTATTACGATTTCCGGCGCATGAAAAACCCTGCCAGGATCAATCCACCCGCTGCCAGGGCGACGAGCAAAATCACCACGCCCGTCGCATTCTCGCCGCGGAAAGGAGAATCGGCTGCAGCCCCAGTGAGGGTCGCCGTGGGGGAGGGTGTCTGCACTGTTGTGTTCTCAGCCGTAGGGGACGGCGTTAACGTCCCGGTGGGGCGCGGCGAGGGCGTCGCCGGAGGTGGGATGGGCGTCTCGCTGGCGGGCGGAGTCACCTGCAGCAGCAGCTTCTGCCCGGGGATGATGATCGAGCTGGCGCTCAGCCCGTTCCACGCCATCAGCTCGCTCAAGCTCACCCCGTAATAGCCGGCGATCCACGAGAGGGTCTCCCCGCTGCTGACGGTGTGGTAGTAACTGCCATCGCTTTCCGGGGTGAGCCTCTCGATCGGCGTCAGCGGGCGGGGCGTCGGGCTGGGGGTGAAGTTCCCCAGGTCGATGACCAGCTCCTGCCCGATCTGCAAGGGCCAATCTACCTGCAGGCCGTTGTTGGCCAGGATTTCATCGACCTCTACGCCATAGGCGTCCGCAATCGTGATCAGCGTGTTATACGCCTGCACGGAATGCACGATCCTGCCATCCGCGTCGGGGGTAGCCGCCCGGATCATACCCACCGGCGTGGGCGTGGAATAGCCCTTCGTATTGCTGCCGGGGATGAACAGCACCTGCCCGATCTGCAGCTTATCCTGCCGCGACAGGTTGTTCCACACCTCCAGGTCGCTGATGGTGATCTTGTAGGCTACGGCGATGGCCCAGAAGGATTGCCCGGGCTTTACCTCGTGGAACACCCGGCCCTGTACATCTGGCGTGGCGATCTGGACGGGGATGATGACCTGCGACACACCCGTCACGCCGCCGGGCTGGGTGTTGCTCCCCCCGCCCACGGACTTATATTCCCCGCAGGATTTGGCTGAAGTGTATGCCGCCTGCAAAACGTAATAGGTGCGCCCGCTGGCGGATTTGGCGACCCCTGCCCCGATATTGCAGTACG
Organism: uncultured Anaerolineaceae bacterium; assembly: GCA_964525785.1. Taxonomy (GTDB): domain Bacteria; phylum Chloroflexota; class Anaerolineae; order Anaerolineales; family UBA4823; genus JAQBDA01. The sequence goes on from CAZGIX010000153.1 coordinate 6,315, forward strand.
CCGGGTTGACCGCCGGGATCATATGCGTAGGGTCGCTCCAGGCCAGCATGATCTCGTCGATGCCGAAGGAGCCTCCCACGGCGAAATTTTCGGTAGCCCACACTTGCGCCCCGCCACCGTAGCCGGCAGCCTGCAGCCGCCCGCGCACGTCGCCAATGTGCGATGACATATTGTTAGCCGCCATGATCTCCGCCGTGGCCTGGGCTACAGCGTTGATGATCGGATCTTCCACCAGCACCGGCAGCCCGTAGGAAGCGCGCAGCGTGTTCATGGCAATGATCAGGTCGAAGGCGGTTACCCCACCCGACTGGGCGGGCGGGATGGCTGGCGCCCCGGCCCGCGCCCCGCCCTGCGGAGCGAGCAAGACCAGCAGCAACGCCAGCCCCAGCCACGAGCGTAATAAGCGATTCAGTTGCATCAGGCAATTATAACGGGTGAATAATGCATCTTTTGAGAAAGGGAGCGGCAGGGGGAGGGCACGCAGCCCAGGCTTCGCCCTGAGGGCTCAGCCCGAAGGGTCTCGCAGCCGAGCAGCCTGCCCGGCAGGTTGGCGATTGAGAGCAAGAAAACACCGGAGTACATCCACTGGGCGCAGCAGATCAAACGTATCGCTTACAGCCTCACCAAAATGCTTGAATCGGTATAATTACCAGTAATACTTGACCGAGTGGTGAGGATATCGATATGAAAATTGACGCCTCCTTTCAAGAAGCCAACAAGATCGTATCGGCTGTTTCATATTTCTCGGCTTTAGATGCGCGAACCCTCGATACGATTGTCAGGTCGGCGAGTCCACGCGATTATGATCCCAACCAGTTGGTCATTCTCGAAGGTGAGCCCGCTTCAGGGTTATATGTCGTCCAGCATGGCTGGCTGAAAGTCTCCAAGATCGCCATGGATGGGCGCGAGCAGATTTTACAGTTCCTTGGAAAAGGTGAGGTTTTTAATGCTGTCAGTGTATTTACCGAAGCATCGAATCCAGCTTCTGTTACTGCTTTGGAAGCTACCCGACTGTGGATGATCAGCCGTGACACCATGCTACGTCTGCTCGACTCCAACCCTCGCATCGCTCGTTTGATCATCCAGGATCTGGCGGGGCGGATCACCCATCTTATTTCTTTGGTGGAGGATTTATCTTTACGAACGGTTGAAGCGCGCCTTGCGCGACTAATCTTATCGCAATCGGTTGGAGAGATTGTGCCGCGCAAGAAGTGGGCAACTCAAACCGAAATGGCATCTCGCTTGGGTACAGTTTCGGATGTCATCAGCCGCACGATGCGCAAACTGGTTGAAAGCAACATGATCGAGATGAGCAGGAATGAAATCAAAATTCTGAACCGGACAGAATTGGAGAAAATCGCGATGATTGCGGAGGTATTTTAGCAATTACCGCAATTTGAGTTATTTTGATTTCGACTTAAGTCGAAGACGATCTATCGCCCAGGTGATATGCTTTTAGCATCATCTGGGTGATTTATTTTTGAAAGCACAGGTTTCGTGATCCTAAAGGAGGATTTGCTATGACCTATACCTTATATTCTAACTGGAGGGAGGAGGTTACCTTCTCACCAGAAGGACCCAGGCCCCAGGTTTTGGAGGAGAACAACCGGTTAAAGGTTGTCCTCGCCGGATTGGAGCCGGGACAAAAGATTCCCGAGCACCCCGAGAATCTTGGAATGTATTATTTCCTTGAGGGTAATGGCTGGATGATTGTCGATGGAGAGCGAATCGAGGTAAGCCAGGGGGCAACTGTGATCACGCCGCAGGGAGCGGTGCGCGGGATGGAGGCGGAGACCCGGCTGGCTTTTATCGCGGCGCGGGTGGCATGATCCAGATTATCCATCCAGGAATACGATCCGCATCCAGAATCAGGTTGGTAAGGCTTATTCCAAAGATTTAGGAGGATGACATGAAGGAAAAGTTTGTGCAGTTTATGACCAGTGTTCAAGGTCGGCTTGTGCGCGTCCTGTTGGGGATCGCCATAATCAGCCTCGGTATGTTTGTGGTTCAGGGCATCCCAGGTTATATCATGGCGGTCGTGGGGTTGGTCCCGATCGCCGGAGGTCTGTTCGATTTCTGCCTGGTCGGTGCTCTCATGGGCTATCCCCTAAGCGGTGCAGAGGCGAGGCGCATGCTGACCGGTAAATAAATCATATTCCTGGAGGTCTTGCCGTCGTAAGGCCTCCAGATTTCAAATTCTTTTCGTCCAGGCACGTTACCTGGAATGCCAGCGAGGCAGAGATCCAATAGCCGCCTCCGGAATAGAAAGCTGAACTTTCTTGTCACGAACATCCGCAACCAAATCCACACGGATCAACCAATAACCATTTTTCTCGGGGAGGCGGCTCAGGAGGATTTGTGTGGCTTGTTGGTTTACCTGATTCAAGACGACCGCAGCCACTTTACCCACTTCCAGGCCTTCTTCCGATAAGATGGACATGCCACGCCTGACTTCGAGGGAAAGAGCACAGCTGCTCTTGGGGCAGACAAAGCCGCTAACCATCAATTTCTGCGCCAACTCTGCAAAACCGCCGTCCGGTTTCATCGATTTGCTTTGAACCATCATACCGCTATCTCCATCAGCTTAGGTGTGATATCAGGCTTAGCCAGGACTGGCGTACGATTGGCAGCAACGAAAAGAACCACAGCAAGTACGCTATCCCGAGCAGTGGAGCGCTGAGATCGGGGATCAAAATGCTGGCTCCCAGGAAAATACCCCCAGCGTGAACCGTGACCAGACTGAACCAGGACCCACCCAGCTCAGCTGTCTGATGCGGTGCGCCTGCCTGTCTCAGGAGGTATGGTAAAACTGCATAGGCGAATGGCAGCATCCAGCCATAAATGAGCACGTGCGGAGCAGTCTGCTCGATGCCTGCCGTGGAAACGTTGGGTCCCAGGATGACGATCAACGGCGCAGCCAGCACCACGGCAAACTGCCACGCGTAGGCGGTGACCAGGTGCCAGATGCCGGGTTTGTGGACGATTGTCAGACCGGACAAAGGCTTCACCAGATTCGCAAGCAACCAGAACGTGGCCGCCTGGTGTAAAAGGACCCCTAAGGCGGTAATCCAGTTGATTGACAGCCAGGGACCCAACACCGATCCGAGCGCGCCGAACACCATCAGCCAGAAAATCGCAACGATCGAGCCGGGCCAGGCCAGGTCACGGCCTGTCCAGCGCGGGTAAAGATCAACCAACAATCCGGCGAAAACCAATGACATAAATCCCCAGGTATTGGTATGAATGTGGACTTCGATTGTGTTTGCAATCCCCAGCGCATTGCCCCAACCAGACCACATGCCGCTGCCCAGGATGATCCCAAGCAGCAAAAAAGCCAGCCCTTCCAGATAGAACCTTGGCCCCTTCTCGTTTGGCTTCTTGAGCGAGTTGCGGGCAAGAGCCGACCCGCGCAAGGAGCTCATCACAAGCAGCGCTGCCACGAAGATCAGCATTCCGCCTGTAATGATCAGTACAGTATTCATGACAGGTATTCCCACCAACAGGATGAGCGCGCCCAGGTTCAGGGCCAGCCAAATATCCCAGCGCGTCCGGGGCTGAAAGCCTTCAGATCGCCGCGCCACCAAATCCGGCAGCAGGCCAAAGATGAGCTGGGTCAACACACCCAGGGTGATCAGGTGCACACTCAGCCAGCGCAGCCCGCTAAAAAATGGCAGCAGGTCGAACCTGTTCAGTGCCGAGGCGAGGGCTGCCAACCCCGCCAGGATCAGATATAACACCGCCATCGACAGATAAGGCCACATGGTTTTATCTCCCACTGTTGAGCTACCACTCCCGGGTGCTGTGCCCGTCATTTCCCAGTGCTGATAGACCTTTTGTATCCAGTTAGTATCAGGGTGACCGTGACAATCCCAGCTATTAGATGCAAGGACGCCGCGGCGGTGCTGGCTACTAGGGTCCGGTAAGGGACTGGCAGGAAATAGTCGGGAGGGTTTGAAATGGTGCGAGTTGTCATCGATCCATGCCTCCATTCATTATTTCTATTCATCGGTTTCAGACATCATAGTCAAAAGTTCTCCTAACTTCCAAGACAAAAGTCGGTTTTCCTGATTTCGCCATAATCGACAAAAGTCGTAGAAATATCCTGCTTCCACCGATAGAATGAGGGGGTAAGTAAAAGAAAGGATATATATGGAAATCACGAAAGACACCCGCATCTCGGACATCCTTGAGGAGTACGGCGACATTGCCGGCGTGATGGAGCTGTTTGGCGTCAAGAGGGTGGGGCGCTACTCGCTGCGCTCACTGGCCGCCAAAGCCCTGACCGTGGAGTGGGCTGCCCGCAGCGAAGGTTCTGGTCACCCAGCGCAACTCGTTCCGAAGCGGCCTGGAGATGCTGCTGGTGGGAGGCCTGGCTGCTGGAGTGGCCTATGTCGTCGGCGCCCTTTTGAGAGGGATTGGCGGCTGGACCGGGTGAGCCTGGGCGGCCCTGGATAAAGCCTTTACCAGCCTGCCCCTGGCTAACAATCCCGTACCTGCGAGAACCAAACCCCACCCGAGCAGCATCAAAGCGACGTGCCAGACATCCGCAAAATTGACACCGCCAAAGGTGTGGGTCGGCGCGGCCCAGTGGTGGACAGTCAGAGTCAGGCTCCCCATCACAATCATTGCCAGGTTTCCAGCCAGGCCTGCGGAGCTGCGCCCGCCACTGGTTAAGCCAACACCCTGCCAGATAGCCGGAATCCGCAGCAGCAGGAAGACCAATAAAGTAAGCACAGTTATGTACAGGCGCACATCGGTGGGCATGGATTTTCCGCGCAGGAGGCGTGAGGCGACCACCTGGATCAAGGCTGCTCCGCCGCCAGCCAGCAAGACGATGATCGTGTCACGGTACGAGCGCGGCGCACTGCGCATCAGCCCAATCATTGCGCGAATGCCCGCTATTCCGGCTGCGAGAGAAACGATCACTAGAAGTTGATAGAGCCATTGATAGGGAGCCAATGGCAGCATGGAAGCATAT
>CAZGIX010000154.1:0-3043 GCA_964525785.1 uncultured Anaerolineaceae bacterium
CGCCAGGTCCTCGCCTCGCAGGGTGAAGCTTGGACTCCGCTTGTTCTGGTCCCACTCCACGGCGCGCATCTGCAGGCGCGTATGAGCTTTCACCCACTCCAGGTCGGTATCCAGGGCTTGATAGATGGATGCCAGCGCGTTTTCGTATGAATCGCCTTCCCGGCAGTAGATCCAGTTGTATTCCCCGATTTCTTTAACCAGTGTCTCCCGGGGAGCAGGGCGGAATACGATGGGAATGATGCGCTTGCGGTTGGCTACCGCCTGCTCAATCTCCTCCCGGCAGACCGCGGATGAAGACGAATCGGGGCTGATGACAAATATGAATGCCTCTGCCTCCCGGATGGCAGTATAGATCTCTGCCCGCCACTCTGCAGAGGGTGGGATATCCTCCCAATCCACCCACACATCGCGCCCGGCGGAAGTCAGCGATGCCACCAGTCGGCTGACAAACTCCTTGTCCTTGCGCGAGTAGGAGATGAAGACATCCGGCATTGCGGGTTATTGTAAGAGATTTTCTATAATAAGACAAGATAGCTCCTTTTTCAAAAGGGGGTAATCGCGTGGGCAAGGGTCGGTTATAATCTCCCCTTGATCCTTTGCACACCATTCAGCTATGCCATCATGAAAAGACTGTCCATCCTATTTCTCGCCGCGATACTTCTTTCTGCCTGCAAAACCGCAGCCACGCCCACCGTCGGGCAAACGCTGACCGTGGAGCCTGCCACACCCTCACCCAGCGCCACGCTGCCCCCCACGATCACACCCACACCCAGGCCGGACGCACGCGCCCGTGCGGAAGCCTTCCTATCCGCCTGGCAGGCCGATGATTACACCGCTATGCACGCCTTGCTCTCCGCCGAGAGCCAGGCGGCCCTCACCCTGGAAGATCTCACCAATCACATGCGCGGTGTGGCGATTGAAGCCGCCCTCGAATCCATCGAGTATGAAATTCTATCGGTCGAGGAGTCGGCGCCGCAAGCCACTGTCCGCTATCGATTGACCTATCACAGCAACCTTGTGCCCGATTTTCAGGACGAAACCGGCATGACCCTGCTGCTGGAGGGTGACGAGTGGCGGGTGAAATGGGAAGATACGATCGTCATGTCGCTTCTGAGCGGGGCAAACTACCTGAGCATGAACCGCGACGATTACACACCGCCCCGCGGCGTCATCTTCGACCGGAATGGTGAGATAATGGCGGGCGATTCCCAGGTCTACGCCGTGGGCCTGGACATGATCACCTACGACCCAGAGTTTGCTGATGCGGTCATCTCCACTTTAGCACGACTGAGCGGCGTACCGGCAGTGAATATTGAGGCGCGCATCGAATCGGCGCTCGCCAACGCGGTGCAGTACCTTTCGTTCGGTGAATACCCTACCCAGCGGGCTGCCGCATATGAGAGTGCCTTGAACGATCTGTCCGGGATCACCTGGAACGTCTATGGCTCGCGATTCTACTTTGGCTCGCCCTATTTAGGTTCAGCGCCGCACGTCATCGGCTACGTGGGGCAAATGGATGCCGACCAGGTAGATGAATACCGCCGCCTGGGCTTCCGCAAAGATGAGCTGATCGGACAGAGCGGGTTGGAGGAGTGGGCCGAAGCGGACTTGCTGGGGGTGCGCGGTGGAGCGCTGTACGTGCGGGATGCAAACCACCAGGTCACCCACACACTGGCTGAATCTCCAGTAGTGCCGTCTCAGAATATCACCACCACCCTAGATCTGGATTTCCAGGTCGCCGTGCAGAACGCCCTCAGCGGGCTGCCGGCTGCCGCGGTGGTGCTGGAGCGCGATACGGGCCGCGTACTGGCGATGGCTTCATCGCCGACATTCAACCCCAATGGTTTCAACCCGGCCAGCATCAACTCATTCACTGAGCTTTCCGACTTGAACGACCCACTCAGGCCGCTCTACAACCGCGCTACCCAGGGGCAGTACCCGCTGGGATCGGTGTTCAAGATCATCAGCATGGCGGCCGCGCTGGAAAGCGGGCTTTTCACCCCGCAATCGAGTTATGACTGCGGCTATCTCTTCACCGATGTCCCCGGCGTACGCAAGCAGGATTGGACCTACGAACACTTCCTGGAGGACGAAGAGACCCAGCCAAGCGGGCCGCTGACCTTGCCGGAGGGGCTCATCCGCTCGTGCAACCCGTGGTTTTACCATATCGGGCAGGTGCTGTACGAGGCTGGGCGGGGGAACGCCATCTCCGATATGGCGCGTGCCTTCGGATTGGGCAGCCTGACCGGCATCCAGGGGGTTAACGAGCTACCCGGAAACGTGCCCGATCCGGTCTCCATCGAGGACGCCCTGGATTTGGCCACCGGGCAATCGCAGCTCCAGGTCACGCCACTGCAGGTTGCCAGCCTTGTAGCTGCAGTAGGCAATGGCGGCACGCTGTACACCCCGCAGGTGATCGAGCGCATCGCCCCACCGGGTGGCGAGCCGTCGATGGTCTTCGAGCCGCACGTCCGAGGCACACTGCCGGTCTCGCCTGAGAACCTGAAGGTTATTCAAGACGCCATGCTGGGTGTGACGACCAGCCGGGATCCGCGTGGCACGGCTGAGGATGTATTCCGCGGCCTGAGATACCCCGTGCACGGCAAAACCGGCACCGCACAAACGGGTGTGGAGCCGCATGCCTGGTTTGCCGCCTACACAGATTTGGGCGATGCCAGCCTGCCAGATATCGCTGTGGCGGTCATCGTGGAAAACGGCGGGGAAGGCTCTGAATGGGCCGCACCCATCACCCGGCGCATCATCGAGCTGTACCTCCAGGGTCGTCCGGGCAGTCTGTACCCCTGGGAGGAGAGCTACGGCGTGTGGGCCACGCCTGAACCACCCGAGGAAGAAGTCACCCCGGAGCCGTAATAGCAGCTCTTTCCAACCCGGTTATTCCCCTAGGACCAGCGGCAGATAAACCCGCAGGTCAGTCGGCATCACCGTCACGGTGCCGGTCAATACCGGTGTGCTGCCTATCCTGGCGTTGAGGATGATGTTGTACGGAACATAGTTCGTCAGCCCCGTCAAGGTATAAGACCAG
>CAZGIX010000154.1:3143-11238 GCA_964525785.1 uncultured Anaerolineaceae bacterium
CCAAGTTGTCTATTTCTCCCATGGTGGCGGCCCCTTGCCAATTCTCGGAGACCCAGGCCATCAAGGGATGGTGGATTTTATGCTGCAGCTTCCATCTAAACTTAGAAAACCAGATGCCATCCTCGTCATCAGTGCCCACTGGGAAGAAAATACAGCAACACTGTTAGGCGCTCGCATGCCACCTATGTTCTACGATTATTATGGATTCCCCAAGGAATCTTACGAGATCACCTACCCGGCACCCGGAAGTCCCGACCTTGCGAACAGGATCCTTGAACTGCTGCACAAGAGCAATATACCGGCTCATATCGATGTTGAGCGGGGTTTTGACCATGGATTATTCATCCCATTAAAATTAATGTACCCTCAAGCTGATATTCCCTCACTTCAGCTTTCGCTATTGCGTGGTCTTAACCCGGCTGCGCATATGGCCCTTGGAAAAGCATTACATGAATTGATGCAGGAGAATATCCTGGTTATCGGGTCTGGATTTTCATTCCATAACATCAGGGCATTTTCCTGGCAAGGAATTAGTGCCCCTGATCCCGCTAATGATGCCTTTCAAGAATGGCTGATCGAGGTATGTACAGGTCCAACACCCCAATCCGAACGTGAGCAACGACTGATCGAGTGGGAAAGGGCACCTTCTGCACGCTACTGCCACCCTCGCGAGGAGCATTTGTTGCCGCTCCATGTGTGTCTCGGCTTAGCGGACAAGCCAGCTCAACTAATATTTGATGACCCAATCATGGGCAAAAGGGCTGTCGCATTCTTGTGGTGATGAGTCAATTCTATTCATAAAGAAGGCGTATGAAACCCATCTGGATCATTTTGCATGGGCTGGTATTGGCTGTGATCAATATTGGAGCCATCCTGTTCGGATTCATGGTGTACGTGCTGGTACGCCCGGCAAACCAGATTGCTGTACAGGCACCTATCGCAATCGTAGCCAGTATCGTCGCTACCCTGGTGTGGGCGTGGATCTCCCGGCGCTTCGCTGCGCCGTCGAAGGCATCCTTACCGTGGGTGTTCCTCATCGCCCTGATCTGGCTCCCGGCGATCTTCATCCCCCTGCACTACCTCACCCAGGGCTACCTGGCAGATTTCGACAACGTACTATGGGGCTGGGCCTTCCAGGCGCCGGTCAACGCCATCGCATTACTGCTGGTGCAGCTAATCTGGATGCAGGGTCACCTGCCGAAGCCACGCAGGCGCGGCGGATTTTGGAGCACCTTGAACTGACCCGAAGCGGATGGCTGAGCGAGCAGAGCCTGGCAGAGTTTATCCAGGTCCCCACTCATTCACACCCATAATGCAAACCTTATTTCGTTCCTCGGGTGCTTCGCCTCCTCCGCGGTGCAATATTACCCCCCGCTGCGGCTGCCGAGCCTCCCGCTCCTGAACTGCTTGAAGAGCGTTTCCGGATCCATTAAACCCAGGCGCAGGCGATACATCTCCAGCTTGGGGTTCTCGGGGTCAGGGCGCTCCCACATATCGAACCAGGTGCGAGCGGCGTCTTTATTCTTCTCCGCCAGGCTCAACTCGATTAGCGCCATGCACAAGGCATCGTACTCGCTAAAGTGCAGCTTCTTACGCTTCATCAAATCGTCCAACAGGGATCGGGCCGTCTCGTAATCGCCTTCATTGACAGCCAGGCGCGCCATCCCCACAATCCCGAAGAAGTAATCCGGAAAACGGGCGTGGATTTCGCGCAGCATGGCCTGTGATCTATCGGACTGGCCCTGCATCTCCAGAGCCATCGCCAAGTTGTTCAGCAGTGAGGCGGAATCTGGCTCCAGGGCAACGGCCTGCTCTAGAAGCTCTTGTGCTCGCACACCTTCTCCGTCTTGCAGCGCGTAAAACGCCTCTTCGGACAGGTGTTGCACTTTAGGGTTGCTATACGGCGGGTTCGGTTCATCACTGATCTCGAAACCGATCAAAAGCAGATCGCGCCATTCCCCTTTCATCCACATACGAACAGTCCGAGATGGGAACAAGCCGGCCTCAGCAGCAATTTGAGAGGCTGCCAGTCGCTGGGCATCGCTGCCGTGCTGGCCGAGGGTGAACTCTTTGATAGCCGCCAGCAGCTCCGGCGTTTTCGCCATGCCGGCCAGGTGGATCACGAAGTCGCAGGCAGTCGTATCGCCGCGCTGCAGCAGATGCGGCGCCAGGAAGACCAGCTCGGGGTGCTGGTCGAGGAACTGGCGAGCGGCGCTTTGTATGGCAGCACCATCTTGGCGGCGGGCAGCGGCTGAAACTGCCTTCGAAAGAGCACGGATTGTACTCTCCGCTACCCAATTTGGCAGTGGGTAGGTCCAGGGACCGTTGCGCTGGCTGGGCGGCCGGGCCAGGTCATCAAGCTGGTCTTGCACCAGGCTGAATCCCGGCTTCAGCTTGAGCGCCTGTTTCCACAGCCGGCGGGCTTCCTTTTCCCTACCCAGGCGCCAGCAGGCGACAGCACACAGGTGCAAAAAAAAGGCATTCGGCTCTGGCGGCTTGATGGCGCCTGCTGTATTTGCCTGCTGGTATAGCTGCAGGATGCCCTCATCGTCGCCCAGGAAGCTGAGCGCCTCTGCAATTTTGCTCCAGTAGTCAGCAGCACCGGCAGATGAGGCCTTCAACCGTTGCACAACAGCCACTGCCCCTTCGGGCTGAGCAGAGAGGAAGAGCAGGCGCGCCAGGTTGGAGAGGGCATGGATGTTATCCGGCTGTGTTTGTAACGCCCTATGGCACAGGTCTATAGCGCGCTCCGTCTCGCCCTGCATAGCACAGATCTGGCTCAAATTGTTGAGGACGGGGACAAAATCAGGATACTCGCGTAACAGCTTTTCAGCGACCTGCTTGCCCCGCCGGTATTCGCCGTGCTCCAGATACAGGCGCACGGTTTCGTGTTGGGTGGCCAGCTCGATGGCTGCCTCCGGCGGCAGGTCCAGTTCGTTCATCTCGGCGTGGAGGGCAGTTTGGAGCTTCTCGAGAGTCTGGCGGGCCTCGCCGGCGCGTTCGTCTGTGGGCCAGCGGCGCAGAAAGCCCTCTATCGCCCGGATGGCCAGGGCCGGGCGGAAATTTGACATATACGCGCCTCCCAAGGCAAGAGTTGCATCGGCGTTGCTTGAATCTGCCTGCAGCAAGCGGTAACAGGCCCACTCGTAACCGAAGAGATCGCGCTGATAATAATAGGCGTTCGTCAGCAGCTCCAATACGGGCGGCAGACCCGGATAACGGCTGTCCAGTTCCTCCAGGATCTGGATAGCCTCGGCAGGCTGCTTCTCTTCCAGGAGCTGGTCAGCCTCGAACAGGTCCTCCACCACCCGGCGTGGCAGAGAGGGTGTTTTTGGCGAAGGTGTTTTCTTCTTGGGCATGTTACCTCGGCTGAGAATGGAAAGGAGCGTTAGATGGGGTGTTTGATCTTTGATCAAGCCAGAGCTTCTCCGCTGGGACGGAGGTATCCTGTTGTTCGAGGCTGTCAGGGCTTCTTTGCGTTTTTACCCGCAAATTTACGCAGAAGTCAAAACGCCACGCGCAGAAACATCGCGCCTGCCAGCAGCCTGGACGGGATCTGCGCCGGAGAAATCTCAACTTGGATTTTCTGATCATATTCTTGTCTGCCCTGATTGTCAACACCCGATTCACGGTTATTGTTCGGCGGATTTGACGGCACTTCCGCCGGTTGGTAGCAACATACTGCCTGGCAGGGGCTCCAGGCCATTCCATCCGATTTGCTTTCCGCCGTTGAACAGCTGAACCAGCTAGACCTGGCATCCAAGGCTGCCGGCCTTACCGGATTGTAGCCCCTGGTGACCTGCTGACGATTACATTTGGGATGACGATGGAAGTGCCAATAGACGACCCCTGAGATTGTTATCGATATTTCTGGGTGACCGTGGACGGGATATCTGGATCGGAAGTAAAAAGACTGGACGCATGACCAGGGCGGCTTCATACTTTCTGGTGTTAAGCTACAAGGGAATATCTGCTATGCTATATTCGGGTGCGGAATCGTTCACTCTGTACGTTCGATGCAAATCTTCTTCTTCTATAAAAACAAAAGTAGATCAGCATGCCGCTAAGACGCCATCTTTCATCTGGCTGTCTAAATCGCTTTGCCTGCATCGGGAACGTAAACCCATTCATGATTAAACGCCAATGGATAGCGTCAGGATTATCAATCAGGACCATCGATAGAAAGCACGAAGGATAATATGAAATCTAAAGTCCTTGCTCTCATTGAAATCCTACTGGTCTATGCTGCAATCCAGGGGATCGGCATTATCTGGCGCTCGACAGGGATTGTGGAGTGGGAAAAACAGAATCTCGGCTGGAGCTATACCGGGATGGCCTTTTTCGTAGGCATCCCCGCAGCTGTCATCTGGCTGACGCGCAGGAATTGGGCGGAGTACGGTGTCTCTCTCGCCAACTGGCAGACGAATCTCGATATCGGCCTGAAGGCGTATCTGGTCCAGATCATCCCGCTGGTATTGGGATTGGGCGGCGCCTGGATGCTGAGGTTGGATACCAATAAAATCGGCGGTGGAGCATTCGTTGCCTTGATGGAGATCATCGGTCTGGCTATATTGATCTGGATCCTGAACCGCCAGGCGACCGTGCAATCCGGTCGAAGGAATATCATCACGATACTCCTGCTGCTGCTGTTCCCGATCGGTGTTGCCCTGATCATGCGTAGTTTGAGCCTGGTGGTGGTCTCGACGGTCGTCTGGCAGTTCATCTTCTCGGGATTTGGGGAGGAATTTGTCTGGCGCGGCTATGCTCAATCGCGGCTGAACCAGGCATTTGGACGCCCGTTTCACCTGTTCGGCATCCAATTCGGAGCCGGCTTGATCATCGCCTCCCTGCTGTTCGGTCTGCTGCACGCCTTCAACACATTCGATCCCGCGATTGGCTTATCCTCGCTCGCCTGGGGCTGGGCGCTTTGGACGTCTCTCGCCGGCCTGACGTTTGGCGTGATCCGCGAGAAGACCGGTACCTTGCTGGCGCCGAGCATTGCCCATGGACTTCCCGATGCGATGGGGGAGCCCCTCTTGATACTTTTTGGCCTGACATTTTAGAATCTGCGCGCCACCGCTACCAGGTTGCTGCTGGCAGTCGGATCGAATCCGCTCCCATCCAAACCACCGTACCAGACTACATCGACAAATCCCGCTGCAGGCAGCCCATCGGCCAGCTCCGCCCGGACGAGCGGGCGCAGCCGCGTTTGGGTCAGCGCCTGGCGCCAGGGTCCATCCCCTTCACGCCGCAGGCGCAGGATGTTGAAATCGATCAGCCCATCCGCCAGGAAATCATAGAAGCGCACGAACAGCCACTCCGATTCGCCCTCCCGGGTCGACTCAGGGCCCATCCAGCGATCGCGCTGCGCCAATACCTGATCGAAATTGCGGTTCTGCAGCACCAGCACGCCGCCTGGGCGCAGCAGCGCAGCGAAATCCGCCAGCGCCGCCCGCAGCTCAGCCGCGTTGAGCACGTGCGGCAGGGAATTGCCCAGGCACAGCACGGCGTCGAAGGACTGCCGCCCGAAAGCCGCCGCCAGCTCTCCGAAACCTACCGCCTCGAAGCGCACATCTAACCCGCGCGCGGCGGCGTTGGCTCGGGCGCGGGCGACCATGCCGGCCGAGATATCGGCCCCCGCTGCCGGGTAGTCCAGCTCCGCCAGCGCCAGGGCATGCTGCCCGGTGCCGCAAGCCGCGTCCAGCACGACCGGCTGCTCGCCTGCAGCGTGCGGTGCGCCGGCCAGGACCATTTTCAGGAACGGCAGCTCGAACGTCAGCCTGCCGGGCCAGTTCACAAAGCGGTCGTAATCGTCTGAAAAATCATCGTAAGGGGAAGGAATGTTTGTCATGCCAGGATTATAGTGGGTAAATCGTAAACAGGTAATTAGAGATAAGGTAATTGGGTAAGAGAGTCGAGAATAGAGAAGCGAGAGCAGTCAGTCTCCATGACGAAACCTTTTATGGGCGGATCGATCCGGTGATTCAGGAATGGATCTGAGATTGACCGCAGACGGCGGACTGCAGACCGCGGTCGGGGCATTTTCACGCCTCGGGTAACACGGTGGCTACTCACCAGCCGAAACCGGTAATGCGGGCCTCGTTGCCGTCACAAACCAGTTGTGGGGCATATTGGGCATCCTGGTTGGGATGACCGGCAAAACCCAGCGACCGTAGTTGGCATCCGGCTGTCCAGCCGGGGTAAGGGCAGCCTCCCAACCTCGCGAGGTCAGAAAGCCCTCCGGAACATCCATGAAACCAATCCAAGCAGCGCCTGATTGAGCCTGCATATCGATCCAGGATTTTGTAAAGGGCGATGTAAGCGTCACAGAGTTGATGATGTCGAAGCCCAGCCAGCTCTCCGGTGAAGCCAAACCGATGACCTGGTCGATCAGGCGGATGATCGTTTCGCCAGGCAGGTAAAAGAGAAGGCCCTCCAAGAGCCAGCCAGAAGGCTCCTGTGCGTTAAAACTGCTCGCCAGCAGAGCCTCCTGCCAGGGCTCCAGCAGATCTTTGGCGATGATCTGCCGCTCGCAGGTGGCTCGCGCCCCCAGGGAATGTAATATCCCCTCTTTGTAATTCAGCACCCCCGGCTGATCCAGCTCAAAAACCCGCGCCCCCTGCGGCCAGCTCAGGCGGAAGGCGCGCGTATCCAGGCCAGCGGCCACCAGCACGATCTGGCGGATTCTATGTTGCGCAGTAATGCGCTGTAGAAAATCGTCGAAATAGCGCGTGCGCAGTACGATCGGTATGATGCTCTCCTCTGATCGCTGGGCCAGCCAGGCGGCGCCCCCATCGCCCGCCAATACCTCCGCCCAGGGGTCATAGAACAGGCGATCTTCACGGGTGCTCTCGCGAGCGCGGACGCTTGCCGTCCAAAGCGCAGTTGCGCCTAACGTGTGGTGGATTGCATTCAATTCAGACATATCAATCCAAAGCGCCCTCGACAACCCTCGCCAAGCCCAGCGGAGAGCGGACGGTGACCCGCTCCCGACCGGCGATCACCAGCTCTTGCGCTTCCCACTGGCTGAGTAGCCGGCTGACGGTGTACAGTGTGGTGCCCGACATCTCCGCCAGGTCCTGGCGAGTTAGCTTCAGGTCGATCAAGACCCCCTCCGCAACCTGCCTGCCAGATTGGGCCGCCAGGCGGATCAACGTGTGTGCCACGCGCTGCTCAACCCGCTCCGTGGTCGCCTGCCGGAAGCGCTCCTGGATTTCCTGGAGCTGCTCGGCTAAAATGCGCATCGCATTCAAGGCCATCTGCGGCACCTGCTGGGTGAAATCCACCAGCTCAAGCCGCGTCCAGTAGAGCGCATGGCTGTCTTCTGCCGCCTGGGCCGTCACCAGGTAGCTGCCCGCGGTGGTCATCGCCACCAGAGCAAACAGACGCACCGGCGTGATCACCCGGATCAACGCCTGCTGCCCGTCACCCCCGACCTGGCTGAGCTTGACGCGCCCCTGCAGCAGCACGTACATGCGCTCCGCCGGGTCGCCCTGGAAGAAGAAGAACTCGCCGGCCTGGAGGTGGTTAGGATGGGCCGCCTGCACCAGCCGGGACAGATCAGCCTGGCTGACCCCCTGAAACAAGGGGATTTCTTTGATTGCCTCCAGTGGATCGATTGGCGCTCTTTGCATGACAATATTTTACCTCTTTGCGCCAGTGCAAAGAGGTTTTGGAGCAACTGGGCTATACTGATCTAGTAAGGAGCAGGAATCCACCTGCCGGACCGTAATCTAGAATGTGCATGAAGAAAGAGGCCAGACATGAAAGCAACTAACATCTTATCGGAAGAACATCGCGTTATCGAGCGCGTGCTCGACTCGCTGGAGACCGGGGCGGAGCGCCTGGCAAGCAGGCAGCCTGTGCAACCGGAATTCTTCCTGTCAGCCGCCGACTTTATCCAGGGCTTTGCCGATGGCTGCCACCACAGGAAGGAAGAGGGCGTCCTCTTCAAGCAGATGGAAGCGCATGGTGTGCCAGTGCAGGGCGGTCCTGTGGGCGTTATGCTTGCCGAGCACGACCTGGGGCGCCAGTACACGCGGGCGCTGCGCGCGGCTGCCCAGGAATTGCAGTCCGGCAATGAGAGCGCCGCTCG
>CAZGIX010000155.1:0-11167 GCA_964525785.1 uncultured Anaerolineaceae bacterium
TTTACCGAAGAGGACCGTTTTTATTCATTTGTCAAGGAACTTTGAGAAAGCCATCCCCGCCGTGGAAGCCCTATCCGGCGCGGAAGTATAATTTGGACTAATGTTGTATAATTACTCCGCCGCGCGGTTGAAAGCCCCGTGCAGCTGCCAGAAGATGGCAAGGTCAATCATCTGGAGCCGGGCATGGAAAAGAAAGACCCCCAGGGCAAGAGTAAGTATCTTGACCGCATCGAGACCCACGAGCTGCTAAGCACGAAACTCACTCCCCCGCGCCTGCACCCCTTGCTAGTGCTGCGCCGGGCGCTGCTCACCCGGCTGGAGGCCGGGATGGAGCAGAAACTCACCCTCGTCTCAGCGCCCGCCGGCTTTGGCAAGACCACCCTGGTCAGCGAGTGGATCGCCT
Organism: uncultured Anaerolineaceae bacterium; assembly: GCA_964525785.1. Classification (GTDB taxonomy): domain Bacteria; phylum Chloroflexota; class Anaerolineae; order Anaerolineales; family UBA4823; genus JAQBDA01. Next base: position 404 of record CAZGIX010000155.1, read on the forward strand.
GGCGCGGCAAAGGGCGCGTGGCCTGGGTGTCTTTGGACCCGAGCGATAACGACCCGGTGCGTTTCTGGCGCTACCTGATCACCGCCTGCAAGGTGTTCGACGCAGGGGTGAGCGCCGCCGCCCTGGAATACCTGAAATCCCTGCAGCCTCCATTTCAAGCCTTGCTCACCGCCTTCATCAACGGCATGTCTCGACTCCCCTCTAAGGCTATCCTCGTACTTGAAGACTACCATGTCATCTCTGCGCCACAAGTGCACGAGATGCTGACCTTTTGCCTGGATCACCTTTCGCCCACCTTGCACCTGGTGTTGCTGACGCGCAGCGACCCACCCCTCCCGCTGGGGCGCTTGCGGGCCAGGAATGAGCTCAACGAGTTGCGCGCCGAAGATTTGCGCTTTTCTCAAGAGGAGACCCGGGAGTTCCTCGATCAAGCGCTGCCTTTCACCCTCGCCCCCGAGATGCAGGCGCGCCTGGCAAACCGCACGGAGGGCTGGGTGGCTGGGCTGCGCCTGGTCGCGCTGGCCTTGCACAGGCAGGGCGAAGCCGACCAGATCAACCGGTTTCTGGACACATTCGCCGGCAGCCACCGGCCGGTCATGGATTACTTCATCGGCGATGTGTTCAATGCCCAACCGGAGCCGCTCCAGCAGTTCATGCTCCAGACCAGCGTCCTGGGCCGGCTGACGGGCTCGCTGTGCGATGCGATCACCGGCCGCACCGACAGCGCCCTTTTGCTCGAGCAGATGGAAAGGGATAACCTGTTCCTGGTCTCGCTGGACGCGGCCCAACAGTGGTACCGGTTTCACCCCCTCTTCGCGGAGGCCTTGCAGCGCGCCGCCCAGACGCGTATCGGGGAGGCCCGCTTGCGCCAGCTTTCGCAGCAGGCCAGCCTATGGTACGAAGCCCACGCGATGCCCGCCGAAGCGGTGGAGGCCGCCCTCTTGGCCCAGGATTGGCCGCGCGCCGCAGCGCTGATCGAGCGCATCATCGCCCCGCAGCTTGTCCAGAACGAGTATTACACGCTGCGGCGCTGGATCAGGTGCCTGCCCGAGGAGGCGCTGCAGGCGCTCCCGGCGGTGTGCATAATCTAGTCCGCTGCGATCCTGTTCACCACTGAACGGCAGACACCGCTGCCGATCGACCACATTCAAAAACTGCTCGATGTGGCTGAAGAGCACTGGCAGGCTGTTCAGGATCAGCCCAGGCTCGGCGATATCCTGGCAATCCGCGCCAACGTGGCCTGGAGCAGGGAAATTACCCCGAGGCGTTTTCGGCTGCCAGGCGCTCGCTCGAGCTGCTGCCGGCGCAGGCGCAGTGGCGCGGCAGCAGCCTGATCATCGCCGCAACCGAAGAGATGTACGCCGGCAAGCTGAACGCCGCCCGGCGCACCTTTACGCAGGCCCAGGTGGTGAGCGAAGCAGACCGGAATACCTACGCCACTTCGATTGCCCTGCTGAGCCTGGCGGAGGTGCATGTACGCCAGGGGGCGCTGCACCAGGCCGCCCAGCTCTACCAGCAGGTGCTCAAAGAGATCGAGCGGGTGCCCATGTACAACGGGGACATGCTCATCCGCAGGGGACTCGCCCTGGTGGGACTGGGCAGGCTTTCCCTGGAGTGGAATGACCTGGATCAGGCCCAGCAGTACGGCTTGCAGGGGCGTGAGATCGGCGAGCAGCTCGCCCACGAGGACATCCGGGCGGCCAGCACGGTGCTCCTGGCGCGCTCGCAGTACGCCCGGGGAGAGATCGCCCCGGCGCAGGCGGAGCTGCTGGAGCTATCCGCCAGTACCGGCAATCCCGTGCTGCTCAGAGAAATCCAGGCGTATAACGCCTGGATCGCCCTGCAGACCGGCGACCTGGTCGCCGCTCAGCGCTGGCGCGACGGCCTGCCGCAGCCCAGGAACGGTTTACTCTGCCTTATAGAGGAGCTTGAAGCGCTTGTAGCCTCCCGGTTGCTGATCGCCCAGGGTGAGGCTGGGACGGCCCTGGAGCTGCTGGAGGAATGGCTGCCCGGTGCCCGAGAACACGGGCGGATGCGCAGCGTGCTGGAGGGGGAGATCCTCCTGGCGGCTGCCCTGGCGCGCCAGGGCGACCTGCCGCGCGCCCACGCGAACCTGATGGCGGCGCTCGCCCTGGCACAGCCGGAGGGCTACCGGCGCATCTTCCTGGACGAAGGGCATCCGCTCGCCCGGCTGCTGCAATCCGCTCTTTCCCACATCGAAGACGAGTCCCTGGCCATCTACGCCCGAGCGCTGCTGTACGAGTTTGCGCAGGAAGGGGCGCGCCAGGCGGCCCTGCTGCCAGCAAGCTCAGATCTGGTCATCGAGCCGCTCAGCGAGCAGGAGCAGCGCGTCTTGCGCCTGCTTGCCGCTGGGCGCACCAACCCGGACATTGCCGGCGAGCTGGTTATTTCTATTAACACGGTCAAAACACACGTGAAAAACATTTACGGGAAGCTGGGGGTGAACAGCCGGGAACAAGCCCGCCAGGCCGCCCGCCAGATGAACTTCAGGTAAGCCGCGCCGCCGCTCACGGGGAGTCGGCTTCTCCATCACCGCTCACCAAATAATTCCCAAACCAGAGCATACGCCCAGCGTCCAATACACGCTGGGTTTCACGCTTCACTGAGTCACCCTGCCAATCACCCTGGGCGGGTGATTACAGGTCACCCTGTGCCGCCGTAAACTGTGGGGGAAGTTGGTTAAAACCCATTGAATTGGTCGTTTTACCGGCGCCGCACAGGGCCACCCCCAACCTTCTCGCCGGCGAAGCGACCGCCAGACCGAAAGGAGAGCACAAGATGACCGACAAAACCGATTTACAGGCTCAGCAACAAACGCCCCTGCCGAACCCCGACCTGGAGGGCCTGGAGATCCTGGTCGGCGCATGGGACGTGAGCGGAGGCGCCCGGGGACGGGTGACCTACGAGTGGATGGAGGACGGTTTCTTCCTCCTGCAGCGCGTCGACCTGGAGCAACACGGCATGCGGATCGTAGGCATCGAGATCATCGGGCATGAACAGGAATTTGGCCATGCGCCAGGCCAGGAGATCCGGTCGCGCTTTTATGACAACCTGGGCAATACGCTGGATTACGTGTATGAGCTCAACGACAAGGCCATCACCATCTGGGGCGGTGAGGTGGGCTCTCCGGCGTATTACCGGGGAGAGTTCAGCTCCGACGCCAACACCCTGTCCGGCGCCTGGGTGTATCCGGGCGGCGGCGGATATTCATCGACCATGACCCGGGTGCGCAGGGAGTGATCCCGCGCCTCACCGATGAATGGCTTTCCCGAATGCGGCAAGATAGCGTTAGATTTGCCAAAGGAGTGACTTATGGAAAAAGATATGACCCTCGTGATGCCCGTGACCGCAGCCCCAACCCGGGCAGCGCGCCTGTCTATATGGAGCGCAGCGGTGTTCGTGGCTCTGCTTGCCAGTCTGCACGTCATCCAGCCGGAGCTGGACCCTGCCTGGCATTTCATCAGCGAATATGCGCTTGGGGATTACGGCTGGTTGATGGCTGTGGCGTTCGGTTGCTTTGCGCTGAGCTGGCTCGCGCTGTTCGTTGCGCTCCGCTCGCATGCCCGCTGCCCCCGCGGGCGGATCGGGCTGGGCTTGATGCTGGTGAGCGCTGCCGGCCTGATCCTGGCCGCCGTTTTTACGACCGACCCCATCACGGCTACCCCCGGCGAGCTGACGGCGGAGGGCAACCTTCACAGCCTGGGTGGGATGCTGGGCATGGCAATGCCGTTCGCCGTCCTGCTGGTCAGCTACAGCCTGAGGCGTAACCCCTACTGGCGCCCTGTGCGCCGGTCTGTCGGGTGGGCGGCTGCGCTGGCCGTGGCAGGTTTCGTTTTGGCCTTCGTGTCCACCGGGTGGATGCTGGCGCAAAACGGCGGCAGCTTCGGCCCAGGGGCGCCTGTGGGCTGGCCCAACCGGTTGGAGGTGCTGGCCTACAGCCTCTGGCTGGTGGTCGTGACCCGGGGCGCACTCCGGGCGAGCGGGTGAAGTGCCCGCTTCTGTGTGCCGGGAGAGGTGAGCGGGGGGCGCCTGCGGGCATCCCCCGCTCCATCCTCCCTCCCAGCGTCGATCTATACTCGTTCAAGGAAATGTCAGATGAGTTCCGAAACACAATCCACCCGGCGCGCGCTCGGCCTGATCTTCTTCGTCATGCTGATGGATATCGTCGGCATGACTATCCTCTTCCCGGTCGCGCCGGATATTGTCCAGCGCTACTCTGCCGATGCCCTGGCAGTGACCCTGCTGACCGTGATTTATGCCGGCGGGCAGTTCTTCGCCGCTCCAGCGCTGGGAAAGCTCAGCGACCGCATCGGGCGCCGTCCAGTGCTGCTGGCCTGCGTCTTCGGCTCGGCCATCGGCTATTTTATTTTCGGCGCCGGCGGGGCGCTGTGGATCTTGTTCCTCTCCCGCCTGATCGATGGGATCACGGGTGGCAATATCTCCACTGCCTCGGCTTATATCATCGATGTCTCGCCGCCGGAGGAGCGAGCCAGGAACCTGACCCTGGTCGGTATGGCCTATGGGATCGGCTTCATCGTCGGCCCGGCCATTGGCGGCATGCTCAGCCAGCTATCGTTGAATGCACCGGCTTACCTGGCTGGGGCGGTTTTCCTGGTCAGTACAGCCCTGATTTACTTCCTGCTGCCGGAATCGCTGCCCGAGGGACAGCGCGTCAGGTCCAGGCTGGTCGCGAGCGACCTTAACCCGTTTGCCTCGGTGGCGCAGATGATGCGCAAGCCGGGGCTGAGTCCGGTCTTGTTGGTGCTGGCGCTATTCAATTTTAGCTTCAACGGCGTGAACAGTGTGACCGGGGTGTATGTGAAGGACGAGTTCGCTGCCCCGCCCATGACGCTGGGCTTGCTGCTCGTGTGCGCCGGGATTTCGACCGCGTTCGTCCAGGCTATCCTTATCCAGCGCTTCGTACCTCGCTACGGCGAGAAGCGTATGGCGCTGGTGGGCCTGCTGGGGAGCGTGATCGGTTGGCCCCTGTTCATCGCTGCCCCGGCGGTGTGGATGCTGTTTCCGGTGATGTTCCTGCAGAGCGGCATCACCGGCTTCATCTGGCCCACAACCGGCGCCATCGCCGCCAACCAGGTCTCGGAGCAGGAGCAAGGGCAGCTGGCGGGTGTCAACGTGGCGTTGGGCGGGTTGATGGCGATGCTCGGCCCCCTGTGGGCCGGTGCCGTGTACGACCAGGTGATGCCGGGCGCGCCGTTCTGGATGGGAGCTATCCTGCTGGGGATCGCCTGCCTGGTCCTGTCCCAGGTCAGGCTCAAAGCCGGGGCGCGCTCGACCGGGGTCGCCGGTTCCGCGGCCGATTGATCGCCCGGTCGATCGCCTACGATGCAACGGAGGTTCAAAATGGCAAAATTTCTGATCAGCACCATGCCCGCCGCCAGGCATGTAAACCCCTTCTTACTCACCGCCGAGAAGTTGGTCGAGCGCGGGCACGATGTATGGTGGCACACAGGCAGCGTGGCGTGCGACAGGGTCGCCGCTACGGGTGCCCGGTTCACGCCCATGACCCACGCCCGGGATATGCTCGGCGCCACGCGGGAAGCCCAAGGTAAAGACGGCCTGGCGGCGGCTAATGCTGCCATGATCAACTTGTTCGTTGCACCCATGCTGGGCCAGCTCCGGGACTACCAGGCAATCCTGGCTGACTTCCCGGCGGATGCGCTCGTGGTGGATATGTGCGGCCTGGGTGCCCGGCTGCTGCGCGCCAAAGGCGGCCCGGCCTGGGCTTCGGTGGGGATCAACCCCCTGCGCACGGCAGACAGCCCGCCGTACGGCTCGGGAAAGCCGCCGGCAACCTCGCCCGTTAGGCGCATGGGCAACCGGGTGGTGAACAGGCTTTCCGAGATGCTCCTGCTGGAGGTGACCCGCACCTACAACCAGCAAAGGCGCCAGGTCGGCCTGCCGGCCATCCCCAGGTTTACGACGGTCTTCGACGATCTCATCTCCCCCTATTTGCATTTGCAGGGCACCACACCGGCGTTCGAATTTCCCCATCGCCGGCTGCCTTCCCAGGTTCACTATGTGGGGCCGATGCTGCCGCCGACGCCGGTCGACTTTGCGCCGCCCGCCTGGTGGGTAGACCTGGCTTCCGGGCTGCCGGTTGTGCACGTCACCCAGGGCACGGTGGCGACCGACACTGCTGAACTGGTGGTTCCAACCATCCGGGCGCTGGCTGGTGAGCCGATGTTGGTCATCGTGACCACGCCAGAGCCAGAAATACTGGGCGCTCTGCCTACCAATGTGCTCGCCGAGCGGATGATCCCGCACGCGCGCCTCCTTCCGCACGTGGATGTGATGGTGACCAACGGCGGCTACAATGGTGTAAAAGCCGCCCTGGCGTACGGGGTGCCCCTGGTGGCGGCGGGGACCAGCGAAGACAAGCCGGAAGTGTGCTCCCGGATCGAGTGGGTCGGCGCTGGCATCAATCTAAAAACGGGATCGCCGACTTCCGAGCAGCTAAAGCAGGCGGTTCGAGCCGTGTTGCAGGACCCGTCCTACCGGCTGAACGCAGCCAGGGTCCAGGCCGATTTCGCCCGTTACGACAGCCCCACCCTGGCAGCGCAGCTATTGGAGCGACTGGTGGAGACGAAACAACCGGTGCGCCGGGCTTCCCCCGGGAATAGCTCCCGTGAGAGAGGTGAAGATGCTGCTCTGGCGGGCTTCTTTGGTGTGATGTTTGCCCTGCACGGCCCAGCCGGGGCTCATCGCCGCCTCGGGCAGCGCCTGGGTTGGCATCCTGCTGGCCGCGCTGGGATTCGTCCTCCAGCACCTGGCATTTGACCTGACAGTCACTTCTGCCGTGGCGTCCGCCGCGGGTTTCACCCTGTGGGGACCGGGCGCGGGTCGGATCGCGCTTCGCCAGGGGCGATTGTTCCCCTTGATCATCGCCCACTTCATAAGCAATCTGGGCGGCTTCGTCCCCTTGTTTTTCATCGTGCGGGGTGGCTGAGCCGTGTGGGGGCGAGCGACTTGAGCATCCCCAGGCAGCCCTATCAGGACTTTCGTAAAGTCCGAGGTGGAAATCCATCACAGGACATCCCAGGCCGGTCACCGGCTTTTCGGGGATGGGGCAAACGCTCTGATAAGCTGTTGTACGCCTATCAACTGTATGGTTCTTCGTCAACACATGGGAGCGTGAGGTTAATCAGGCTGCCTCCTGCCGGATTGGACTCTACCCAGATATTCCCCTGATGAGCTTCAACCGCCAGCCGGCAGAATGTAAGACCCAGACCTGTACCCCGCCGCCGACCACGCAACCCGGGGACCTGGCTGAACCGTTCAAACACTTTTTCGCGGTAATCCTCCGGTATTCCAGGTCCATTATCACTCACCTGTATCAACACTTTCTGGCCTGGCATGGGACGCGCCGCGATAGCAATCTGACCGCCTGAGGGAGAAAATTTCAGCGCGTTGTCCACCAGATTGGCGAGGACACGTGTAATCTTCCCCTGGTCGACATTTAAATGCGGGATGTCTTCCGGGACGTCATTGCGCAAGATGACACCGTATTCATTAGCCTGAGCGATAAACTCATTGAGCATGTTGGAGACCAATGGCTTAAGCTCAGTCCTGGCAGGCAAGATATCCATTTTGCCCGACTGCAGCCGGGCGATATCCATTAACGTCTCAATCAGCGCGAGCACCCGGTGGGCGCCGCGGCGGGCCACGTTCAGCGCCTGGCCTGTAATATCCGTTTCATCACCTGCCCTGGAGGGCAGTGCATCTTCCATCACCTCCAGCGCTCCCAGCACCGCGCTGATCGGTGAACGCAGATCGTGCACCAGGGTCTCTGTAATCAACTCGCGCGCCTGGGCAATCTGCTGCTCTTCGGTCACATCCCTCAGCACGATCATCCAACCCCTGGACTGACCAGCTCCTTCGAAAACGGGCGTGATAATACGCTCAACAAATATCTCGGGAGACAATCCCTGGCGGGTGATAGTCACCTTTGCGGGAGAAAATACCGCGCTTGCGCCCAGAGCAGCTATCAGTTGGGAGGCCTGTGCGGGTGTATAACCAAACATCGCCAGTACACCTTGGGGGAGTTCGGAAAAACAATGATCCAGAAATTTCTCTGGCTGCAGACCAGTTATCCTGTGCAAGGCCTTGTTTGCTAGGACGATCCGTCCCCTGGCTTCAACCAGCAAGATGCCCTCTCCGACTGTATCCAGCACCGCCGCCAGGCGGTCGCGCACACGGGTGACATCGGCATATAGAGCAGCATTTACAACTGCCACCGCAGCCTGATTAGCAAGTTGGTTGACGAAGCCTATATCACCGGCAGTGAAAGCATCCGTATGATCGCTCTCCAGGCTGAGCACACCCAGCACTTGCGACTCGTGAACCAGTGGGACGCTCAGATGGGACTGGGCCTTACCCCGAGTATGATCGATATATTCCGGCTCTTGACTCACAGCCGGCAGATAGACTACTTCCTGGCACTGGATAGCCTGTTGATTGAGACCCTCTCCAACGAAGAAAATATCAGGCCGCTCCGGATAACCTCGCCAGGCTTTGACCAATGCGCGCTGCGTCGCTTGCTCAATCAGGCAAAGGCTGCCCCAAACTGCATCGGTAAATTCGATGGCATAATCTAAAATCATCTCAAATAACCGCTCTGACTGAATCTCCCCCGATAGCTCACGACCGATTGTCTCGAGGATCGATAGCTGGTGTAGGCGGCGTGATAGAGCCAGATCGGTGCGGGCGTGCAAACGGGCGTTAGAAACCGCCATGGCTGCCTGCGCTGCCAGGGTCCTAAGCAGCTCGACCTCTTCAGGGGCAAAATCATGCAGTTCGTCATAATATATGGATAAGTATCCAATCTGACCATCTGGAGAGGTTAAAGGGAAATCTCCAAAAGCGCCGATCCCCTCACGCGCCAGCATACTCAAAAAAGCCGCATCCAGATCTGCCTGACTGGCATCCACCACCAGGAAGGGCATCCCGCTATCCAGGCACTGAGTGCGCCGAGCTTTGGTGAACGAGAATGAGCGGTTATGATCTACAAATTCATCTGATAGCTGGTAAGACTGAGCAAGTAAAATGCTCCCCTGACCCAAATCGTAAAGGTAGGCCGCGCTGCGCGTACCTCCACCCAGCTTTGTTACTGACCGGCATGCCTGGGCAAGAACTTCACCTGGATCCAAACAGGCAACAGTCAGCGAGCTGAATTGATTGAGTGTCTCCAAGTGACGTGCGCGCTGCTGTACCTGTTCATATAACAACGTATTAGCAATGGCAACATTTACCTGACCGGAGAGAATTGTTATCAAGTCCAGATCTGCAGCGGTAAATTCGATGTCTGGCGACTGGGAAAACACCGCCAGACATCCGATCACTTTGTCGGAGGACATCAAAGGCACCCCCATCCAGGCCATTGGCGCATCTTCGCCGACAGGCAAGCCGATACGGGCCAGTTCCTCGCTCGCGTTGGAAGGGATCAAGATTGGCAGGCGCTCACGAATCACTCGATCGGTCAGGCGATCTTCCAAATGGCGCGGCTGCCAGTTCTGGCGTATACCATTCTTCACCGCTAAGGGATACCATAATCGATCCGCTTGCTCATCGTAAACAGCAACATAAAAATTCTGGACTCCTAGAAATTTACTGACCTGCTTTTGAATCGCGGGCAGAAGCTCGTCCATACGAATTGTGGTGCGAAGAGCCTGGCTGACCTGGTTGATAGTCGTTAGTTCCTCAAGGCTGCGCTGTAGGGAAGCGTTGGCCCGGCTGATACCAGAGAATAACACCGCCAATAGGGAAGGCACACCTCCCAGCAGAAGCAGCGTGGCTGTCCCTACCGTAGGATATGCCTGAATTGTGATCAATATAAACGGCAAGGGCAACAGCTCCAATAAGGCTAACCAGGTAAAATCACGCTGGTGTGACGAAAATGAGGCCGGGAGCCGGGTCGCGATATCCCCGAGAATTCCAAAGATATGTATGGCAGTGTAATATATTGCCGCCAGGACCATCTCCACTGGCAGGGCAGAGGTGAATTGCGGGCCAGACCATCCCTTGAGCCATCCGGCTAGATAGAATCCCAATACCATCGCCAGGAGGATAGCAGCCGCAGACCAGCATGACTCCAGCAAGCTCCTTGATGGAGTTAACCTGGATTTCAGTGGGTCCTGGTTAAGATAACGCCGGACGCCATAACCTGCCAGGGAGCCCAACACGACCAGCCAGCCAGCTACAGCCGGCCCGTAGAGTAAGCCAGCCCCTAAGGCGGTCATGTGCAGGATCGTATACTCTCCCACGATCAAGGAAAAGGGGAAGAGTGCCTGGAAGAAGAAGAAAAGAAATAAAGCCGCAAAAATCCACCAATCGGTCTCAACTGGCGGGGCGCTAACTGCAGCGAATACCAGTGCAACCAGACCGGCAATAATCAAACACAACCGATAGTAGAAGCTCTTATGTGTGGCAGAGTACTGGGTTGGCACGCTGATCGCTCATTCCAGCATATCTAAGTCTGCTGGCAAACCATGCAAATGGAGAAAATCACCCCTGAGAGATTAAAGGGATGATTCTCTTAACCTATTCTTAATTATAATGCCGTATATCGAAAAATGAGTACCCTAAGCATACTCTCGTTCAGGGTAATAGCAGCATTCTGATGAAGGAATCTGCTAAGAAAAATGAATTTTATTTGCGGTGTAATAAAATATCGGATAGGTCCTACGCATCGTCCGGGACTTCGCCCGGAAGATGAGGCCCCTACGG
>CAZGIX010000156.1:0-11127 GCA_964525785.1 uncultured Anaerolineaceae bacterium
GTGATATCATCCAGAGGTACAAAGCACCCTGCCAGCCGCTTGCCGCGGCACCGGACCCACTTCATTGCAGAAACCTGTGGAGGGCTATGGCTGTTGGACGCTTTATCGGCGGCATTGCCGCCCTGATCTGGTCAGAAACTGACGATACCTACCTGCTCCTGCGCCGCTCGAGCGAGAAAGATTTCGCCTCCGGCGTGTGGGAGTGCGTCACCGGGCGCGTTGACCAGGGGGAGGGATTCGAAGAGGCCCTGAAACGCGAAGTCCAAGAAGAATTGGGCGTCGAGGCGGAGATCTTATACTTCCTGGGAACGACCCATTTTTATCGCGGTTCGCCGCATCCCGAAAACGAGCTGATCGGGATTGTGTGCTGCTGCCGCGTACAGCATCCCCAGGATATCCACCTCAGCGCCGAGCACTCGGAAGGCCGCTGGTTGACTGCCGCCCAGGCGCGTGCGCTGCTCTCCTCGGCGGATCAGAGCACGAGCTGGATCCTGCGCGTGATCGAGCGCGCCGAGGCAATAAAACGCCTCATACCACCCGAGCTGCGCCGTTACTTCCGCGAGGCAGGCATGGAGCTGGGATAGACTGTCGTCCTCGACCTTGGCGCCGACGAATACTACATCCCTGGTTCGACACGTTGGGTGTATCTGCCAATGGTTGTCAGATAGGGACAAACGAGGTTTAGGGGCAGCCTGCCAGGTTGCCCCTACTTTTTATCAATTGATTCGAGCAGATTGATGATGGGCGGTTCTGCCAGGCTGCTGCCGGTCGCCGGCCGTGCGCGGGCGTCGTCCAGTGCGGCCTGGGCAGCCTGCACCAGCTCTTCCGGCTGGCTGTAGTTGGGGTGCATCAACGCTGCGCCGATCAAGGGCGAGATGCGGAAGATGCGCCGTCCAACTTCGAACGAGCGCGTCAGACCCTGGCGCAGGCGCTGGATGATGGTATCAACATCCGCAAGCTGTTTTAAATCTTCATACAGGGCAACGATGCGCTCGCGATCCAGCCGCCCGAAGGTATCCGTCGGACGGAAGCCGGCTTGAAGGTATTCGGAGGCGCCTTTCATTAACTGCTCGTGTTCCTCGTCCAGCAGAGCATGTTTATCGGTGCGGAAGATCTGCGGTTCGATCACCATGACGACGAACATGAAATCCGGGCGGCGGTGCGTGCGCTCGAAGGCATGTTCCAGGCGGTTCAGGAAGAAATTATAGTAATACAGGTTCGAGAGCGGCTCGCGGAAAGAGTTCGGCCTGGCCTGGCTCTGTGTCAGGCGCGTCGCCAGGGTGCGCAGGTGCTCGATCTCGACCGGTTTGAGCAGCACCAGGTCCGCCAGGTCATGGATGGGAGCCGCCAGGTGCGGGTATGCGGTGATCACGATCACCCGCGTCTCATCCAGGCGCGGGTTGGAGCGGATCTGGTACAGGATATCGGTACCGCTGATCTCCAGTCCCAGGCGCATATCGAGCAAGATGATCTGCGGAGTTTGCGTGGCGAGAGTCGCCAGGGCAGATTTGGCCGAGTACACCACATCGCATTTAAAACCGACCATACCGAGCACCATGCTGAATAGATCAGCGGTATCCCGGTCATCGTCGATAATCAGGGCATGGATCAGATCAGTTGTCACCAGTCGTCCTGCTCTCGTTCGCTAAATATTTGGTCTGATAGTGCAGGCGGCTTTGCTATTAAGCATTGTAACCATAAAATACGCAGATTGAATTTTCAAATCGGTAAGGTCAGTCAGTCCCTAAAGGATTGGCTATCCTTGGTCAGTTCCTAAAGGACTGGTAGTCCTTTAGGAACTTTAATGTAACGTCGAGATTAATCATATACAATCATAGAGCATCATGCCACAACCCAGGTCCGATCGATCAACCACGCATCACCGCAGATCTGCATACCGCCCACCGATCCCAAACAGTACAAGGTGGTAAGATGAAGCTCCTACGCATTCTCCTCCTGTGCCTGGCAGCCGGCATCGCTGCCGGTCTGGCAGCCGGGATGCTGGCGTTGCTTTCCAGCACAGCCAGGGCAGCGGCTGCAGCCAGCCAGCTGGATGCCAGACACGCCGCTCCGGACCAGCCCCAGGACTGGCTGTTCGAGTGTGTGGACTGCCCGCCGCAGTTCACCGAGAGCAGCGACCGAATGCTGCGCCTGGATATGGACGGCAATCCGCACCTGGCGTACGGACGCGATCACCTGTACTACTCAACCTTCGACGGCAACGCATGGCAAACCGAGATCGCCGACCCGGCTCCCTTTGTGGGCACACGCGCCTCGCTGGATCTTTACAACAATAACCCCTATATAAGCTATTACGACTCGTTAAACAGCGCTTTAAAGTTTGCATACAGAGATGGCAGTGGATGGCATGCCCAGACCCTGGACGATGCCGCAGGCGATGGGGGCACCAGTCTGGCGCTCGACGACGCTGGCTATGCCCACATCAGCTATTGGGACGGCAGCGCCAATAAATTGAAATACGCCTACCAGGATGCTCTCGGCTGGCACTTCGAGATCGTCGATACTGCCAGCTTTACCGGACGTTACAGCTCGCTGGCGCTCGATGCCCAGGGGGATGCGCGCATCGCCTATGGCGACCTGCTCAACAGCCGCGTGAAATATGCTACCCGCCAGGGTGGGACGTGGAACAGCGAAACGGCTGCCAGCGGCGGCAATTACGGCAAGCATATCTCCCTGGCCCTCGACGCTCAGGGGGACCCGCATATCAGCCTGTTCGACGATCAGCCCGGCTACGACCTGCGGTACACCTCCCGCTCAACCGGCGTCTGGATTGACGAGCAGACCGTGGATAGTGAAGTCAATGTCGGGTTGTACAGCTCGATCGCCATTATCAGCCAGACGATCCCGGTCATCAGCTACTGGGCGGATAACACCACCCGCTATGCCGTCCTGGCCGAAGGGGGCTGGGTGACCGCTACGGTCGATTCGAACGGCGCCGTGGGCGTTTACACCTCTCTGGCAGCCGACGCCAACGGGCAGCCGCACATTGCGTATTATGAGACCACGCAAGGACTTTCGGGCTACAAACTAAAATACGCCCGCATGACCTCCGGCAGCTGGCAGACGGAATTTGTGAACACCGCCCTGGATGTGGGCATGTTCACTTCCCTGGCATTGGATGCAAACGGATTCGCCCATATCAGCTACCTGGATAATACCTGGCGCGACCTGAAGTACGCCTACCAGGATGGCTCGGGCTGGCACGGCGAGACTGTGGATTGGGCCGGAGATATCGGCCTGTATTCTTCCCTGGCGCTTGATATGGGCGGCTTTCCGCATATCGCCTATTTCGATTTCAGCAACAGCAACTTGAAATACGCCCGCAAGCGCGCCAGCGGCTGGGAGGTCCAGACCGTTGACCAGGCAGGTGATGTCGGTCGCTACCTGTCGTTGGCTCTCGACCAGGACGACTATGCGCACATCAGCTATTATGATGGCACAGGGCGCAATCTCAAATATGCCTACCTGGACGGCAGCGGCTGGCACACCCAAACCGTCGATATGACCGGCACAGTTGGCCTGTTCACATCCCTGGCGCTTGACAGCGGCGACCTCCCGCACATCACCTACTTTGAGGACGATCACGACCAGCTGCGCTTCGCCTCTTTGCAGGCTGGCGAGTGGGTTACCGAAACCGTCGGTGCAGCCCGGCTGGCGATGGACACCTCCCTGGCATTAGACGCGGACGGCGATCCGGCTGTTGCTTTTTACGATATAGCAAACGGCGATCTGCGCTTTGCATCCCGGCAGGGCATCACCTGGACGCTCGAGACCGTGGACGGCTACGGCGATGCCGGCGCCAATCCATCCCTGGCGCTGGACGCGGATGGGGTGGCGCATATCAGCTACACCGGCGACCTGTGCCCGGGACCGTGTGGGCATCTGAAATATGCCTTGCGCGGCCCTTCCGGGTGGATCAGCCAGACGCTGGACGCCTCCAGCATCAATACTGGCGCCTTCTCATCGCTGGAGCTCACCTCTGCCGGAGAGCCGCGCATCAGCTATTATGACGCCCTACTGGGCGATCTGAAGCTGGCAGCTACCCCGGTGGGGCTGAGCGGGCTGGTGATCGAGGGACCGTCGAGCGGAATCATCAGCCAGGCATATACCTTCACGGTTAATGTGTCGCCCGTTAACGCCACCCTGCCCATCACCTATTCCTTGCTAACCACCGAGCAGGTAGCTCAGCAGTTCGCCTGGTCAGGGAATTCCATCTCCTGGAACAATGTATGGACAATACCCGGGTTCAAGCTGATCACCGTCACGGCGGAAAACGCCGATAACCAGGTGAGCGGGACGCATGCCATCACCATCACCGATATCCCCGTCGCCAGCCTTACAGCCGCCAACGATGGACCCACCCGCCTGGGTGAAACCACCACCCTGTCTGCCACGCTGCAGAGCGGAAGCGGCGTGAGCTTCAGCTGGGATTTCGGCGATGCCCAGGGCGGCAGCGGCGCGCTGGTTGCACATACCTACGCGGCCGCTGGGATGTATACCGCTACAGTCAGCGCCAGCAATACGGCCGGCACGTGGCAGGCAACCACGCTCGTACGGATCAATACGGGAGGTGTGTTTCTACCGGTCGTCCTGAACCGTCGTGAATGATGATGGTAAAATTAGTCCCTAAAGGACTAGCAGTCCTTTAGGGACTTAATCTCATGAGATATAAAGGTATTATCTTCGACTTCAACGGCGTACTGCTGTGGGATACCCCCCTGCAGAGCGAATCCTGGTGCCGCTATGCAGAGCATCTGCGTGGAAAGCGTTTCTCCGAGCAGGAAGTTGCTGAGCATGTGATCGGGCGCGATAACCGCTACATCCTGCACTACCTGACCGGGCGAGTCATCAATGGTCAGGAGCTGGAGATACATACCGACCATAAGGAGACGCTGTACCGCAACCTTTGCCTGGAGCAAGGCCCGAACTTCCAGCTCTCACCCGGAGCGCCGCAGCTTTTGGACGAGCTTACCGCGCGAGGTGTCCGGCGCGCCATCGCCAGCTCTGCCGGCAAGGAAAACTTCCTGTTCTATTTCCTGCACCTGGACCTGAGCCGCTGGTTCGACTTCGACGATGTGATCTATGACGATGACCGCATCGCCACGAAGCCTGCTCCGGATGCCTACCTGAAGGCGGCTGACAGGCTGGGTTTGCCGCCTGCAGCCTGCGTGGCAGTTGAGGACTCGCTGCACGGCATCCAGGCTGCCCGCAGCGCCGGCATGGGGTATATCGTCGCCCTGGGGGAGGCCGAACAGCACCCCCGCCTGCTCCAGATCGAGGGGGTTGATTACACGGTAGAGACCCTGAACCAGGTACCGGTCCGGTTTCTCTACGGCTAAGCCAGCTCGTCTTTGGAATTATGGAACAAAATCTATCCGTACTTGCGAAGCCACCCGAGAGCCTATGCTGGCAAGGAGGCTGACTGCCGCCTTTTCCTGGAAGGCGTGCTGTGGGTCACCCGCAGCGGAGCCCAATGGCGCTTGCTGCCGGAAAAGTACGGCAACTGGAATAGTGTCTACAAGAGCTATGCCCGCTGGTGCGATCACGGGATGCTGAAATGTCAACACAACCCAGTTCTTACGGATACAGGTACAGGAGGATGCATGAAAGTACAGTTAGTCTTTGCGCCTGCATTAACAAGATCGAATTTCAGCTCAGTTTTGGAATCGGCTGCGCCGCCGCTCGGCATCCTCTATCTGGCCAGCTATTTGAGAACAGCAGCTCCAGAAGTCGAGCTGTCTGCCGTCGATGGTTTTATGCTCGGTATGGAACAAACCCTGGCAAATATCCGGTCCTTTGGGCCAGATTTGCTGTGCGTATCTTTTTACACAGGTTCAGCCTGTGGGGCCTATGCGTTAATCAATCAAGTTAAAAGCGAGTATCCAGAGATCCAGGTCTTCGCCGGCGGTCCGCACGCCTCTGCGCTCCCAGAAGACGTGTTTACTAATTCTCGAACGGACGTGGTGGTACGCGGCGAAGGGGAGAAACCTCTGGTTGTCCTCGTACGTCACCTGCTCGCCGGGCAGGAATTGGATTCCGAGTTACTATCTGGCATCCCTAACATCGCCTATCTGGACCGCCAGAATTGCCTTCAGGTGAACCCAGCCACGGCTTTTGTCCAGGAGCTGGACAGTATTCCTTTCCCTGCCTGGGATTTACTCCCCATCCAGCGGTATCGCGGCTATTTCCTCTCCCGACAAACCCCAGAGCTTTCTGTCCTTTTTTCGAGAGGTTGCCCGCACGATTGTGTTTTCTGCCCCAATGAACATTGGAACCTGGTAAAACCGAAGATCCGTTTTCGCTCGCCGAAAAACATTGTCGATGAAATCGAGGAGCTGGTGCGTAGCTATGGGATTCGCGAAGTGCTTAACCTGGCAGACGAGTTCAACAACCACCCGGTTCTCGCGCCGGAAATTTGTAATGAAATCAAAAAACGCAAGGTAGGCATAACCTGGAAAACCATGCTTCGTCCAGATCATGTGCCTGAAAGCCTGGCTCGCTCGATGGCGGAGTCTGGCTGCTGGCTGGTCAGCCTGGGGATCGAAACCGGCAACTCCGAGACCTTGAACGGGATCCGCAAGCACTTCACTCATGAGCAGGTCGAACAGGTCTGCCGGAACTTAAAAAAATATGGAATCAAGGTCCAGGGGTATTTTATGCTCTACAACGCCTGGGAGGAGAACGGCGCATTACGTTTCGAAGATTCTCGGATGAGTCGACAAACGATTGCTTATGCCGAACGTCTCTTCTCGCAAGGACTGCTGGATTATATGGGCTGGTCGGTTACAGTTCCCTACCCTGGCAGCGAGCTATATAACATAGCAAACCGGCATGGGCTTATCCCATCCGCGAGAGAGGGTCAATGGGATGAATGGGCGCAGATGGGATTGTTCGTCCTGTCTTACCCGGGCGTGGACGTTCTTGAACAGGCGAGAGTGCTGAGAAAGGCTCAAATTCTCGGCACAAAAGCTGCCCTGTTTAGAAATGGCATCCGGATCAAGGACATCCCATTGATGTTGGGTTCTGCTGTTGAAACGATCCGTAACGAGATCAGCTCACGTATCTAGGTTCTGTTGACATTTGTGGCAAAATACAGGCATGACAAATGCCGAATTGCGTGACAATCATCCGTTTTACTTATCCGTTATCTTCGTGTGCCTGCGGCATCCGTGTCCTATAATGGTTGTTGCCGAAACTGTCAGGTAGCTAGAAGAATTATCTATGGTAATCTTAGAGACCGAACGGCTCATCCTCTCCTTCTACCGCTTTTAGAGCATCAGCCAGCTTAAGCCCCAGCCAGCCCATCAGCATTCCGATCCCTGCGCTAATCAGCGCCCCGATGATCACATGCCCCCAGGTTACGGGATAGTCGCGCAGGTAGGGTGTGCGCTCGAACCATAAGAAAGAGATGACCACCAGGCTGGCGCTGAACACAGGCGCGGCGAGCAAGGGATGGCGGCGAGCATACGGGAAGACCTCCATCAAGGAGACCAGCACCATCGGGATCAGTGACAGCCACATCCACCAGGCCTGCTGGAGGCCCACTAAACCGGTGAATCCGGTAGCCTGGGCAAAAGCCCGCACGTTCGCCAGGGTGGACTGTGGATTGTCGATCACAAACTGGTCGACGATCGAAACCGGCTTAAGGATTGCAAAGCCGGCCGCGGAGATACCGGTAGCGAGGTACTGCAGGCAGATGGTGATGGCGAATACGACGATGGCAGCCCAGTACTTCCCCGCCAGGCGGATGGTCAAAACCAGCGCCAGTGGGTAGAGTGCGCCTACCAGGATGGGATACAGGACGCCATAGAGGCCCGCTCCACCCTTTCGGAAAGCCACGATAAAAGCTTCCCCCATTTGAAAGTTCACTGCTTCGAAAGCAAACGCCCCCACCAGGCACAGGACCCAGAAATAAGTGCTGCGCGGTGAGAAGCGCATGCCCTGGCGCCGCGCCGAAGCCGCCAATCCTGCCAGCAGGCTGAAATCCACCATGGAGGTGGAGATCATGATCAAGATATGCGGAGGGCTCCACAGGGTGGAATCGATGCCGAAGATGCGGTGCCAGGCCTCATCGAACAGGGCAGCCATCAGCGCGCCGGCGTAACCGAGGAAGATCCCGAAGGTCGCTGCGGGAGCACTGAAAAGCCCGAGCTGCATGGCGCCCCCAACCTGGATGCCGGCGCGCCGCAGCCGCGTCTCATAGGCGATCCAGATCAATGACAGGATTGAGCCGGAAGTGAAAGCCACCAGGACCACCAGGTGCGGGGGGATGAACAGGCTGTCACGCCCGATGGCAACATGCCATTGGATATCCCAATTGCCGCCGATAAAATTAAACAGCTTGAAGATGGCGATGGCTGACAGAGCAAGAAAACGCAGCCGCTCATGGGCTGCAGCGTCATATTCCCCCACCAACGGCGCTTGAACTACCTGCTTCACCCATCCAGGTACTGTTACGGCCATGACTATCCTCCCGCAGCCCCATCGAAGATCGACCAGATACCCATCTGTCCGGCATCCCTATTCAGAGCCAAGAAATGGGGTAGTTCAAAATTCGACCACACAATATATAAGATATTTGATATTATATATCCATATATTACCCTTGTGAAGGCAGGGTTGTTCACCTAAACGTGAGCGCCTTGCTTGCACAGACCTACGGAGGGACTTCCTCTGTGTAGGGCCAATTATAAGAAGGCGGGAGGGAAAATGGAGTTCGATCTTGTATTTGAAGGCGGTGGGGCGAAAGGATTGGCATTCGCTGGAGCACTGAATGCATTTGAGAAGCGGGGTTACAGGACCCGGCGGGTGATCGGGACATCCACCGGCTCGATCCTGGCCTGCCTGGTCGCCGCCGGGTTCGATTCGGCTGAGTCACTGGCAGCCATCAATGAGCGCACCCCGGATGGTCGCGCCCGCTTTGCCAGTTTCCTGCACACCCCCTCGTTCGACGACGACCGGCTCACCGACAACATGCGCAACTGGTTCAAAACCGAGCTGGACAATCCGGCGGTGCCCAACCTGGTCGAGCCATTCGTTGACCAGATAATTGGTGGATTGGCGCGCCGGGACATTTTTCGCCACCTGGTATCGCTGCTGCTGTGGGGCGGTTGGTACTCGGGGGACGTTTTACTGGGCTGGCTGTGCGAAAAACTCGACTCCAACGGTCGCAACCTGGGCAGCACCAACTTACTCGAGTTCCACCAGCGCACGGGCAGGGATCTCTCCGTGGTGGCCTCGGATATCACCAGCCGCGAGATGCTGGTGCTCAACCACCGGACTGCGCCGCAATGCCCTACCATCCAGGCGGTGCGCATGTCGATGAGCTGTCCTTTTGCCTGGCAGGAGGTGGTGTGGAAGCCGGAGTGGGGCTTGTACCGGGGGCGCGATCTGAGCGGTCACGTGGTGGTGGATGGAGGGCTGCTGTCAAATTTCCCTATCGATTTGTTCGTCTCCCGGGATGAATATATCGACGAAGTGATGGGGGAGGAGTCGGCCTCAGAAAATGTCATCGGCTTGCTGTTGGACGACTACACCCCCGTCCCAGGCGCAGAAGAAGCGCGTTCGGACCCATCCCTGGTTAACCGGCTGCTCGATAGTGTGGACTTATTAGAGCTGATGAAGTTCCGCGTATCGGGTATGGCGGAAACGCTGCTCTCCGCCCACGACAAGACCATCATCGATACCTATGCTGACCTGGTGTGTAAGCTGCCAGCCAAAGGTTATGGAGTGTTGGAGTTCGACATGCCCATGCCACGAGTGGAGGCAATCCTCAAGGCAGGGGAGGAGACGATGGAGGCGTTCTTCCAGAAGGATCAAAGCAAGTATCCCTTGCCGGAGGGTAAGAATTAACGCAGGGGCGCCAAGGCAGTAGATAACAGGACTGGCAGTCCTTAGAGGACTGCCAGTCCCGACTCTGAACGCAGTCTGGTTGGCTCTACGGCAAATTGACCAGATACAGGTACATGGCTTCAAGCTCCACGTCATCCATGCGTCCAGTCGCTTTCCAGGGCATAACTTCACTGAGCTGGTAGCCATTCGGATCGACACCCGTTCGCATGGTGGTTATAAAATCATCCAGCGTCCAGTTCTTGACCAGCTCCAGGTTCCAGCCGATGGGAGCCAGCTGGCCCTGGACGCCGCCTTTCAAATCCTCGCCGTGGCAGTCCCGGCAATCTTGAAAACTCAAGATATATTCGCCATACTCCAGGGTTGGACCTTTGGGAGGCGCGCTGATGGCGCCCGTGATAATGGGCTGTCCTTGCGGCAGCATGTTCGCTCCAAGCAGGATCAACCCCAATAAATTTATCTGGTCGGGTGGATATGGAGTTTCGTTGGCAACCGCCGGCTGGCTGCGCAGGTAGGCAATCACAGCCTGGGTATCCTCATCGCTCATATTCCGGGCGCGCACGGTGGACATCAGGACCAGTCGACGCCCGTTGCGGCTCACGCCATTGCGCAGGGCGGCAAAGATCTCTCCGTCCGTCCAGTCCTTCAAAGGTCCTGCCGGGGTCAAATTAACGGAGACAAAGCTGCCCAGGGGTATGGACAGATCGTCAGCCAGGTCGCGTCCGCCGGTCAGGGGAAGCTCGCCGTTCACCGAGTGGCAGCTGGTGCAGAAGGAGTTGGCGAGATGCTCCCCGCGCTGGATATTCTCGTCCGTCAAGGGCACGCTCAAATCGGGCACCGGCACATCGACCGGGGTATACGCCTTGACCATTCCAATCAGCGCAACCACCGTCACCAGCGCCAGAACCACACCCAGCAAACCGCTCAACACCATCCCAGCCCACTTCAAGACGGGTTTGTTGGCTCGCCTGGCGCGCAGGGCAAGCCAGCCAAATAACACGACCAAAAGCACCATAACAATCAAAGCAAGAATATTAGCGATCATTATTCCCTCCAAAAAATTGAAATTACCCCTCCTGCTGGCTCCGGCGAGAGGAAGGATAACGATATTCTCTTTTATATAGGCAACAATCAATCCCTGAAAAACAAACTAAATCCCCATCCAGGCCTGTCAATCGAGCAGATGACCTGTTGTATTAAGATAAACACGATCCCTATTATAGCAGATATTTCAAGATTGGTAAGTCTGAGATCCGG
>CAZGIX010000157.1:0-11044 GCA_964525785.1 uncultured Anaerolineaceae bacterium
CCGATATCGGGAAGTTTTTACCTTTGGGTTAATCTAACATTGTCGAGGTAGATACCACTAGTGTATAGAACATATGTTCTAAAATCCGATCTTGCTTTGCGGTTTACCGACAAGCCCCTGGATTTTATCGCTTCAGCAATGAGGTCGCTCTTGGTAGGAACATCTGGAAGGCAAGGATGACAAATCTGCCAATGATACATACACGACCACGCTCAATTTGGTTGATCTGCAAGTGTGCTGTTCAAGGAGCATATTCCAGAACGCCTGCCAGTTTCCGTAAACAGAAAGTCGGGGTATTCAATCCTTCTGTTATATCCGAGGCGAACTTGTAGAACATTCTACACTTTCACAGAGATGCAGTAACTTGTCCACGCCTGGTCGTTGAGTAAAGGTACCAAAACCTATCGCCGCTCAACCTGTAGAACATTCTACAGATTCCTGATATGTTGGGAATGGTAACCGAGTCGGCTAGCATCAAAGAGCTTGAGCAGGGACTTGTAGCTAGACCATATCTACGGTAGGTCGCAGTTTAGGGGCAGGGGAACATCAACGAGAATAAAACATTCCGATGGGCCCACAATGACAGTGTGCCGCCAGAGACCAGCTATCGGATCAACTAAAGCTATCCGACGAATCTATAAAGGGGCGAACGGAAGGCTATCTTTTCGACAGGCGCAACCGGCGTTATAGGGGATCAGGATTGAATCTCCGTCGGTAGAGGTCAACCATCGGATGATTACAATCGTGGAACCACCAGGCCGGGTGTGCCTGGCCTCAAAGCAGCTGTGCCACTCCCGCGGCCATCATGATCTATACCTGTGTCGATAACCAAATTCGGGCCTTCTAACCATCAACCCCAAACGCCCTCTCACCGACAAACCAACGGCCCAAGGCTATCCGTCCAAGTCGGGCCAACGCCCGAGACGATAATCCAGGAAATACAAGCGCGTTAATCGGATCGTTCACGGATTTAACGTCCCCGGAAATCGTAGAACCTTCTACACTTTCAAATGAATGACCCAATATCTCGTTCCCAAAACCCATTATTACGATATCCAGGCGCAAGAACAAGCAACATAATCCCGCCCAGCTCTCCTGTTGCCTTTAGTCCTTGTGGTCCGGGGGATTGCCGCCAGGCATTCACCCGCCATTGTGTCACCAGAGACAATACTGCCGGAGAAAGCCCCGCCCTCAGAGAGTCTGGGGGCGCATCCGATTAAGTCGTCTTTCGCATGCGAAGAGTAGCGGTGAAAGTCCAGACACTGCACATTCCATCTGGGCCAATCCCAAATATACTGGACCGTCTCTCGGCTGGTTAGGATTGACCGAACATGTAATAGCCGCCACGGGAACATGACCGACAATTTCTACCAAATCCCCCTCTTTCATATCGTTGCTACGACCAGTCATAAAGGCAACAGTGTCCGGTGACAAAAAACGCCGGTGTCTGATCCGACAACTCTCAACACCGGCATTCCATCATCGCAACCTGTAGAACCTTCTACAGGTTACTCCTTCACTTCTGGTTTAGGTAAAGGGAATAAAATTGCCCGCTATTCAAAACAGCGAGGGCTGGTGCGACCCCCGAAAAACCTCTGGCAGAGGCTCGCCTGGTTTTATCCTGCTCCACCGCCCGGCCAGGTAGTTGATGGCCTGCTCCATCTTGTCCGCGGGCAGCACCGAATAAATGTGCACCTGAAAGGTATCCTTGAAATCGTTATGAACCTCGGCAAAACAAAGCGACTTGGATTTGCGCGGGTGGGTCTCGTGTTCTGCAAGAGCGACCAAGGCGATCATGTCATCGATTTGTTTGGCCTGGGCGGAGTTGACGATCGAGCGTCCGACCAGCTTAGCCTCTAACGTGCCCAGGCGGCCTTCGATATCCTGCATCGTTGCCCCGACCCGGGCGAGCTCTTCATCCACCCGGCCGGATAGCAGGTCCAGCTTCCGCCGCAACAGCCGAGCATCGTCCATGAGAGCGGCATACTCCTGCTCCTGGGGCGTCGCAAAGGAGTCCATCTCGGCCAGCACATCCCGCGGGACGATGTCAGAACGGAACACGAACCAGGCCGCTTCAGCGAACTCGCGCTTGAATAGGATCACCTTCTTGCGGTGCTCCTCCCTGACTCGCTTCGCATCAATCGTTCCAAGCCAGTAGGGTAGCGCGCGCAGGTTAAGGCAGGAAACATCCTGGACGCGGGTGGTATCCTGGTATGGAGTTTCCACAGGGATGTTTACCAACCGGTGAGCGATGGCCTCATCCTCCTGAATGCGCCTTCGCTGTGATCTGGGATCGATATCCAGAGCGCTGCAAACCTCATTGATAGGAATGTACCACTGGCGATCAGAAGCCAGGTATGCTTTAAACGTTTCGCCGTAGAAAACAAAAGGGACACTGTGTACAATTTCGGGCACGGGCAGTTTCTCCTTTTTTCGTTGTCGTTTAGCCGCATAAACGGTCATCATGACCCTGCATCGTGACATGCAGGGTCATGATAACCCTGCATGTCCCCAGTTATTACGAGAGACGAACTGTTATGGCACAAGCACATCTCCCCAATTAACTTACCAATCCGAAGCTGTATAACATTCTACAGATTTCCCTTCTATCCAGTATCCTGATCTTATCGAAGATAGACGTGTATCATACACGTCTATTTTCTCCTATATGTGAGCCAAACAATCTGTAGAACATTCACACTTTCGAACTGCTGAATCTGATCGCCAGGGGGTTCATTGATTTTGGATTCGTCCATTGTGAACCTGTAGAACGTTCTACAGGTTGGGCCGCAGCTCCGAATTGGATGGGGCGGTCTCGCTCTCGATCGCTACGCACTCCCACCGCTGTCTTCCCTGGCCGCTGACTCCAGCTCAGCCCGCAAGGCAGCTGCAGCCGCTTCGAGCTGGCTGCACAGCTCGCCAGATTCTCTCGGCTTATTGGCGACCATCAAGCGGGCCAGGCCTCGAAAATCCCCCCCGGTTACCTTTTCTACAGCCCGAAAGGTGCCGAAGATCTTGGTCATCTGCACCTCGATGGGCGGACGCTGCCGGCGCTTGTACTTGTTCTCTTCGCGGCGAGGATTTTCTAAATCCCGCAACGCGGCCTCGAAGGCGCCCCGGCCCGGCATGGCCGCCAGGCGAGCCAGGCGCTTGATCTCGGGAGCGGGTAGTAAGTAAGAGATGGTCAGATCGACAAATTTATCCTGGAGATCCTCGGGGGCGCTCAAAATGGCTTCGATCTGACTCTGGTTCAGGCGCCACTTGTCCGCCGCGTGCAGGCCGGCTATAGGCAGACGCAAGAGCCCCAGGAAACCCAGCATCGAGACCCGGTGCATGCCCATCTTGTCTTCCAGTTGGGACCAGAAATTATCCGGGAGCCGCTTCTGACCTAAGAGCTCCTCGGGGCCCAAAAGAGCCTGGCGATAGAACCCCCAATATTCCTCGTCGCTGACCGGCGGGTTGGCTGGTGGTAATATCCCCAGCGTCTCCAGATAGGCGATGGCTACCTGGCGAGCCCGACCGATGGTCGAAAGCGGCTCGACTTCTTCGTTTTCCGTAATCTGGAGAAATCTGGAGGGTTCGGCATGAATCACGGCGGGGATCGTTTCGTATTCCCCGGTCTCCATGCGCAGCAGCCAGAAGGCCCAGTAGCGGCGTTCTCCTGCCAGGATGCGGAAGGCCTTCGTCTCGGTATCCGTGTAGATGTGGATCGGATGTAGAAGTCCTACACTGCGGATCGACTCTTTCAGGCTGACCAGCCGCTGGTACTCGGTATGCTCCGGGGTTCCCTCCACCAGGCTGTTGATCCACGCCTGCAACGCTTCCAGATGGCTGGTCGTCTTCCGAATCACATCGAACGTCAAGTTGCGTGGCAGCACCCCGCCGCGTCCCTGATAAAAATCCGGCTCGATCACCGCCAGGGGAAATTCCGAAGCGATAAAACCCTCTTCCTCGCGCTCTGTAGTCGTCTGGCGCAGGTAATGCGTCTCAAGAGAGCTGCCGGGCAGGCGACCACTTTTCCCTTCGAGATCGTCTAATTCCGGAAGGTTTGCCGACGGTCTATGTTTTTTGGACACGATTCATCACCTCCAGGGTCGCAGCAGCATACGCCTTGGTAGCCGGCGCACTGGCATTGTACCGATGAATGGGAAGTTTGGCGTGATATGCCTCTGGCACATCCGTGTTCAGGGGCACAGGCTCAAACAGGAGGCCGCGGAACTTTTTGCGCAGATTGCCGAGCACCTCTTCCTGCATCGTCACCCCCTTCCGGTAGGATATTGGGAGGATGCCCAGCAATTTGGGGCGCTGGTCAAATTCGATCTCCAAGCGGTCCAGGTTGCGCAACACCTTAGGAAGTTCCTGCAGCGAAATGGCATCCAACATGGTCGGAACAATGGCATAATCGATCGCATACAACACGTTCCACATCAGGATGCCCTGGGTGGGGCCGGTATCAACGATAATGTAATCGTATAGGTTCAGGACAGGCTTGATCAGCCTGCGCAGGACCGCCACCGGGTTAATATGGCGCTGGGTCATCAGCACCTGTGCCTCCACCATGGCTTCTTCCTTGGATGGCACATAATCGACGTGGCCCGGCCAGGGGCTGCGCTGAATGTGGACAACCAGAGGCAACCTGCCCGGCGGGGTAGCCAGCATGAGCTCGGCAAGATCCCCCTCCCCAGCGGGGTTCTGGTCGTAGCTGACGCACTTCAACGCGCTGCCCTGCGGGTCCATATCGATGAGCAGAACTTTGCGGGGCTTTTCGGCTGGCGGCCACTCGGCGATCATCCCGCACATATTGACCGCAGTGGTGGTCTTGCCGCACCCCCCTTTATGATTGATGATTCCAATCACCCTGGCGTCCATAGGCTCCGTAGGCTCCGTAGGCTAATCAAGTGGGCGACAACTAGTCTTTTGATACACCAGAAATGGCACGAACTTGAAGCGCTACCAGAATTATAAATACAAAACAAAGATTTTGCAAGTGCTAAATTACATTTTGAAAGCTTTGCACGCTAAAAATGTCGGCTAAAAACCGTTTGACAGCCAAAGGACATTGATGTAAAATCATGACACGACCACGACCAGAGCTGCAGCCCTGTACTTTGACAGGAGAGCATCCCTTGGCATTACCGCGATATCCTGCCCGCACTCTTTACCTTCGTTCCTTGGGTTTTTCCGAAGACCCTTTTAGCCCCGTCCCGGACCCGCGATTCCTTTGCCTCACCTCGCAGCATGGCCCGTTATTAGAACGTTTGTTCAACACAGTGGAGAGATCCTCCGGTCTGGCTGTGATCGATGGGCATACTGGGGTTGGAAAAACCATCGTGGCGCGCCGCCTGGAATCATACTACCTCTGCCAGCCAGAGGAGTACTGCGTGGCTTACCTTCATAACGTCCCCATCGACACGGAGTACGCAGTACTGGCAGCCGTCTCGGATGCGCTCACGCTCAACCGACGAAAAGGCGTGGATGGTCAGTGGGACGAGCTATCGAGCTATGTCAAATCCCAGGCTGCGAGCGGACGGGTGACTGTGATAATCTTTGATACACAGGAAGATCCCTCGCGTGAGGCCATCGCCCAACTGTATGAGGTCGCCTCCAACCTGGCGCCTGTTTTCGTCTTCGGCAGGCCTGGCCTGACCGTGTCCCTGGGGCGCGTCCCAGAGGTGGCCGAACAGGCTTACCGGTACACGCTGGCGGATCTCGATCTCGAAGACACCGTAGCCATGATCAACTTCCGCTCCATGGTTGCAGGACGGAACACGTCGATCTTCCCCCCGGAGGCGCTGATGTATATCTGGGAGTCAACCTTCGGCAACCCAAGTGATGTCATCAACGTCTGCGGCCGCGTCTTGAACGCCATGGGCACCGGGCATCTGGAAACCGCCACGCTGCCTGTCGTCACGGCCACAACGCAGGCCTACATGGAAGCCAAGCTCGGGTGAGCGTGTAGCTCCTCCGCTGCCGGGGCGACCTGGACCCTCAGGCGGCTTCGCCCGGGAATCTGTGTTACGCTTTAGCTGGGAGCCAGTACTATGAGCTGAATATAATCCATCCGAACATTCGCTGGACATATCATTACCCCCTTTAAAAGCGGAACTCCCCGGAGCCTGGCAAGCGTGGGGGAGTGCGCCCGAAAATGGCGTAGTTTTGCTTTCTCTGTACGCTTGAATTTTATTCGAGAAAACAGAGAAAGTCAAGGCTTGGTTTTCGTGCGCCATTCCTCTGATAAGGCCTGGGGGAGAGAAGAGAATGGCGGAGACGACTTTTTCGTCGAATATCGTAACAGACCCTCATACCCTGCAGAGCACCTCTCGGGCTATCTTGGAGCGCGTCTTGCCGCGCACCTACCCGAGCGGTCTTGACGTGGGCGAGCTGATCAAGCAGCTGCGACTGTTGTTTATTGACACCCACCAGGCGTTGTTTGTATTTGGGGCCTCCGATAGAGCCACACTCAACCTGGCTAAAAATTTCGCTCGACCGATTCTGGAAAGGGCGCTGAAGGATGTCTTTGAAGAAGACGTACGGATCGACCTGATCGTATTTGACGAGCGCCAATCCTCTCTGGGTGAACTGGTTGTCAGGTACACCCTGAAACAAGAGGGGGTAAGCCCGGAAGAAGCCGGCCGTCTCGCAGAAGCCTCCATCGATCAGGATAAAGTCATTGCCGAACCATCGCCCCTCGAAGGAGAAGAAGATGCAGCCAGGCTGGACAAAGTCCAGCTCACGCTGATCCAAAACAGCCTGCGAAGCGTCTTCACCTCGCCGAAAAGGGTGGTGGTTGTCCCGGGCTACCTGCTGCGCTGGCTCCCCTATATCGGGCCGCTGCGCACCTCCATCGTGGTGGCGTGCTTCCAGGCCTTCTATCTCTGCCGGAGATCGACGGCCAAAGCCAATCTGACTTTTGAGGCGCCTGGCCCGCTCCTGGCTGCGGTGGCCGGCATCGCCGAGAGCAGCATCTGGCGCCATTTAGATGATCCGGAGCTGGGCTGGTTCCTCAAGAAAGCTCCCTACAAAGCTGACGAAAAGCGCTGGATACGGGATGAAAAAGCCGGTATCACCAAAAAGCGGCCGATGCGCTTCCTGTTCCGCTCCACCGCCCCGTTGACCCCGGGAGACGCTGGGGCCTTGCACGCCTACCTCATGGACCTTAACATCCAGGAGGATCCTGTCGGCATACTAACGCAACTGGTCAGGGGCGATTGCCGGGTTGAGCCGCGCGACGTCTTTCCTTTCCCGCCACCGCCACCTCCCCAGGATTGGCAGAAAGGCGAACCCGACGAGTGCCTGATCCACAACGTGATCTATTCGACATTGGGGATCGAGGCCAGATTGGCATCGAAAAACCTGGCCGACCTGGTGGATGAGCTGGTCGAGCGCCTCCTGCCACCCAATGACCAGGTTCATATCAGCTGGTATTATCTGCTGCACTGGCTGCCTTTGCTCGGCCACGGCCCCGGCTGGGCGACCATCCTTCTGCGAGATCGCTGTTTTTATAACCGCCAGACCGGCGAGCTGCGCGACACGGTGAGCGTGCGGGGTGGATACCAGGAGCTTGCCGCTGCCCTTGGCTTGCAGCGTGTCAAAACCATCCGAGAATGGTTCCCTGCCCCTCACGCACAAAAGGAGGAGATAAAGAGCGCGGTCCTGTCGTCTATTGACACCCTGGAGAAGATCTCCCTGTCGAAAAGGAGCTTCGTCAAGGAATACGCGGCAAAATTCATCGAGATTATCGAAGCCGACGCCGACGGGCGCGGCCAGGTTTCGTCGTTCAAGGCGCAGGTAAAGCTGTTTGATCCGCTTACCCCGGCCCACGAAGCGATCTATAACGCCCTATTCCCTTTCGCCCAGCGCTTTTTTACTCTGTCGCAAGAGCAGAGGGATTCCTTCTTGAATGCCGGCGAGGAAGTGACCGACGCCGAGGCGAGCACGATTGAAAGGACCATCCAGGAGGCCAACCAGGCCGTTGCAGAGATCATCCAGAAACACGCCATCACCCTTCTGCCCGGCTCCTCCTGCCAGATTGAAGTAGCGGCTGTGACCGATCTCCTGGGCGCGATTGAGAGGATCATCAATAACGATATGGGCGCGAATGGGAGGGTCACAACCGGAAATCCAGGCGCGGAAGACAGGATCATCCCCTCTAATTCAGGCGCGTTTGGAGGGCTCGCTATACCCGATCTGGGCGGATTTGAGAGGATAACTGCGCTGTTTTCGGGCGCGTTCGGCAAGATCACAGACGGCAGTCCGGGCGCGTTTGAAAGAATTGGGCTCGTTTTCTGGGCGTATATGAGAGGGTTAAAATACTTGGTTTTAAATAACCATTTGGACGAATCTCTAAAAGATTATTTTCAAAATACTGAAGATTTAACCTCTACAACCACTACCGAGGATCAAGACGAGGATTCTGACGTAAATTATGGGGCGGTGGATGTAGATACATATCCTGTTATTAAAAAATGGGATTTGAACCAAATCCTGAATAACTTCAGCCCGCAGGTAAAACGGGATTTACTCGAAAAAGATGTTACAGCTGAAGCCATATTATCCTGCTTGCTGTATCTTGCTTCCAGCAAAGGCGATAACCTGGGGCTGGGATACGTCGTCGAGAAGCTCAAAACTCACCCTCAGGACGGGCAAGGAGGTATTTACCGCCGGCTTGCCGAAGAACCACCGGAGGAGATCGTAGACCGGCTGGAATCGTATCTTGAGTACCGCAGCTTCCGGAATCGCGATTGGCGGGTGGCCATGGGATCGCCAACCACCGAAAAAATCCTGGAGCTGCTGGAGCACCTGGGGATCGATTCGTCTCGCTTCGGTAGCCGAGAGGAATGGGAGTAATGTGGATCAGGTCTTTGAGGAACTTCTTCCGATGATGTGTTTCGAGTATACTTACATTTAAGTGTAATTATTTGCGCTGCTTAGAATGCTTCTGCCGGCGATGTTCGCTTACCCTCCGCGGAAGCGGTTTGTAGGATGTCACGATGATCAGCTCCCAACCCCGTGAAACCGAAATGCATACGCTGTATCTGTCCGACGCAGTATGGGGCGAATTGAAGCGGCGCGCCGTGATGGAGGGGAGCGACGCCAGCAAGACCACCGATTACGCGTTGCGAACATACTTGAAGTTTATGCCCGCCATTGATCTGCCCCAACGCCGCCCTCGGGGAGGAACCCAAGCTAGGCTCAACCGGCGCAACCTTCACCTGATGAAAGATACCTGGGAACGCATCTCGAAAGACGCCAGAGAGAAGAAGTATTCTGTTTCGGTCCTGGCAGAGTACCTGTTGCGGAGATACTTGGGAATGGAAATCACAACCGATTTACGACCCCAGCCAGTGGACAAACGGCTTTCCATGCCCGGATGGAGCCCTCAGATCCCGGAGGGTCTGTGGCCTCATTTTCAGGAATACGATCCTGTCCGGCTGAGTCTGGAGAGAGACGCCGATCTGATCATCCAGCGCACACTGGAATTCGGCACCTGGGACGAAGTGCGCTGGCTGTTCGCTGCATATGGAAGGCAGCGCATCGGCGCCTTCTTGCGCAAAAGGGGCGAGCGGCTGCTTCCGCCGGTAACCTTTACTTATTGGCGCAAGTTGCTGGGAATAAAGAAATGGCAAACCTCGCCATTCCCAACTGCGAAAGACGAACTGTGGGATAGATAGCGTCCAGAGTTTGTCGGTCGTAAAACCTGGCTGCGGCGGGTAGTCTGATAGGCACATGTATAGAATTGATGGTAATCATTTGGAATGAGATGGGCTTTGCATAAACGAGGGAATCTATCCGTAGTCCCTATTTTTATAACAGCGCTGTTGAAATTCAGTCTCCCGATTCGTCGCCATTTTCCTGCCGATTCCCGTCCTTTTGTGACAAAATCGAAAGCCGTGCTATAAACTTTATAGAGGAAATTCTGCGAGGATTGAAGGAGGCGCGAATGGGTGAAATCACATGGTTTATTGTGGGTTGGATCGCTGGCCAGTTCTTCTTGGCGTTTGTCGGCTCCTGGATGGCCGGAGCCGGCCCGGAAATTGCGGTCATGGAGCGATTGTTCACGGCGTTTCCCAAGAGGATTTATCCTGACTGGATTTTCATCCGCCGGAGAAGGTAGGATAGTAATCGGCGCTGTGAATGGCTGCAAGAGCCAATTGCCAGTTTTTGATGGTGGAAATGATTGCGGCAGGCTGTGGTTTTGTTTTGCTTTGTACCGATTCCCTTGGAGAATCAGGTGGGACTGTCCGAACAAAAATGATGCAATTGGAGGGTCACAAAATGCGCAGTTCAAAATCTTTTTCTGGCTCCGGTCAGCTATTCAAGGCAGGCGTATACTTATGCCAGGTGACATACCGCTATACAGTCGGGTAACCCCCAGCGCGGAGGTGATCGAAATTGCAGGGGAGCTGCTCGTCGACGAAAAGGAGCGCCGCTCCGCCGAGGTGTTGAACGGTCTGCTGGGTGATGTAGTAGAAATTCGCGCGGACAACGGGGGTTCGATGGAAATTGTCGTTCTAAGAGCTATCGGCAATCCGATTGAAGGAAGGTATCGGTGGGTGCCAGCGCCGGGCAATTTTCCACTAAGGTGAATTTTGCAGTTGTACCTTCTGCCGGGAAAGGGTTGCTTCCGGAGTGGATTTTGATGGCCCAATTGCTCAATTCGACTCAAATTGAAGCCTCATCCATGGTCCTGGTTGATGCCAACAGATCGTCAGTGGATCGGTATCGACGGAGATCGCAGACGCTTCCCAAGACTAAACTGGCGCTACCCAGAGAGCAGCTGACGCGGCGCATTGCGAAGAGCGCTCGATCAGGTCCAGCACCTCATTTGCTACGGACTAGGCGTCAGCCTAATCTGCAGCGCGGTTGGGAGCATCGACGACTGGGTAGAAAAACTCTTCCAAGCATTAATACGCACATATCCAACCATAAGTCTTCAATTCTTCCAACATCAACGATTTAGTGGCGTCCAATTGCCATTGATTTCGTAGAAAATATATGATATACTATTTCAAGTTCACCCTAAGGGTGAATTTATACATGAATG
>CAZGIX010000158.1:0-11015 GCA_964525785.1 uncultured Anaerolineaceae bacterium
TTATGTTATGAGTAGTAGTAGACCCTGTGCTCTTTGCAGGGTCGAGGAATCCCTGATCCCCTGTTCTTTGTAACCCTGCCGGCAGGGAAAAGGCAACTATCGCCACAGGGATTTCTCACTGCGTTCGAAATGACAACCTGGCTGGTCTGGTTTTGCATGAAATTTCTAAACAATAGATACACTACCCCCCATTGCCGTACTTGCAATGGGAGGATTTAATCCAGTCGAGCAGTTGCCTTCTACTTCCCTAACCAGGGAAGGTAGCTCCGGTTGCCGAACAAATGACCGTAAATACCGCTGTCGGGGGTCAGCGGTGTGTCATCGTACACGGTCATGAAGTCGCCAAGCCGGCCAGTCGCCAGCTGCGGGCGGTCGGCGACCATACCGGTGATGTATACAGGTTCACCTGCTAGGCCACCTGCGGCATCCACCAATCTGCCCGCTACATTGGAAAGCAGAAATGACGGACTAGGTTTCTGTTTCCACGCCACCAAGTATTGGCCGCGTCTCATGCAGGCGGATACACTGGGCTTCTTCTCATCAGCTCCGGTGCTGGCTATATCTACATATGTCAGCGGAGCACCATCTGGCGAGATCACAACGCCGAGGATATCCCAGTCATCCGGCGAGTAATGTTGCTCGAAAACCACAAGGTACTGCCCATCGGGTTGGATAGGCAAGGCAGCTACCGCCGGACCAGTCGAAGAAACGGTATAGAAAGCAATCTTGGTTGTTACGGGGTACAACGCCAGCCCATCGCCGGTGACGCGCCTGATATAGAGATCGGTCAGTTGGGGATTGGCATCCGGGTCAAACTGCTCCCAGGCAACCAGGTATTCATTGCGACCCAGGTTGTACGCCAGGTCTGGATTGGTCCGGAAATACCCACCCGGATCCTGGGAGATGGTGATCAGGTTGCCTTCCAGCGCTCCCGTCCCCAATACCACCTGCCCCACAATGCTGGTGTTAATGGGCAGCGGGTGCCAGGTCTCTTCCCAGACGACCAGGTACTTGTCAGATGAATAGGCATACGCCACCGCTGGTTTCGATGGTGTGTACAGGTTGATGCCTGCACCCCTGATGATCAGATCATCCGCATCCATCACCTGACCGTCGCCCGAGACGCGCCGCCCGTGGATGCTGTACCCGGCGCTGACCTCCTGGTGCTCCCAGACCACCAGGTACTGGTCGGATTTAACATTGTAGGCCAGGCGCGGGTAACGCCGGTCGATACCATCGCCAGCGGCGGAGATATAGAAAGGGCCGCCAAGCAGTCCACCACCTGGGGCTATGCGCTGGGCGCGGATATCATCGTTGCCGGGCCGGTCGTTGTACCAGACGGCCAGGTACTCGTCCCGCATTGAGTTATAGGCAATATCAGGGGACAGCTCAACCAGGGATCCTTCATTCGAGACCATGAAGGTGTTGCCCACCGGATCGATTGTGTTCGCAATTACCCGGCTGGCTGTAGGATTTCCAAAATTTGCCCTGGAATGAGAGGTACGCTCGCCGCCCATTGTAGTCAATATTGCCATCGCGGCGAAAATGAGAGATACGAGATGTCGAATGTACACAGTATCCTCCTATCGTGATGATACCGCAACGCGTGTATACAACCAGAGATGTTTTATTCGGTTGAAATTAAGGCTTACAATACCCCACCAGTAAAACCCGAAACGATATTCATTGTGGAAGTTATGCACTTTAGAGGAGACTGGAGGTGTTTGGATGGGCTGCGCCTGCCCGAACACCCCCAACCACCCATCAACTGCGTAAGTCCTACATTGGATATTATCGCGCCGATTATTTGTTTTAATCACCTATGATCTATTGCAGGGGCGACTATTTGCTAAAAAACGGCATCCCCCTATCGCAAGAACAATGATAGGGGGAATGTGAAACCCGCTTCAGTGGGTTTAAGCATATCAGGAGCCGATTTCAATCGGCGGATACGAGCCTCCATCCCCGCGATGCACCAGGCCTGAAGCGGCAGCCAAACCATAAAAATGCTCAGCATGGACCCTGTCGCCTAGCAGCTCGTACGCACGGGCTAGGCTGACATACAGGGACGGATAGAACGCCTCCACCCGCTCGTCGCCAACCAGATCAGCGCGGCGCAAGGACTCCTGGTTCCATTGCAGCGCATCCTCGAGAGTCGCCTGCTGGCGAGCCAGGTAATGGGCGGCGATACAGGCCTCGAAATCATCTCGTGCAATATCCCAGGCGCGCTGGTAGAAGCGGCGCGCCTCGTCGGGCTTCTTTTCGAATTCGAGGCGCGTGCCCTTCAGGCACAGCTGAACGACCGGATTATCCGTATCCATTGGGACACACCCTAATGAAGTTGCCGGCTGACCCCGGCGTCGATCAGCCGGGTAATCGTGCACTGGTCAGCTGGACGCCCATGCGCTGCATATCCGCAAACAGCCGCAGCGGCTCAGCAAAATAGCCCATCATCCACAAGCCTGGACGCCGCTCAGAGCCATCCAGGTACTGCAGCAGGCAGGCTGCCACCGGGATGGCGGTCAGCTCGTAGCCATCCGGGTGGCACAGAGACGCCTCGAAGCGCGCCGGCTTTCCATTCAGCTCACCGCTGGCTTCGATCTTGAGCAGCAGCATGTACGGGGGTTTGGGAAGGTTCTGCATCCCCCACCACACCAGCTTGCCCATCGGGCGCTTGCCGCGGTTGGGGGCGAACTTCAAGCCGGCCATCGCCAGGGGATAGATCACCCAATCCACCAGCCAGTGGGTGGAGGACATGTAAAATCCCAACTCCCGCAGCGATGGGTAGAGCTCCGGCAGCGGAAGAAGCTCATCGAAGAACATCGAGTAGCACAGCCGCCTGCCGATATCAGCGCTAAAATAAACCTTGCGCAGCTCATACGAGCCAGTTTTCGTCCAACGACCGTCTTGATAGACCTGGGCCTGATAGGTCTGGAACATCTCCATCAGCTCATCCACCGCCTCGGAGTAGGGCAGCGCTTTGCCCAAATTCAAGTAAGCTGCAGCGACGGCTGAATCCAGGCGATCCAGGTGGGCTCCCGCGTAGCGCACCAGCGCCGCCGGCAGCCCGGGATGGAAGCCAGCCTCGGTGATGAAGCAGCGCCCGGAGCGCTCGATCTCCGGCGCCAGCGATTGAAGCCAGGCCAGTTTTTGAGCGCCAAGCTCCACATCCAGGTAGTCGGCGCCGCAGTCCAGGGCGGCCCGGGCAATGGTCTCCGTATGCCTGGTCACCGGCGCGGCCACGACCAGTAGGTCGATTCCCTGCAGGGCACTTCGCAGACCGGCTGGATCGGCGGCGTCCAGGCGCAGGGCCGATACACGCCCGCCTGGATGCTGCCCGTTCAGCTCATCTGTCCGAATCTGGGCTTTATCCAGGCTGCGCCCTGCCAGCACGATCTCTGCATCAGATTGCTCCAGCAGATGGCGCGCCAGCGGCCTGCCGGTCAGGCCGTACCCGCCCAGGATGAGAATTTTCGTCATTTTGACTCCGCTAGACCAGCTGCTCCATACGAAATGGGCCCCCATGACCGGGGTATATGGTATTGATGTTTAGGCAAGCCAGCTTTTCCAGGCTGGCACGCGCCCCATCCGGATCATCCATAATGGTACTGAAGCCCGGCTCGGACGTGCTGTTGAACAGGTCACCGCAGAACAGTGTCCTCCCCTGGCTCTCCGCCGGGTTGCCTCCGGTCAAGATACCGATCGACCCTTTCGAGTGCCCCGGGATGGAAACCACGACGGCCTGAAATCCGAATTCGGAGAGGTCGAAGCCGTCCCCGACAGTTAAATCGGGCGGGCAGCGGTCTGCATGGCTGAAGCGGAACAGCAGCGGGACGATCTTGCGTAATAGGGCACCCCCCTTTTTCCGGTTCCAGAACATGTCGCCGTGCTCGAGCATGCCGGAATCATCGGCGTGCATGGCTATTTTCGAACCATATTTATTCCGCAAATAGACGGCATTGCCGATATGGTCAAAATCTCCGTGAGTGATCAATATCAATTTAAGATTCCCGGGTTTGCATCCAGATCGTTTAAGGTCGGTGTCCAGTCTGGTGCGCGCATTCGACGCGCCGGTATCGATCAAGATGAAACCCTCACCGGTGTTGACCAGGTAGCAGTTCACGCTGCCCATGCGGTAGGGAAGCGGCAAGCTGATGGTTTTGATCTCTTGCAGCATGGTTTCTCCTATACAAGCAGCGGTCGCAGGCTTTCAGCCCAGGCGTGGATAGCATCCCAATCGCGGTGATCGCCTTCAGTCCACACACCCATTAGGATGCTCAGGCGGAATTTCAGCCGGTTGCCAAACGTGGGCACTTTGCTGATATCCAGCGCCCCGGCGAATAACCCCTCACTGACGGGCTTTACCAGGGAACGCACCGGCGCCATCCATTCCGCCACGTGTGGGCGGTATTTCTCGGCATTCGGCATTGCCAGCGTCATGCACACCAGAAAGGCTGCAAAGGGTCTTTGAGCCAGCTCTGCCCGGTGGACCTGCACGAACTGCATGGCTTCCGGCAGCCACGCCGCGCCGTTGATGCCGCTGCCCGCCACCACCGCCTGGTAAGGCGAGAGGTCCTTCACTTCCCGCATGGGCAGCACATCCACCTGCGCATCTCCATCAGCCAGGGTCCTGCCGATAGCCTCTGCCACGCCGGCAGTGGTTCCCGTGCGGCTGGCGTATGTGACAAGTATTTTACCGTTCATCGTCCACTATTCTCCTCGTTAGATACTCTGTCGGCTAATACCCCTGATCGGCCAGCTCCCACCAGGCGATCACCGCGCCCAGGCCAGCCAGGCTGGTAAGAATTACTATCAGGTAGCTGGTAAATCCAATCGCTTCGCCCTGCGAGTATAGACCGGGGACCGCCCATGGGAAATATTCTCCCCACCCGGTTACACTTAATATCTGCGCCAGGATAACAACCAGGAGGATAATCCCGAACGGCGCCAGATAGCCGCGCCCGGCGCTGGCGACGAAGGCCACGACGGTGACCAGGGCAATGGTCATCAGAGCCGAACCTGTCACCCGGACCATGCCCGCCAGGAGCAGCTCGCCAGGTGCGGGGGGCAGGGAGACCGCCCTGCCAACGAGAAAGCTGACGATAAGCAAGATGGCAACCAGTGCGGCTGACCAGACTGCGATGATGGTGAGCTTGGCGCACACGATTGCCGTACGGGGGGTGGGCAGGGCCAGGATGTCTTTCAGTGTGCGATCCGAGTACTCGCGCCCGAACACCCAGCTCGTAATGATCCCGAACAGGAAGACGCCGCCCACTGCCACCGCCAGAGAAAGAAATTGGAAATACCCCGGCCAATCTGCCGTGCCCACGGTGATCTGGGCTTTGGCACTGATCAGTCCAACCCGGCGCGCCAGCTCGGGGTCGCGGATGATGATCATAAATAAGCCGCCTACAACCGGTAAGAAGGCAAAAACTATAGCAGAGATAACCGGCAGGTGGGAGCGGCGTGCTTTGAGCGCTTCTACCCAGATGGCTTGGCGGAGATTGCTCATTGCGCTACCTCTAGATCCGTACCGATCAGCCGTAGAAAGTAGTCTTCCAGATCTTCAACCTCGATATGCAGCTTTAGCGGCGGACATCCGGCTTCTAGTAAACGAACAGCAATCTCATCCGGCTCCTCGACGGCGGCAGCATCAGCGAGTTCGAGGCAGCCATCGAAGCCGGGATCGACGCGGTAACCTGCCGCGCTGAGCACGGCCCGCGCGTCATCGTTTTTGCGGGTATCGATCACCAACTTGCGGTGGTGGTCACGCTCCAACTCATCCACGTCCAGCTCTTTGATCAAATGCCCCTGGTGAATAATGCCCACGCGCTGCGCCAGCCGCGATACCTCCCCGAGGATATGGCTGGACATGAAGACTGTGACACCCTGATTCTGTACGAGATCGAGCAGCAGCTGGCGAATTTCGACAATTCCAGCCGGGTCCAGGCCGTTGGCAGGCTCATCCAGGAGCAGCAGCTCAGGTCCGTGCAGCAGGGCCTTGGCAAGGCCTAATCGCTGGGCATTGCCATGCGAAAGCGTGCCAGCGCGGCGGTCGGCATAGGCGCTCAGTCCCATCAGCTCAATGGCACGCGCGACGGATTTCGGGTCCGTCCCAGGGCGCAAGCGGCGCATAGCTTCCAGGTTCTCGCGCACCGTCAGCTCAGGGTATGCGTGGGGGGTCTCGACCAGGTAGCCGACCGCATCCCACATTTTTATCTCCCCGGTGCGTATCCGGGTGCCCAATAGGTGCGCCTCGCCCGCGTTTGGCTTGATCATGCCGAGCAGCATGCGAATGGTGGTGGTCTTTCCGGCGCCATTAAGCCCCAGGAATGCGTAGATCTCGCCTCGGGCGACGCGCAGAGACAGTCCGTCGACGGCTGTAACGTCGCCGAAGCGCTTGACGAGCTGGTGAGTTTCGATAGCGAAATCTGACATGGGACCCGCGCCATCTCCTGAATGATTGGCGCCGATGATCTATTATATGACCGAATCATAGATTCAAATCTAACTATTTGCGAACGAGAGCGACTAAATGATAAACCCCAACCGCCAGGATCAGCATCCCAACAACAAGCAGGGCAGGAGTACTCAGCATGCGGTTGTTGTAAAACACAAACCAGGCTGCAATAGTGACAATGCCCGGTAGAATCAGCAGCCAGTGCAACTTCTTCCGCACTGCCGAGACAAGCATGGCGATCCCGCAAATCAAGTAAATGCCTGTAAAGAGACTTTCCAATCCCCAGCGGACCAGGAATCCCGGCGCTGGAGCCGGATATCCGCCAAGGGGTATCTCCTGGTTGGTAATGATGAGAGAGGGCTGCACCCATCCCAGGTCTTGTGGGCAATACCGGATCCACCCCGCCATGAAGCGCCACTCACCTCGATATGGGTAGTCTCCCGTTTGACCGAGGCGTACCCCAAAGTGCAGATGCGGTTCTAATGGGCTCTCGGCGCTGCCGCCATTTTCATCAGAGTCGCCCAGGTAGGCGATCAAATCCCCCTTGCTCACTTCCGCACCTGCTTCCATCCTCCACCGGCTGGGGCTGAGGTGCCCGTACAGGGAATACAGGTTCGCCTGGGGATGATCGATGATGACCAGCCAACCATACCCGCCCGCCGTCCCTGAAAAACTGATGCGCCCGTCCGCGATGGCATACACCGGCGTCCCCGCCGGTCGCTGGTAATCTTCAGCCGCGTGGTACTGGCGCTCCGAGAAGCGGAAACAATTGGAGGCGCCGGGAGGGCACTCATTTGAGATGCCAAACCGGGTGTAGAAGTTGGATCCATCGATTATTGGTTCGTCGAGGGGAAAGCGGAAGGGCAAGCCGTCATCGTCTGCTATTGCGCCTGCATCAATTACACCAATGGGTGTGCTCGCAGGGCAAGATTCCGGATAGCGCACCTTACAGCCTGCCAGCGGCAGGGCCAGCAGCAGGACCAGCAGGCAAAGGCTTGTCCACAGGCGTGAGTTGGACATATTGGCTTGACTTTCTACTGCAATTCGCCGGCGACCTTGTTACAGGACAGCTCGTCGCCCAACAGTCATTATAATCTCAAAGAATATCGCAGCACGGCGTATAATTGTCCCTAAATCCCGGTAATTTTAAGGAATCATGATGACCATTTCTGCCCGCATTTCGCGCATGCCGCGCGAGCTGAAGCTGTTTGCAATGGTATCCCTGTTGATGGGGGCCTCTTACAGCATTTACGATTCAACCTTCAACAACTTCCTCAACGAGAACTTCCCGATGAGCGGTTTCCAGCGCTCGCTCATGGAGCTGCCCCGCGAGCTGCCAGGATTCCTGGCTGTTTTTATCAGCGCCATGTTGGTATTCCTGGACAGTCGCAGATTAGGAGCTTTTGCCCTCGGGCTGGGCGCGGTGGGAGCCTTAATGGTCGGGTATATCCCATCGGACTATGCCACGTTGATGCTGTGCGTATTCATCTACAGCGTAGGGCATCACCAATGGATTCCGTTGTCTGCTTCCATCGGGATGGAATTAGCCCACGAGGGCCAGACCGGGCGGCGATTGGGACAGTTGAACGCCATCCGCAACTTTGCCACCATAATGGGCAGTTTCCTGGTCTTTGTAGGGTTTCGTTTCCTGGGCTTCCGGTTTCAGCACTCCTTCCTCCTGACCGCTGCCGGTCTGAGTCTGGCGACCATCCTCATGTTCATGATGAAACCAGAAGGTATAAAAAAGCCCAAGAAGTTCCTCAAATTGTACAAGGAATATCGCCTTTTCTACATTTTGAATATCCTTTCGGGCTCTCGCAAGCAGATTTTCCTTACTTTTGCCCCGTGGGTCATTGTGACCATCTTCAAGCAGCCCACCCAAACCCTGGCAACATTGCTGACCATCGGTGGTGTGATTGGCATCTTGTTCCAGCCCGTGCTGGGACGGGCGATCGACCGCTTCGGCGAAAAGCTCATCATGCAGATCGAGGCGGGGATGCTGGTCCTGGTTTGCCTGGGCTACGGATTCTCCAAGTTCCTATTCCCGGAAAGCACGGCCTTCCTGCTGACCTGCGCCTTCTACCTGCTCGACCAGATGTTGATGTCTGTCAACATGGCGCGCTCCATGTATATGAAAAAGATTGCTCTCCATGAAGACCATATCCAGACTTCCCTGACTGCCGGAGTGACAATCGATCATATCTTTTCGCTGACGATCGCAGTGCTGGGCGGCGCGATATGGAACCTGTTCGGCTTCCAATATGTGTTTCTGCTTGGCATCCTCGTTGCCGGGCTGAATTTCCTGGCAGCCAGCCAGATCCAGCATCCGCAGGTTTCGATGGGCGATGGTCCCGTCCCACTGCGGATCGAGGAGATCTGAGGCACTCACCCGCAGGGAGAAGAAGATATCACCGCGGATGCCGAAGGCAACGGAGTGCACGGAGCGAGGCATCCTGTTTGATAAATTGCTGCGACTCCTACTTTCGGATGAGATCCGCGTGCCTACACATGCCGTAGCAAAATCCATCCTGCAGTTGGATTGCACAAAGGCGAGTTGTATGTTAAATTACGACATATTTTATGTGTATAGGAGACAAAATGAGGGCACACAACATTTTCAGCCGCAATCCTTTATTTCTGGCAGCGCTGCTGCTCGGCATGGTTGTTCTGGTATCCTGCCGTGTGTTTCAACCTTCCCCTGCCCCGCAGGTGGAGATTACAGTCGAAGCTCCCCGCGAGACCCAGCCAGTCACCTCAGAATCGCCGCAGCCGGTCCCCGAGATGCGCGCCATTCCGGTGATTAACGTGCAGGTGCAGACCGGCGTCGGCTCACCCATCCCGGTGGAAGCCTTTGTGAGCGGCGAGTGGCCCGACCTGTGCGCCCAGCTGGCTGCGGTGGAGCAGACTTTCATCGGCAATCGGGTCGAAATCACCCTGCTGGCGACCCCTCTCGATCCGAGCTGCCCGCCGGATCACCTGGGTCTGCCTTTCCGCATCGCCATTCCACTCAACATGGTCGAGCTGCCTCAAGACAGCTACAGTGTGGCGGTGAACGGGGTCGAGACGAGCTTCGATTGGCACGGCTCGGGCCACGGTCAGCCGGAACCAGCGGGAGCCAGCAGCGAGCCGCGCTCCATCCCGGTTGAGAATGTGCAGGTGGAAGTTGGAGTCGGCTCGCCCATCCCGGTGGATGTGGTCGTCAGCGGCACGTGGCCCGACCTGTGTGCCCAGATTTCCCGCATCGAGCAACACTTCTCCGGTCAGGCGATCGAGATCTCCCTGCTGGCTTCCCCGCCTGATCCCACCTGCCCGCCCGACAACCTCGGTCTGCCATTCCGGCTGGCAATCCCGCTCAATATCGCGCAAATGCCCGTGGGCGAATACGCGTTAAGCGTAAATGGCGTGCAGACCAGCTTCGAATGGACCGGTCAACCTGGAGCTACTTTCAGTGCCAGCCCGGAGAATATCGTCTACATCGGCGCGGATGGGAATATTTGGGCAGGCAACCGGCTGAGCGATGCGCAGCGCCAGGTCACTACGGACGGCAGATCGATGTATTTAACGGTGCCGCTTACAGATACAATGGTGAGCTATTATTTCCCGGCGATCTCGTCGGATGGCGCCTGGGTGGCTTACCGGCGGGATGTCTCTACGCCGGTCCCCTCGGGCATCCAGTCCGAGTACGGCATGTGGGCTGCTAACCTGGTCACCGGCGAAAGCCGGCAGATCATTTCTCAACACCCGGCAGGTCTCGCCTGGAAGCCGGGCACCCACCTGCTGACCTACGGGCTGGGCGTGGCAGATGGATATTTCACCCTCGGCGGACAGGTGAACTCCGAGCTGGCAACCGGCATCTGGGCCGTGGACCTGGATGGAGGCGACCCGGTCGAGCTGGTACGCCCGGAGCGCGGCTTTAGCTTGGCACGTCCACTCTGGTCACCGGATGGGAGCGGATTGGGTTTTGAAGAAGTGTCCAACTATGAAGGCAGCGGCATGTTTGCCTATTACGACCTGGAGGCATCGGAATACCAGCCTTGGGAAAATCCACTCGGTATCGTCGACCTGTCGCCAGCTGGCGCCCAGATCGCTTATGACTTCGCCATCTATACCCTGACTGGCGAGGAGCGCGTTTACCTGAACAGCATGGCTGGAGGCACCGAGCAGCAGTTCTCTCCCGAGCCGGAGCAAGGCTTTGCGTATTACCCGGCATTTTCGCCCCAGGGTGACCGTCTCGCATACCTGTCTAGCACAGCGGATCCCGATTCCCAGGTCTACACCCTGGTAGTGCAAGACCTGGCGGGCGGTGAGCCACAAGAGCTGGGGACTTTTGATGAAGTGCACGGGCTGGGATGGTCCCCGGACGGAAGCAGCCTGATCTTCAGCGCCGGCAAAGCCGAGGCGCACCAGATCCTGGCGCTGAGCCTGGCAGATGGGACCACCACCGTCCTGGCGCAGGGCACCAATCCGGCGGTGACGATGCCGTGAGGGAGACAGGTAAATAATGTGAGTACGGGATAAGCGAGCGGCTTTGAAACCCATGTCATTTCGCGAA
Organism: uncultured Anaerolineaceae bacterium; assembly: GCA_964525785.1. Classification (GTDB taxonomy): domain Bacteria; phylum Chloroflexota; class Anaerolineae; order Anaerolineales; family UBA4823; genus JAQBDA01. Next base: position 11,013 of record CAZGIX010000158.1, read on the forward strand.
GCG
>CAZGIX010000159.1:0-11012 GCA_964525785.1 uncultured Anaerolineaceae bacterium
GCAAGTTGTACAACAAGCGCACCATCCTGTTCGTCGACGAAGTCCACCGCTGGAACAAGGCCCAGCAAGATGCCCTGCTGCCGCACGTCGAGAACGGCACGGTTATCTTGATCGGCGCTACTACAGAAAACCCCTATTTCGAGGTGATCGGCGCCCTGGTCTCACGCTCGCGTGTTTTCCAGCTCCGCCCACTGGAAGACGAAGATGTGCGCATCATCCTGAACAGCGCCATCACCGACCGCCAGCGCGGATACGGTGATCGCTCCATCCGCCTCGAAGAAGATGCACTTCAGCACCTAATCCACATCGCCGGCGGCGACGCTCGCAATGCCCTCAACGCCCTCGAACTGGCGGTGGAGAGCACCCCGCCCGGTCCGGATGGGACGGTTGTCATCACCCTGGATGTGGCCCAGGAATCGATCCAGCGCCGGGCCGTGCTGTACGACAAAGATGGCGACGCCCATTACGATACCATCTCGGCCTTTATCAAGTCGGTGCGCGGCTCAGATCCCGATGCGGCCCTGTACTGGCTGGCAAAGATGCTCTACGCCGGTGAAGACCCGCGCTTTGTGCTGCGCCGCCTGATCATCCTGGCGGGCGAGGATATCGGGCTTGGCGACCCGCTGGGACTGGTAGTCGCCAGCGCCGCCGCCCAGGCCTTCGACTACATCGGCCTGCCGGAGGGCATCTATCCCATCGTGGAAGCCACGCTCTACCTGTCAACTGCCCCCAAATCCAACAGCGCCGGGGCATATTTCAAGGCTTTCCAGCTCATTGAACAGGAAGGCATCACTGCCGTACCTCAACACCTGCAGGACGCCAACCGCGATGCACGCGCCTTAGGTCATGGCCGGGGCTACCAGTACCCGCATGAATCCCCCGATCACTTTTTACCGCAGCAGTACCTGCCGCGGCCGCTGCTCGGCACCTACTTCTACCAGCCCTCCGAGCAGGGCTATGAAGCCCAGGTCAAAGAGCGCCTGGAGCGCTGGCGCGATGCTCAGCGCCGCGCCCTCGAGATCACCACCGCTGAGGTCCTGCCCGACCTGAGTGAAAACGCCATCAAAGACATCAAGCACAAACACAAGCCCTCCTGAGAACTCTCATGCCGACATTACTGCTCATCCGTCACGGAGAAAACGATTACGTGGTCAAAGGGCGCCTGGCTGGTCGCCTGCCGGGGGTGCACCTGAACGAAAACGGGCGTCAACAAACGCAGTGGCTGGTCGAGAAGCTGGCCGGCGCGCCTATCAAAGCCATTTACTCCAGCCCGCTCGAGCGGGCCCTGGAGACCGCCGGGCCGCTGGCTGAGGCGCTGAACCTCGCCATCATTGTGAGCGACGGATTATTGGAAACTGACATCGGCGAATGGCAGGGTCGCACGATCAAAAGCATGCGGCGTGAAAAGCTCTGGCGCGTGGTGCAGACCGCCCCATCGCTGGTGCGCTTCCCTGGCGGCGAAACGCTGGTAGATACTCAATACCGCGTGACCCGCGAGATCGAGACCATCTGCGCCCAGTACGCGCCGGACGACATGATAATCTGCGTCTCACATGGCGACCCGATCAAGCTGGCGGTCGCCCACTACATCGGGCTGCCGCTGGATAATTTCCAGCGGCTGGTTGTCGCTCCGGCTTCGATCACTGCCTTGCAGATCACTGACCGCTTCAGCCGTCTGGTCAGCCTGAACCTGGATAATTCTTTCAACCGGCCCAAACCATAAACATTTTCATCTTGCTTCGACCAGCCTGATATTCCCTGATCTGCAAAACGACTATCTGGTATACTACGCCTTATCTGCCGCCCAAGATAACGGAGCCATCTATGCCCCCCAACGAAATCGACCTGCGCCCGGTAACACACATTACTACGGATGCCATCGGGCAGCCTGGAAAGCGCGTCTTCTATATCCAGGGCTGGCAGGACGAGCGAACCATTACCCTGATCGTTGAAAAGCTCCAGATCCAATCGCTGGCAGTCGGGGTCGAGCAGTTCCTGGCGGAGATCGCTACCCGCTACTCGGACCTCCCGGAGGCATCCGGCGAGTACAGTGAAGAGAAAATGCGCATCCACCCGCCGGTGGATCCTTTATTCCGCACGGGAGAGATCGGACTGGGCTACGACTCAGATAACGATCTGGTCGTCCTGATTGCCCGCGAGCTGCTGGCCGAAGACCAGGATCCCAACGAAGCCAGCGTGGTGCGTTTTTGGTGCACCCGCTCTCAAATCCGTGCGCTGAGCCATTGGGGTGTTGAAGTAGCCTCGCGCGGCCGGCCCACCTGCCCCCAGTGCGGGCAGCCGATCGAGCCTGAAGGCCATTTCTGCCCCAAGAAAAACGGTCACCTGCACTAACCCATCCCGGAGGATTCCCGGCCAGCCGCATAACCTCTGAACTCCCGGCTGGCAGGCGTACCGTACGCTCATGCTGCTCCCTCTACCGATCCCTAAAAAAGATTCGCTGCTTACCATCCTCCAGGAAGGTAAGCTGTCTCTGCAGGGGGAGTTCATGTGGGGATCCAACTACACCTTCCTGCTGGAGGTGGAGCACCCGCTCGGCAGCGTAAAGGCGGTCTACAAGCCCACTCGCGGGGTGCGACCGCTTTGGGATTTCGCCACTTCCACGCTGGCGCGCCGGGAGGTAGCCGCCTTTCTGGTCAGCGAGGCGCTGGGCTGGCACATGATCCCCCCGACGATCTACCGCAAGGATAGTCCGCTCGGTCCCGGCTCTATCCAGCTGCATATCGATCATGATCCCGAATATCATTACTTCAACTTCAGCCCGTCGGACCGACAGCGGCTGCGCCCGGTGGTGCTGTTCGACCTGCTGATCAATAACGCCGATCGCAAGGGCAGCCATGTGCTGGTCGATCCCGAGCGCCGTATGTGGCTGATCGATCACGGCATCTGCTTTCACGTCGAGAACAAGCTACGCACCGTCATCTGGGATTTTGCCGGAGAGCCGATCCCCGAAGACCTGTGCAGCGATGTGACCCGCTTCCGCCAGCAGCTTGCAGATGAACCACGTTCACGCCCGCTGGTGGAACAACTGTCCAGATACCTAAGCGCCAACGAGATCAAAGCCTTGGCAGCCCGGGCAGAACAGCAGATGCGCCTCGGGACTTTCCCCGACCCGGATCCAAACCGGCGCCCCTATCCCTGGCCCCCGGTCTAAACCGCCCAGGGCAAATTCACACACCATAGTTCAGGGAGTTAACCATGCCGCATACCAAACTCGCCATGCTTGGTTTTGGCAACGTCGGGCAGGCGCTGGCGCGCCTGCTGCTGCGCAAAGAGGCAGATATCCAAAAGCGCTACGGCATCACGTTCACCGTCACCGGCATTGCTACCGGTCGGCATGGCGCCGCCATCGACCCGCAGGGCATCGACCTGCAGAGCGCCCTGGCAATCATGGATGCCGCAGGGAGCCTCGCATCGCTCTCGAAGCTGGCCCCGCCCGCCGATGCCATCGATTTTATCCAGCGCTGCGGCGCTGGCGTGCTCTTCGAGAACACACCCGTCAACTACCAGAACGGACAGCCGGCAGTAGATCATCTCAAAGCCGCCCTGGAGCTGGGCATGCATGCCATCACTGCCAACAAAGGCCCGGTCGTCCACGCCTACGGGCATCTCAGCCAGCTTGCAGCCGAGCAGGGGTGCAGGTTTTTCTTCGAGTCAACCGTCATGGACGGCGCCCCCATCTTCTCGCTCTTCCGCAGCGCGCTGCCAGCCGCCCACCTGCGCTCCATACGGGGCGTGCTCAACTCGACCACCAACCTGATCCTGACCCGCATGGAGGGCGGCGAGAGCTTCGACCAGGCGGTGGCGTATGCCCAGTCGATCGGCATCGCCGAGACCGACCCCAGCGGAGATATCGACGGCTGGGATGCCGCTATCAAAGTGTCTGCCCTGGTGAGCGTGCTGATGGGCGTGCCGCTGAAGCCGGCGCAGGTGGACCGGCAGGGCATCCGCAGCATCACCCCCCAGGAGATTGCCCGTGCCAGGGAGCAGGGCAAGCGTTGGAAGCTGGTCTGCTCGGCAGAGCGGGATGATGCGGGCATGCACGCAGGCGTGCGGGCGCGGGTGGCGCCCGAGATGGTAGGCATCGACTCGCCCATGTACGGGATCGAAGGCACCACCAGCATTGTTCAGTTCGAAAGCGATGTGCTCGGCTTGCTCTCGGTGATCGAGAGCGATCCCGGTCCGCACACCACCGCCTACGGATTGTTGGCGGATTTCCTCAACGCGGTACGAAAAGAATAAAATATCAGTAGGGAAAGGGGGATTGTTCATAGGTATATCTTGGGCGGTGACGCAGCCCAGTATAAACCCTGGCATCCATTAACCGCGCCCTGGGGAAAACTCTCCCTCGGGATTGTTGATTTCTGCACGATTTTATTGTATTGTATAGGTGTGCAGTAACAGCCCAAAGGAGGTCCGCCATGGAAATCATCCAATCCGGCATCGCTCAGCTGATCCGACCGCCGGATCTCAACGCTTTCCGAGAATGGAACCGCAAGAAGCCCAAGACGCTGATCGATAAGCGCATGACCGAGGCAGAGGCGATCAGCCGCTTCGTCCACGACGGCGACTATATTGGCACCGAGCTGTACGGCACGGTGCGCTGCCCGATGTCGCTGGTCAATGAGGTCGTGCGCCAGGGCAAGAAAGACCTGCTGGTCGCGGGGCAAGGGGTGCTCGAGCTGGATATGCTCCTGGCAGCCAGCCTGGTCAAGAAAATGGACATCACTTATGCGGGCCTGGAGGTCTACGGGGTTTCGAACTGCCTGCGGCGCGAGGTGGAAAGCGGGCGGGTAGAGACCTGTGTGGAATGGAGCAACGCCGCCTTTGCCGGGCGCTTTAAGGCTGCCGCCATGGGGGTGCCCTTCATCCCGCTGCGCTCTATGCTGGGCAGCGACACCTTGAAATACAGTTCAGCTAAAGTGGTGCGCGACCCATTCACCGGCGACCCGATCTGCCTGATACCGGCCCTGATCCTGGATGTGGGCCTGATCCACGTGCACCGCGCCGACAAGTACGGCAATGCCCAAATCGACGGCATCAGCGGCTTTGCGGCTGAGATGGCGCGCGCTTCCAGGACGTTGATCGTCAGCACCGAAGAGATTGTGGACACGGAGGAGTTCCGCCGGCGCCCAGACCGCACCATCATTCCCTACTACCTGGTGGATGGGGTCGTGCACGCTCCCTTTGGCTCTCATCCTGGCGAGATGTGCTACCTGTACCAGCGAGATGAAGACCAGATCCGCGAGTGGGTAAAAGCTGCGGAGACGCCTGAGACCACCCAGGAATACCTGCAGAAGTACATCTACGGCGTGCGCGACCACCAGGAATACCTGGAACTGATCGGTCAGGAGCGGCTGGAAAGCCTGCGCTTAGGAGCGGAGAAATGAGCAGCCCTGCCTATAACCCCAGCGAGCTTTTGATCTGCAGCGCCGCCCGGCTGATGCCGGATAGCACCACCGCCTTCATCGGCACGGGCATTCCTATGCTGGCGGCATCCCTGGCGCAGAAGATGCACGCCCCCAACCTGGTGACCGTGTTCGAATTCGGGGGCACGGGAGCCATCCTGGACGAGCTACCCATCGCCGTCGGTGGACAGCGCACTTTCCACCGCGCAATCGCCGCTTCCGGCATCTGCGATGTCATGGAGGCTGCCCAGCGCGGCTTCATCGAGTTCGGCTTCCTGGGGGGAGCACAGATCGACCCCTACGGAAATCTGAACAGCACCGTGATCGGCGACCACGATCACCCCAAGGTGCGCCTGCCCGGTAGCGGCGGCTCGAACGATGTCGGCTCACTATGCTGGCAGACGATCGCCATCATGCGCCATGATAAGCGCCGCTTTATGGAGAAGGTGGACTTCATTACCACCCCCGGTTACCTGACCGGTCCCGGGAGTCGCGAGGCTGCCGGTTTGGCGCCCGGCACCGGACCCTACCGCGTGGTGAGCAACCTGGCTATTATGGGCTACCACCAGGTAAGCAAACGCATGCTGCTCCTGGCAGTCCAGCCGGGGGTGACAATCGAGCAGGTGCTTGAAAACACCGGCTTTGAGCTGTTGATTGCCGAGACGGTGGAGGAGAACCCGGCGCCTACCGCAGAGGAGCTGCGCATTCTGCGCGAAGAAGTCGATCGCGAGAAATTATATATATGAGCATTGACCTTTGGCTGGCGTACCGGCACATGCTGCGCAGCCGCCTGTTCGAAGAGGCGGTGGCGGTGCTGTGGGAGGCAGGCTGGATCTCCGGCGAGATGCATATGAGCGCCGGTGAGGAAGCCATCGCCGCCGGCATAGTCTTGCAGCTTCAGGATGGCGATGCCCTGGCGCTGGACCACCGCGGCACAGCGCCGCTGTTGATGCGCGGGGTCCATCCTCTACTCCTGCTGCGCGAGTTCCTGGGACTGCCGGATGGACTGTGCAGCGGCATGGGTGGTCATATGCACCTGTTCGCCCCGGAACTCCTGACGGCCTCTTCGGGCATCGTCGGTGCATCGGGGCCGGCGGCAGCCGGGTTCGCCCTGGCAGCGCAATATCTTCGACCCGGCAGGCTGGCGGCTGCCACCTTCGGCGAAGGGGCGATGAACCAGGGCATGCTGATGGAGAGCATGAACCTGGCGGTCGCCTGGCGGCTGCCGGTCCTGTTCATCTGCAAGGACAACCAGTGGGAGATGACCACGCGCGGCGCATCTATCACCGGCGGGAATTTACGGGAGCGCGCTGGCGCCTTTGGGATGCCTGCCTTGGATGTGGACGGCAGCGACGTCGAGGCCGTGTGGGCCGCTGCACAGGAGGCCATACGGCGCGCCCGCCAGGGAGAGGGGCCATCTTTCCTGCATGCTACATGCGTGCATCTGCAAGGTCATTTCCTGGGCGACCAGCTACTGCGCCTTGCCAGCAACCCGCTCAGCGATCTGGATACGACCACCGCCCCGATGCTAAAGGCTTTCTTCCGGCGCGCTGGTGCGCCGCTGAATGAACGCCTGCGCGGTATTTCGCAGGTCATGGCGATGATCTCCCAGGCGCCTACCCGGCGGATCGTCCAGGGCAAAGACCCGCTTGTGCTGCTCAGCTCGAAGCTGGCATCCGAGCCAGACCGGCTTCAGGAAATCGAGCACGATATCAAAGCGGAGATCCAGCAGGTTGTCGAAACTGCGCTGGTAAACCTGGAGCCACAAGAGGCAGGCCAGTCATGAGGACCATGAGCTTCGCCAATGCCATCGATGACGCCCTGGCACAAGGCATGTCGTCTGATCCGCGCATCATCGTTATGGGCGAGGATGTGCAGGGATTGCGGAGCAGCCTGCTGGTGCGCTTTGGACCGCTGCGCGTGCGCAACACGCCCATCAGCGAGAGCGCGTTCCTGGGGGCAGGCGTGGCTGCCGCCATGGCTGGGATGCGCCCGGTTGTCGAGATCATGCTGGTGGACTTCATCGGCGTGGCTGTCGACGCCCTGCTCAACCATGCTGCTAAAATCGAGGCGTTTTCCGGCGGGCGCTGGAAAGTCCCGCTGGTCGTACGCTCAGCCGCTGGCGGCGGGTATGGCGACGGCGGGCAGCACGAACAAAGCCTGTGGGGCTGGTTGGCGCATATACCGGGCCTATCGGTGGTGGTCCCTTCCAATCCGGCAGACGCGGGCGGGTTAATGCTGGCAGCTCTGCAGCACGACAGCCCCGTGGTATTCCTCGAGCACAAGCTGTTAGCCGAGAACTGGCTCAGCAGCCTCGGTGCTGGCGGGCGCAAAACCGTGCAGTATGACGTGCCCGAGCACGGGGCCAAAGGCCCCGTCCCCAAGGTCTGGACGCCGCTGCCGATTGGGCAGGCAGCAACCCACCGGCAGGGCAGCGATCTCACCCTGGTGAGCGTCGGCGTAGGCGTGCACCGCTGCCTGGAGGCCGCCCAAGGGCTTCAACGGCAAGGCGTGTCCGCGGGCGTAATGGATCTGCGTACGGTGTCGCCTTTAGATAAACGGGCAGTCTGCGAGGCAGTCAGCCAGACGGGCAGGCTGCTGGTGGTGGACGAAGACTATGAGGAGTTCGGTTTATCCGGTGAGATGGCTGCCGTTGTCCTGGAAGCGGGTATCCCGGTGCGCTACAGCCGCGTGTGCTCGCAGACCACCATTCCGTATGCCAGGCAGCTCGAAGACCAGGTGCTGCCCAGCACTGCCGCCATTATCAGAGCGGCCCTAAACCTGATGGAGTATTGAATGCCTGAAACATTCCGCTCTTCGCCCCAGCCTGCACACCCGCGCGGTTTGTCCGGGATCATCGCCCTGCTTTTGCTGACGTTTATTGCCACCCTGGCATATTGGGTCATCTACTTCACCAGCGGCGACGTGCAGGTACGCCAGGACGAGGTCTACCTGGCATTCGAGAACGCCTTCCCGGCTGCGGACGCCTGGATGGCAGCCTGCGCGCTGTTGGGAGCAGTTGGATTGTGGCGGCGCCGTCCCTGGGGATTATTGTTTGGTCTGCTGGCAGCTTCGAGTGCGATTTTCCTGGGCTTGATGGATGTGACCTTTAACTTGAACGAAGGCATCTATGCTATCGGCGGCGCGGAGACTGCCATCGAGGTCATCATCAATGTGTTCTGCCTGGCAGCCGGCCCGCTCTCCATCCTGTACTTATGGGCCAACCGCCAGGCGCTGATTAATCCGTAGGGACGAAATCAGAGCGGCAGCCAGACCCCGATGCCCTTCTCTCGGGCGCGGCGGTAGATCTCCGGCGCCACCGCCATATCGTCCATCGCCAGGCCTAGGTTCATCGCCATAGTGCGCTCGCCAGGGTTCTGGCGGCCCTGTTTTAAGCCGGCTGCCAACTCGCCCAGGTCGGCGTAGGGATTAGGGGTGGTCTGGAAGTAGCCGACACTGCGGTAGTACTCGAACTGGGCATGATCGTCGGTGGCGATGCGATCCATCTGCGCCAGAGCAGATGGCTGCCAGTAGCTGTCGAAATCCACCGCGCTGGCAAAGGCTCCCGGCTGAAGCCAGTCCTTCTCGATCGTTGGCGTGGGGTGTTTGAGGATCGGGCCGGAAGTGACAACGATATCGCTCGGCACAACAGCCTGCCGGGGAGCGTCCACACCGATAACTTCAATTCCCAGCCTGGCAGACATCTCCTTCACATAGCGCTGCTTTACATCCGGTAATATGTCGTAGGCATAAACGCGTTTGACCGGAAAGAGGGTTGCCATAGCGATCAGGTTGGTGCGTCCCTGCACGCCGCAGGCCAGGATCCCGACCGTCTGGCTGTCGGGACGTGCCAGGAAGCGCGCCGAGAGCGCCGAGGCCGCCCCGGTGCGATAGGCGGTGATCCAGGTGCAGTCCATCACGGCGTAGGGCAGCCCAGTCTCCGCATCGTTCATGATCAGCAGACCGCTGATATACGGCAAGCCGCGCTTATAGTTATCCGGGTAGCCGCTCACCCACTTGATGCCCGCCGACTGCAGGACGGGTATGTAAGCTGGCATGGCATGGATGAAGGCATCCGGCTGGGTATGGATCCCCGGCTTGGGCGGCATCTCAACCCGGCCCTCGCCTTTCTCTTTGAAAGCCTGGGCAAGCAGCTCGATGATCGTAGCCATATCCACAGCGACGGCTTCTACATCCGCCCGAGAGAGGTAGAGTAACTGGTGGTCTGCCATAATCATGCTCCTTTATTCGCCGATCCACTCCACAATCACCGCTTCACCCTGGCCAACACCCACGCATAGGGTCGCCAGGCCATAGTAGGGGCGCTTCTCAGCCGGCGCACGGCGGCGCATCTCGTGCAGAAGGGTGGTCAGGATGCGCGCCCCCGAGCAGCCCAGCGGGTGCCCCAGGGCGACCGCCCCACCGTTGACATTGGTGATCTCGTGGCGCAATCCAAGCTCCTGCATCACCGCCAGCGATTGTACAGCAAAAGCCTCATTCAGCTCGACCAGGCCGATGTCTTCGATAGTCAATCCGGCACGCTGCAGCGCTTTACGCGTGGCGGGCACAGGACCCAGACCCATTGTCCTCGGCGGCACACCGGCCGCGGCGCTGGCTATTATGCGCGCCATGGGTTTAAAACCCAGCTCACTGGCAGTGGATGCGCTCATCAGCAGCATCGCCGCCGCGCCATCATTCAGGCCCGACGAATTGCCCGCCGTCACGCTGCCATTCTTGCGGAAAGCGGGTCTGAGCCGCGCCAACGATTCCAGGGTGGTGTCGCGCCGCGGGCGCTCGTCGGTAGCTACCATGACGGGATCGCCCTTGCGCTGCGGCACCGGTACCGGCACAATCTCCTCGGCGAATTTACCAGAATCGATGGCGGCGATGGCGCGCTGGTGGCTTGCCACGGCGAAGGCGTCTTGCTGCTCGCGAGTAAGGTGAGGCATCAGCTCGTAGATGTTCTCGGCAGTCTCGCCCATCGATTCGGTGCCGTGCATCTCCTGCATGCGCGGGTTCGGGTACCGCCATCCCAGGGCGGTATCCCAGGCGGTGAGGTTGCCAAAGGCGAACGGCTGCTCGGCTTTGGGGAGCGAATAAGGGGCGCGCGACATGCACTCCACGCCACCGGCGATGTACACATCCCCTTCTCCAACGCGGATGGCGCGTGCCGCCTGGTTGATAGCGTTCAAGCCAGACGCACACAGGCGGTTGATGGTCACCGCCGGCACCTCTACCGGGAAACCAGCCAGTAAAGCAGCCATGCGCGCCACATTGCGGTTATCCTCGCCGGCCTGGTTGGCACAGCCCAGGTATACCTCCTCCACAAAGGCTGGATCAATGCCAGTGCGGGCAACCAGGGCTTTCAAAACGTGGGCAGCCAGATCATCCGGGCGCACGGAAGATAGCACACCTCCCAGCGCCCCGATCGGCGTGCGGATGGCATCAATGATGACAGCTTCAGGCATAGATCACTCCTTTTTAGAGATTACGACGTGGAGCGCAAAGTGTAGATTGTCCTGAACCGGGCAGCAAACTTTGCCGATTCTACCATTGCAAACCGCCATATATAATTTTATTAACGCA
>CAZGIX010000160.1:0-11006 GCA_964525785.1 uncultured Anaerolineaceae bacterium
GAAAATCGGATATCCTTTGTCTGGTCGTTTTTTCAGTGGAGCCATCCGTGTACAGATCATTCCGTGTGCGTCTCAATCATCCGCGATCGGGACGTACCCGTTGTCTCGGACAATCGCCTGACCTTCCGCAGAGATGATCCAATCCAGGTATTCCTGGGTCCCGGCTTCCGGCTGACCCGCAGTATAGATATACAGGTCACGGGCGATGGGGTAACTGCCCTGGTTGACGCTTTCAACAGACGGCAGGATAAACGGGCCCTGGTCATCTCTGGCAACTGCAACGACCTTGACTTCAGGGGTCACATAGCCTAACCCATCATAACCGATGGCGTTGGGATTATCGCGCACTTCGGACGTGATGCCTTGCGAGGAAGGCAGCAGCAGCGTGTCGGGAGAGAAAAAAGTCTTATTATCCGCTTCTCCCAGGCGCAGCACTTCCTCCAGGAAATAGACATGCGTGCCGGAGTTGGTCTCACGCGAGACCCGCACGATCGGCCGGTCTTCTCCACCCAACTCGCTCCAGTTGTTGATCAGCCCGCTGTAGATGGCTGAGATCTGGACCAGGCTGAGCTGCTGGATGGGATTGTCCGGGTTGATGATGATGGCAATGGCATCGCGTGCAACCACGAACTCGACCGGCTCAACGCCGTTTTGTTCTGCCTGGTCGTACTCTTCGGTTTTGATCTTGCGGGAGGCGTTCGCCAGGTCGATTGTGCCGTTGATCAGGGAAGCTATGCCGGTGCCTGAACCTCCGCCGCTGACCGAGATACTCACGGCTGGATTGACCGTCTGGTACCGCTCGGCCCAGGCGAGCGCCAGGTTTACCATTGTATCAGACCCGGAATTGACGATGCTTTGCACCCGGCCTGGAGAGCCAGGTTGTGTTCCACCAGACGTACAGCCAGCCAGCAGGAAAGCCGCCATCACTGCCAGGCGTATCAGGTTCCATTGCATAGAGTTATTTTATCTGCGAGTGCTCCGGATGGCAAGTAGGGCCGGACCGCTGCTGCCGGTCGTAGCCCTGATCGGCGGAACATCGGGGTTGAACTGGCTGCGGGCATGCGACGCAGGGGTCACCCCTGTTACAACTGGTAGTATCTGGTTCCCTCCTCTTGCATGAAGCTTTCATCCTCGATTACAATCAACGCGCATGGATGCCTCTCAATCTTCAGATGCTGTGAATCCAAAATTCCAGGTGCGCGGGCTGGACTTCTTCTACGGTCAGATGCAGGCATTGAAGGGCATCCACATGGATATCCTGCCGCGCCAGGTGACTGCTCTGATCGGTCCCTCGGGCTGCGGCAAATCCACCTTTGTGCGCTGCCTGAACCGCATGAACGACACCATCCCCGGCACTACGATCAAGGGACAAATCCTGCTGGACGGGGAGGATATCTATGCCCCCGAAATGAACCTGACCGCCCTGCGCCAGCGAGTGGGCATGGTCTTTCAAAAACCCAACCCGTTTCCGCAGACTATCTTCGACAACGTGGCTTTCGGCCCGCGCGTGCTGGATTTGACGAGCAATAAGGCAGAGCTTGCTGACCTGGTGAAGCGCAGCCTGGAACAGGCTGCTTTATATAATGAAGTGAAAGACGATCTGAACAGCAGTGCCCTGGAGCTTTCCCTGGGGCAGCAGCAGCGCCTGTGCATTGCCCGGGCGGTGGCGGTGCAGCCGGAGGTGATCTTGATGGATGAGCCAGCCTCGGCGCTCGATCCAATCGCCACCTTGCACATCGAAGAGCTGATTGGCGAGCTTAAAAAGGACTATACCATCGTCATCGTCACCCACAACATGCAGCAGGCGGCGCGTGTTTCGGAGTACACCGGCTTCTTCTGGCTGGGAGAGCTGGTGGAATTTTCTCTCACGGATAAGTTGTTCACCAGCCCCGAGAAGGAGCTGACTGATACGTATATCACCGGGAGGATGGGGTAGGGGGAACCGTATGACGAACAGTAGAACGTACCAACGCTGATTTACAATACACAGTTTCAGGGGCGACCCTTGCATCCCGTTTAAGCGCCTCGTCTGGCACACACGAGTTGCCAGACGAGGCAATAATATTTAATGATGGGTCGCCCCTACAAAATAAAAACGCCGCCCCGCGTCCTCACGGTCCTGCGCCTGGATCCTTAGGCGCTTTAATTGGGGAATATAAATCACGGATTACGAAAATCCGGTAAATCTGCCAGGATAATTATCCTGTAACAACCTGTAGGGGCGACCCATGCATCCCTATCAAAGATCCTGTCTGGCGCCAGGGGTGTTTTAATCAGAACCCTGATTGGCAAAGGCGGGTCGCCCCAATACCGCCATCGAAACGCGGTAGGTTCAGAACCCGAATGGGTCTAGACGGGTCGCCCCTATGGCAGAATAACCTGCCTTCCCTCCTTCGCCGCCTGATACAGCGCCAACACAGTGCGGATGTGATCGCGGGTCTCGTCCAGGGTCAGGTAGGTAGGCTTGCCGTCCAGGATGGCGGCATGCATATCCTGGACTTCACCCACATACAGCGACTGGCGTGGGACATAAATAGGCTGGACCTTGCCATCCGGATGATTGAAAAATAAATGCTTCCTGCCATCGTCCATACCGTTGAATGGCGCCCCAATCTCCAGCCAGCCCTTGGTGCCCAGGATTTCGGCGTGTGTACCCCCGGGTGAGCGGAAGGAACACGCGAACTCGGCTGTACGCTCGGGACCGCCTTCACTCGCCGGGGCATAGATCATCAATCCCGCAAACGTTTCATCGATGCCGGTAGGGCCTGTGACCTGGACAGCGGAAACGCGCTGCGGCGCTCCTCCGTATACAAACTGCGCCAGACTTACCGGATATACGCCGATGTCCCACAGCGCCCCACCGCCCCAATCTGCCACCAGGCGCACATTCTCCGGCTCGTCCAGGGTGAAGGTGAAGATGCTGCGCACCAATACCAGCTCACCCAGCTTGCCGTTGCGCAGCCATTCGCCAACCATCTTGGTTTGGGGATGATGCCGGTACATGAAGGCCTCTGCCAGCGCCTTGCCAGTGCGCTGGCTTGCGGCGATCATCGCATCCACTTCTTCCAGCGTGATGGCGAACGGCTTTTCACACAGCACATGCACGCCCGCTTCCAGGGCGCGGATGCTCCATTCGGCGTGCAGGTGGTTGGGCAGGCTGATATACACGGCGTCGATCTCGCCCGAATCAAGCATTGCCTGGTAGCTGCCAAAGGCGTGCGGTATCTCCCATTGTTTGGCATATTGGCGCGCTTGCGCCTCATCCCGGCTGGCAACTGCCGCCAATACACCGCGTTTGGTGGCGCGGATGGCAGGGATCAGGCGCCGGTTGATTTGAGCGGTGGAAAGCAAACCCCAGCGAACTTTTTTCATACTCAGCCTCTCTTTTTACCGCATGGCTCATGCCCTTAGGTCAGCCTGGATGTTCGTAAAGCCAGCTGGAGAGAGCTTATGATACCAGCTTCCTCGCCAGTGCAACCGCACTCATAGCGTCTTCAGCGTAGCCATCTGCGCCGATCTCTTCTGCCCAGGAGCGCGTCACTGGCGCTCCGCCGACCATTACTTTCACCTGCCCGCGCAGGCCGGCCTGTTGCAGCGCCTCGACCACCTGCTTCTGCATCGTCATCGTAGTGGTGAGCAGGGCAGATAGGCCGAGCAGATTCGCCCCGGTCTCCTTGACCTTGTCGATAAACTTCTCGTTAGGCACATCCACCCCGAGATCGTGGACCTTAAACCCATTGGCGGAGAGCATGGTGCCAACCAGGGATTTGCCGATCTCGTGGATGTCGCCTTTTACCGTACCGATTACAACCGTGCCTGCCGATTCAACCTGCTGGCGGCGGGCGGTCAGCTCCGGATCCAGCAGTGCCATAGCCTGCTGCATCCCATCTGCGGCGATGATCAGGTCGGGCAGGAAATACTCGCCACTGCCGAACTTCTCGCCGACCACGTTCATGCCCACCATCAAGCCCTCACGGATGATCGCCATCGGTTCGATCCCCGCGGCAAGCGCCTGCTGTGTCAGCTCGACACACGCATCCGGGTCACCATCGATCAGGCTTTGGGCTAACTTCTGGTACATTTCGTTGCTCATTGTATGCTCCTTAGGAAGATATCACCGCAGAGTAATTATCTTGGTTTAACCGCAGAGACGCAGATGGCGCAGAGTTTTGATTTTTGAATTAACCGCACAGTATTTTTTTCTCTCTGATCTTCTCTGTGATCTCCGCGTCTCTGCGGTGTTTATTTCTTTTTCTGTCTGATTTTCTCCGTGTTCTCCGCGTGCTCTGCGGTGAGTCCCTCTTTCTTAAAATCCGAAAAGAACAGCCGGTGGGAGAACTCGTTCGTGAAATCTGGGTGCGACGAAAGCTCAATGTATTCCAGCCGGGCCGCAATCTCCTGGGCGATCTGTCTTTGTTGCACCGATACCAGCATCTGCCTGGCGCCTGCCCCAGCCGCGTTGCCCACCTGCCGGAAGCGGCTCTCCGGAAGCGCCGGGAACATGCCCACCTGGATGGCGCTGTGGATGCTGATGTACGTCCCGAACGCCCCGGCGACGATAAAATCCTGGACATCCTGGGACTGGAGGCCGGCCTCTGCCAGCAGGGTCTCGATGCCGGCGCGGATAGCGCCCTTGGCAAGCTGGATCTCATTGACATCCCGGCGGGTGATGAGCATGTCCTTGCCGTGCCCCGTTTCGCCAGCCGGCACGAGGACGAACTCATGCAGCCCATCACGCCAGCGCACCAGCGCGTGGCTGCCGACCAAAGCGCCGCGCCGGTCCAGGACGCCCGCCTGAAGCATGGCGGCTATTGCATCCAGGATGCCAGAACCGCAGATGCCCACTGCGGGTTGGTCGCCGATGGTCTGGAGGCGGATTTTAGCACCCTCTCCACTGTCTACAATCTGGACCCTTTCGATCGCCCCTGGAGCGGCGCGCATTCCATCCCGGATATGGGCACCCTCGAAAGCCGGACCGGAAGCGCACGAGCAGCAAAGCAGGCGACCGTTATGGTTGAGGGTTATCTCGGTGTTGGTGCCGATATCCAAAGCCAGGGTGGTGCGCTGGGCGTTCCAGGCGCCGGTTGCCAGATCCATGGCGACATGATCGGCGCCGACATATCCGGCGATGTTGGGCGGCAGGTGCACGTAGGCGCCTGGAGCCAGCTCCAGTCCCAGCTCGCGGGCAGGGATATCCAACGCTTCGCTGACTGCCGGAACATAGGGGGCGTGTCCAAGCTGGTTGACCGGCAGACCGGCGAACAGGTGGTGCATGGCGGTGTTGCCGACTACCACCGCATCCAGTATCTGATCCCGCTCAAGGCGGGCCATACGGCACATCTCAGACAGCAGCTCGTTCAGGGCTTCGATCAGGCGGCGCTGAAGAGTGCGGCGCCCGTCGGTGTGGTTCTGGCAGTAGGCGATGCGGCTGACAACATCCTCGCCGAACGCGATCTGTGGGTTCATTGCGCCAGATTTTACCAACGTATCCCCAGTGGTCAGGTCTACTAGGTATGCTGCCAGTTTGGTAGTGCCTACATCAACTGCCAGACCAACCATTGCTGTATCAATGGGTAAAATCGATACGACCTCGTCACCGTGCCGGGCCACACGCATCGACCAGTTCAGATCGCGCACTTGCTTTGACAACTGCGTCAGTACCACTGGGCTGAAGCGCAGCGCCCCACCTCCTGCCAGGTGACCGGATGCGATCAGTGCATCACGAATGCGGCGTGTGTCGGCGCGCAGATCATGGATATCAGGTACTTCGACCTTGATATCGGCGCCCACCACGGCAGGAGCCAGCTCTACCTCGGCGCTCTGACCTTCGATCTGCAGGCGCTGTGGGGTGGTGAGCGACTCGGGCGGGATATCGATCTTGACATCCCCCAGCGGCACAGCCTGGCACGCCAGCCGGAAGCCGGCTTCTAGCTGTTCCGGGTAAAACAGGCTTTGTTCTTCGATTGTCGGAGGTGTAAGTTCCCCTCTCACCAGGCGAATCTTACAGCTATCGCATACCCCTAACCCGCCGCACAATGACGCCAGCTCTACCCCCGCCGATTGGGCGGCTTCGAGCAGGCTCATTCCGGGACTGATCTCCACCCGCCGCCCGACCGGCTGCATATTGACTGTGATCGTCCCCTTGGCGCCAGTGCCAGGCATCTTATTGTCGGGCATAGGCAAATCGCATGATCTCATCCAGGGCGCGGGTTTGCTCATCGCTCAAGGGAGGCGGCGCGTGGTGGGCAAGGATGTGTTCGACCTGCTCCTGGGCGCGTTCCAGCACCGTGGGTTCGCCAGCGTTGTGCCACATCTCCCAACCCACCTCCTGAACTCCCAGGCGCCCACCCCAGATCTCGCCCGAGCGCAGGTATTGGCGGGTGTGCTGCTCGCGAAGGAAGTTGCGCGTGCCATCCATAGCATGGGCGATCACTTCAACCGCCAGGCTGTCCTCGTTCACGTCGAAGCCGCGCCGCACACGCCGCACCATGCCGTAGATGTCGTCGTCGATGACGATCTGGAAATTGGCGGAAACCGTCCCACCCGCCATCTCTCCCACGCCCGATAGCTCGTCCGCGCCTGCCAGGGCGGGCACGATGGCATTGATGGCGCGCTCGTAGCCGCTCTGCATGTCGGCGGCATAGCCGCTGTCTGCCAGACCGTACACATTGACCGGCAGGTGGTAGTGGTGCCCGAGCTGCACAGTACCGGACGACAGCAGCCCGACCTCCGGATTGCCCCAGATGGGAGCGCCGCTGCGCATATTGAGCACCGACAGGCGCCCGCAGTACACCACCGGGTTGCCCGGATTGGTGAGCTGGATCAGCACAATCGAAGCCAGGTTCTCTGCGTTTTGCTGCACCAGCGAGCCCGCCAGCGACATAGGGGAGGTGGCGCCCACATTCGGGCAGGGCAGTGGGCCGCAGGGCAGCCCCTGGCGAGCGATCTCCAAGAACACCTGCACAATGTCGCCCAGAAAGTTAAGCGGGCTGACCGGCGAGGCCCCCAGCGAGACCGCCGGCTGGTCTCCATAGACCACCTTGATCATCTCCACCAGGGTGCGTACGTCGTTGGCGCTGGTGACGCCTGGCCCGTTGACCGGTTTATCGGTGTTGCGCACGGTCTGGTCGAACATGGTCAGGATCATCAGCTCCCCAGGCACATCGCGAGGTGTGTACAGCGGGGTGATGGTGGTGACGTTGTCCAGGGCGTCCATCAAGCGGGTGCTCTGCGCCACATCGGCAGCCGTCGCCGGGCGGGGATTGGCTCCTGGGGCATCGAACACATCCCGTGCCCCGCCCAGGTTGTGGACGTGCAGCGAGCCATCGCCCAGGACGGCCTGGGCGCCGCGCCCGCGCAAGGTGACCGTGCTGGGGCATTTTGCCAGGCAGCTTTCCACCAGGTCAGGCGGCAGGCACAGGCGTCCACGGCTTTCTGCGGCACCGTGCTCCAACAGGAGGCTGCGCCCCTGCGCATCGTCGATCAATATGCCTGTCTCTGAGAGCACGCGCAGGCTGGCGTTGTGAATATTCTGGATTTCCTGATCGTTGAGGAAGGTCAGACGCATGGGTGTGATCTGCAGTGAAGCGGATAGATATAAAGTTGAGGGGCCAAATATGGAATATCTCCCCAGGCACGGGGAGGAATTCCAGGACACATGAATTATACCCCAGCGATGGCTGCCATGACCATCACGCCCGCTGGAGAGAGTGGATTACTGCTATCGGGACGCCGGCGCCAGGGATCAGGGTAGAGATGCTATCACCTGGCGGTATTCTTCTTCTGTGAAAGCCCGAACTGTCTCAGTGCGCACATTGCCGTGCGAACACAACTGCAGAGTCAAACGGGAGATTGTCTCGGCATCCGGCGCATCAGCGATGATCAAGGCATCGTACTGGCCGAAGGTCAGGTACCAGGACTTCAATTCAGCCCCCGCCGCAGCAAAAGCCTTGCGGGTCGCCTCCAGGCGAGTAGGACTTTGCTTGATATGCTGTGCACCTTGCTGTGTGTAGCGCACATAGATGACGTACGTTTGCATGGTTTCTCCTATCCCTAAGTCCTCTGTTGGCTTGATTTTGATGGATGTCAGTTTCTTCGCCTTCGCCGCGCTGCGGCTCCTAATGACATGCGACCCGTCGTTGCGAGGAGCGCAGGGACGAAGCAATCTCCATCCTGGTTGGCTCGGAGATTGCTTCGGCAAAGATCGCCTCGCAATGACCAAGGTTTCATCTCTGAAAGAAGAACGCCTTGGCGCTGTGGATATACTCAGAAAGACATGACCGTGAATATCCCTTGTTCGATAACCGGTCATTCTGCACTCGTCTCACCAGCCGGCAGGATGCGGTAAGCTTTCGGACTCCAGGTGGGATCGTATCCGTCTGCCTCCCAGATCAACTGCAACCGGTCGATACATCCGGCATAAGCCTGGTGCAAAGGGACGGCAGTCATTACCTGGTCGTCCTGGAATACATCCAGGAGGTAGGTGATATTTAGCTCGTCCCAATAGCGGCACAGGTCCTGGCGTCCGCTCTTGAAATATTCCCGGCTGTTCACCACGCCATCGAGATTGATGATCCGTCGTTCCGACCAGTATCCATTCGTACCCGCATTCCAGGTGCCGACAACGGCGCTGGCGGGGATGTTTTCCTTAGCCCACTGCGCGGCGTCATACAGCACCAGGTGCTCGGGGTTTTCCCGCTCCCAGCGCTGCCAGCGAAGGACCTGCACCAACGTGGCAGTTCCCATTAGTATACAAGATAGTAGCCCCACCAGGCGATATGAACCTGCCGGCGCCCGCGTCTCGACATGGTACCCTTTCTCTGTCCAGTCCCGCAGCAGATCGAGCAACATCCCGACCGTCACCGCCGCCAGCCAGGGCTGGATGGCGAAATACCAGGGAGCATAGCTCAGCGACCCGTGATAGGTGATCATAATCACCAGGTAGCTGGCAATACCGTACACAAAGAAGGGGCTCAGGGGAATCAGCGTACGCCTGGACCATCTGCGGAGGATAACCTGTCCGGGCAGCAGCAGGGCTAAAATCCACACGCCACCGGCTCCTAATACCCCCAACACCGCCGGGCGCATGGCGTTCATAGAGATGAAGCTCGCGAGGGGTCGCAAAAGCTGGATGGTTTTGGCACCCAGCCAGCCTGAGGATTGGAAGATCGGATCATTAAGCAGCAGAGACCGCGACCACTCGCTTTTCAACAGGCTGCTGACGGGCAGCAGGCTGCCGAAAAGCAGGCGGTTCAGGACCAGGTAAATGCTCACAATGATAAGGAACGGGAGGGCAGTTCCCGCCAGGCGTAATAAAGCGGCGGAACAGCTGTGCTGCTTGATGAGCGTGCTTGTCATGAATGCCAGCAGAATCACCGCCAGCAGGACTGTATCCAGGCGGGCCAGGAAGGTCAATCCCAACAAGATACCCAGCACAATATATGTAAGCATCCGCTCCGGAGCCGCCTTAGAGAACCATCGCAGGTAAAAATAAGCAATTGCGCATAGTAGAAGAGTATGCAGGCTGAACTCCAGCCCGCTCAGCCCGTTCTTATAGCTCAGCAGCACCCAGCCGAATGCCGCCGCAGCCGCAGCGTGGCGGCGGCACAAGCGCCGGGCAGCGGAGTAAAACAGGATGGTGCTGGCTGACATGAAGCCCGCCTGCAATAGAGTGCCATAAAACAGTCCCGTCTCCAGGTCATTGGTGAGCCAGTAGACCGACATAAGGCAGAACATCCACAGGGGGTGGTAGCCGTTGGTCAGGTGGAGGCCATCGAAGGTCGGTCCAAATCCGCGGGCTGCGTTTTGAGCGATCTTGAAGTAATAGAAACCATCCTCCATGGTCACATGCAGACCGCTAGCCATGATCCATCCTGAAACTGCCAGGCTGTACACTCCCAGGATTAAAGCCAGCCATCGATCTGTAGACCCTTTCAGGAGGTTGGGCATTTGGCTATTCAGCTTAATTCATGGACCGGAATTCTTGCGCCTGGAATATGCCAGAATGAGCACCACCGCAGCAACCACCAGGGTGAGCAAACATACACCTACACCGCAGATAATGAAAAGTTCTGTTGGACCGATACGCACTGGAGGTCTCCTGTCGTTGACTACTTATAAAATTGAAAAGCGAGTGTTGGGTTGAGCGCAGTCTTCGCCGATGGGCTGGCGCTTACGGTAGGGGAGCGATCTTTTTTGGCTTTTCCTTTTCCCCCATCAATGTCCAATTTCGGCGTAGATCTTCCTGGTGCAAGGATGCCCATTCGATAACCATTCCCAATGCACGCGATGGCAGGCTGCCGTAAAAGATCGCCAAGGTGTTTATGCTGATCCATGCCTCATCGCTGCCATAAACCGCATGGAAATGGGGCGGATTGTGATCGTCGAAAAACATAC
This sequence comes from uncultured Anaerolineaceae bacterium, assembly GCA_964525785.1. Lineage (GTDB taxonomy): Bacteria > Chloroflexota > Anaerolineae > Anaerolineales > UBA4823 > JAQBDA01. Next base: position 10,396 of record CAZGIX010000160.1, read on the forward strand.
GAATCACAATTCCGTAGAAGCGGCTTATCTCAGGCATATGTAGGATCCTCTTTAAGGACCGGGAAAAGGTCTTCTGGCTTTTTACCAGTCAGCTTAAGGTAGAGCGAATCAGCATCCAGGTCGATCTCATCCGACCACGCCAGCCATCTACCATTCACCACCGAGACATTTTTAAAATTCTCGTACTGATTCCAATATCGAAAAACACCCTTACCGGCAAGACTGGAAAGGTCAACTTCACCACTAATGCCATCCGCAAACTTGAGCCAGATCTTATAATCTACCAGGGGTCGCGCTTCGGAAATCTTGATCATTGTCTACCTCGCCCATCTATCATCTACTCTCATTTCAGGATAGATTATACCGCGGCGAGGGTTGGGCTTCTCCGAGTACATCAGCGGAGGAAGCTCTGCCTAGACCAGCGGAGCAAGCTCCGCGAAGAGCAGCGGAACAGGCGCGGCGCTCAACTACCAACTGCGACCCGGATCGGCGATCCGGGTTACAATGCAGGGCGATCTGGCTTTGCGGTCATCCTCTACTTAAAATACCCCTCCGGATACGGCTCCAGGATGGGCTCGGTGTTGCGCACAGCCATGCCCAGCACGGCATCG
>CAZGIX010000161.1:0-3678 GCA_964525785.1 uncultured Anaerolineaceae bacterium
TAACATAGTGTACCCCAGATGACAGTCGTCATTTTAAAGTGTCCGGTAATCAGTTAAAGAATAGGAGTTGCGCACTTCAGGGGTAATCGGGGGGTCTGGTCAGAAGGTGAGCATCCCTCGAAACTTGTCTTGTTCAGCGCGTGGTTTGACAATCAGAGACAATTGTCTCTGCATCGGGCAGCTCTGAAGGCTTGTAGGCATAATAACTGACATCCTCAAGCATGGGGAAGGTGCCCCCGTAATGTGAGTTTAAGATAATTCTGAACGCATTGACCGGCGTTATGCTGGGATACAGCTGTGCTTTTGCCGCATCATTGACCAGATATGCGTTCAGAGTTGCCATACGCATTTCCTTAGTGATTGTTCTGCGGGTTGCAGGTCCGTGGTCTCCCATGACGATGATGATCGGGGTTGGATTAGATTTCTCGATGATGGTCTGGAGGATCGACGGCAGCTGGTTGTCGATAAATTGGACATTCGAACGGTACCCGTCAATGGGATCGGTTGTGTGCCGGTAGGAGCCATCCGGAGCGAATATATATGGAGAGTGGGGTACCATGATGTGAGCATAGACAAATATTGGCCCGGGTGTTTCAGGCAAATTTTTCAGCTCGGTTAGAATGTATTGTGTCTGGTAATAGTGTTCCCACTGCTCCCACTCCTGCAGACTGTCTTGATCGAAGCCGGGTATAAGTTCCGCATCGACCACAAAGCGCAAAAATGTTGTGTCAACCATCATAGTCTCAAATTCGTTGATGCCCCCACGCAGGACAAAATTCCCAAAGGTCGTCTGGTTGCGCGAAAGACGGATATCCTCTTTCAAATCAAATTGTCCGCTCGCTCGGTTCTCAAAAGTGATGGTCTGATAACTCAAAGATTTCAGCGTTTCGTTGACGGGGCTGGTTTCCAGAGGCGGTAATACCATCCCCTCCTCGATGAAGTTCTGGATGTAATCGACATACATGGCGGAAACGAGTGAGAGTTTTGTGGAAGCGTAATTGCTCTGACCACAATTGGCCACATAAAACCCCAGCTCGTTTAACCCTTGAACGAGGCTCGCGTTGTCGTACTCGAAGCGCGCTTTGAGCACGTCCGAGCGCGTGTACCCGTCCAGGATGATCAGGTAAAAATCCGGCTGGTCTTCGCTGCCCTGGGAGCTGGTGTCGAGCACCTGTTCCTGCCTGGCAGCGGCTGTAGCGCGGTATACTCCAACATCGTAACGCACCGATTCATAGATCACTGTTGCCATCAAGAGGATGCTGACTATGGCCAGGAATTGGGAAAGCACTCTGACCGCCTGATCTTTTTTTAGTACCAGGACAGTCACGAGCAATAACAACAGTAAGCTCGCCCCGATTAGATAACGATGGCGGATTGGGCTCCCAGCTGTGATTTCAAGCTGGTTGTAGACATGCCCATAAGACAGGAACCATAGGATGATCAAGGAGGTGATGATGCTGGATCTTTCCGTGTCCCGTAAGAAGGAGAATGCAACCGCTCCAATGATCATCGTCCCGGCTGTGACCAGAATGAGGCTGCGTAAGATAGCAGAAATATCGACATAAATGATATTATGATTGCGTAACGCGAAAATCGGGTAGTAGGCCAGTAAGAAGGGATATATCAGCAGGACTGCGTTATATAGAAATGATTTTTCACCGGCAGATTGGTTGTTGGACATAATGGGCTTTGATTCCCGGTTTGGAGTTGCACCCTGGATAGTATAGAATCGGGCAGAGTATAACACGGACGGATTAGATCGCTCAATTGCGTAGAAATCGTTGATAATATTCGATGAACATGGAGATCATGATGAAACCAAAAAAATTCCTGGGGAAATCGATCCATTGGCTGCTGTTCTTCTTGCTGGTGGCAGCCTGCTCGGCTCCGACTCCCGAACCGGCGCCCCAAATATCCGCAGTAACCGCTGTACCGGCTACCAACACCTTACCCCCACCCACTGCAGCCCCAACTGCCACGACCGAGCCAACGGCAACCCTGACCTTGGCCCCATCTTCAACACCAACGCAGCCACCTCCGACAGCGACCGCCACTGAGACGCCCATCCCAAGCGCAAGCCCGACGGTTTCGCCAACAGAATCACCCACCCAGGCGACCGACGAAACGGCGCCGGCAGCACCCTCGGCCTCGGGTGGTTATGTCTCCATGTACCTGATCCAGGTTGGCACAGGCGGTCCAATCTGCGGAGATTCTGCAATAGCCGTCAGCTCCGGTGTGGAGCGGACGGGGGATGTGGCAAGCGACGTTTCCAAAGCCTTGGACCGGTTGTTTTCGCTCAAGTCGGAGAATGTCGGTGGATTTCTAAACCCGCTCTTTCGATCCCAGCTGCGGGTAAATAACGTGAAATTCAACAGTAAGAATGGATTGATCACCGTTGATTTGCAAGGCTCATATAAACCCCCCAAGGATCCGTGTGATAATACTCGCGTGAAAGTTCAGATCTGGTCGACCATACGTCAATACGAAGAAATCAAGGCCACCAACATCTATCTGGACGGCGTCCCGTTCGGTGACCGGCTTTCAAACGATAAGTAATGGTCGCACTGCGACGAGGTAACTCCCGGTGATGCTTGCCGCCGCCCTCGGTATCTCTGCGGCAGATATGCAGTCGATGATAGTAGTCAGAGATGGTTGAAATCACCCCCGATCTCATAATCCAGGATGGCGAGATCGATTTTGAGTTTGTGCGCGCTTCCGGTCCCGGCGGGCAGAACGTCAACAAGGTCGCCACGGCTGTGCAGCTGCGCTTCGACGTGGACGGCTCGCCATCACTGCCGGAGGATGTGCGCCAGCGGCTGAAACGGCTGGCCGGCCGGCGGCTGAACGTCGACGGCGTGCTGGTGATCGAAGCGCGCCGCTACCGCACCCAGGAGCGCAACCGCCAGGATGCGTTGGATAAGCTGGTGGAGCTGGTGCGCCGCGCGGCTCACAGACCGGTAAAACGCCGTGCCACCCGTCCCACGCCGGCCTCGCAGGAGCGCCGGTTGCAGTCCAAGCGCCGGCACGGCCTGGTCAAGCGCCTGCGGGGCGCCAGGGACGATGTAGACTAACCCCCCATGACTTACAGAAAAGCGCAGCCGGCCCGGGCAATAATGCTTCCCAGGCCGGCTGCCAGATAAATAGAGATGATCACGGCAGGGTATCGATCGCATCCACCTGAGCCGGGTCGCCGCACGGTGATGGCGCTCTGAGCCGCACGTAGCGGTACGTCCCACCCACATCCACCAGAATACCCGATAATCCATACAGTTCAGCCGGGGGGATGCTCTCATTATCCGGCTCCACCCCGCCAGGGAAGTGGTAGAGCTGGACATTGCCATTGTTGCCGCCGTCGCTGTCGCCCCAGTAGAAGTACTGCGTCCAGGGTCCGCTGGTGGATTGGCTCAGGTCGATGAGGATCCAGTCCAGGCATACGCCGCCTCCGCATCCCCAGGGGTTGTAGAACTCGTAAAAGATCAAGGTATCGATCCAGGTCTGGTCGCCCAGGTCGACGATGGCATTGCTCCCGCAGCCGATGTCCAGTTGGTCGCCGTCCGGATCGCCGATCTCCACATTCGGCGGTAAGGGCAAGGCTGGTTCAGTTGGCGTGGGTGTGGCTGTGTCCGTTGGCGTTGGTGTGTCCGTTGGCGTTGCTGTGTCCGTTGGCGTTGCTGTGTC
>CAZGIX010000161.1:3778-10972 GCA_964525785.1 uncultured Anaerolineaceae bacterium
CTGTGTCAGTTGGCGTTGCTGTGTCAGTTGGCGTTGCTGTGTCAGTTGGCGTTGCCGTTGGCGTTGCTGTGCCAGTTGCCGTTGCTTTGGCAGTGGCTGTGCGGGTCATGGTCGGTGTGCGCGTTGGCGTTGCTGTGCCAGTTGCCGTTGCTGTGGCAATGGGAGTGCGCGTTGCCGTTGCTGTTGGCGTTGCTGTCCTGGTGCGCGTGGCGGTAATATAAACGATTGCCGTGCGGGTGGGAGTCCGGGTTGGTGTGCGGTACGGGGTGATCGGCACGTAGCGGGTCGGGGTGGCGCTCCAGGCGGGCGTTGCCGTTACTGTGGCAGTGGGCGGCTGGTATGGAACCGGGGTCCTGGTGGATGGCGCCAGGTACGGCTCCGGTGTGGCGCTCGGCTGCAGAGTTGCCGTCGCTGGCAGGGTCGGCGTAGGCATGGGAACATCGCCCGGCCAATAGTCGCCGGGGGTTACCAGGACCTCCGGCAGGCTGGTCTTCTCGACCTGCAGGTCGACCAATATGTCCGCATCCAGCTGGATAACCGTGACCGCTGTCCAGGGGCTGTAATCGGCGCGCATGTGCGAGCTGGTGTCCGCCGCCGCCACGCTTGCCGGGCGCAGCAGAGCAAATTGACCGCAGGCGAAGGTGATCACCAGGACGAGCGGTATGATGAGGAACCAGCGCCCGAAGCCGCGCAGGTTCTCGCGCATCGTCTCATCTTGCAGATGCGCCCGCCACCTGTTCAGCCAGCCCCCGGTTACCCCAGGCTCAGACCCATCCCCTCCTTCACCGGCATTCATGGCTGAAGTTCCCGATCCGTCCTTTTTCGCACCTGTTGCGCCACCGCTGGCAGGCACAGCGTGACCGTGCTGCCGCGCCGCGATCGGCCTCCCACCCAGAGCTGCCCGCCGACCTCTTCCAGCTGTGCCCTGGCGCGCGCCAGCTCGACTCCGCCGCCGCTGCCCGCCAGGGAAGGCTCCAGTGCAGAGTGATCGAACATGTGCAGCATGCCCGTATCGGTGACCGCTGGACCATCGTCGATGACATCGATGTAGACGCGCCCGTTGATCTCGCGGGCGTCCACGCGAATATTGCCCCCCAGCGGGCTGCGCAGGGCGGCGCGCTTCACCAAACCGAGCAGCAGCTGGTGCAGCATATCCCCGTCGGTCTGGATCGGCGGCAGCTGGCTGTTCAGCTGCAGGGTCAGCTTACCGCGTCCCTGCCAGTACAGCTCGGTGTTCAGCTCGCGCTCCACATCGCCCAGGGATTTATTGAGATCCACCTCGGATACCATGCTCTCCAGGGACGCTTCCTGGTGGGTCATCTTGACCAGCTCATCGATATACCCCTGGATGCGCTTCCAGGCCTCGCTGAGCTTGTACAGGCTGGTGCCCAAACGCTCGTCCTGCAGGGCAAAGCGCTCGTCCTGTAGGGCTAGGCGGTTCAGCTCGACCAGGGCGCTCATCGCCTCCGCCAGTGGGCGGCGGATCTTACCGGCAGCTTCGTTCATCGCCTGGGTTTTCAGCTCATCCAGGCGCTTGAAGGGCGTGATATCGCGCATCACCAGTGCCCAGCCCTCCCAGTGATCCTCCTGATCCTGGATGGGGGTCAGGCTGACCATCTGGATGGTGTCTGCAATCCAGGGGATCTCCATCACCGCCGGGCTGTGCCCGCCAGCTGTCTGCCAGTTGTTCACAATGCTGACCAGCCTAGATGGCAGGACGTCCAGGGCACGCTCGCCGGTCACCTGCCCGCGCCCGATCATCTTTAGGGCCGCGGGATTGGCGGCGGTAATGACTCCATCCGCTGCCGCCACCAGGATGGCCTCGCCAATGCTGGAGACCAGCGTCTGCAGGCGGCGCGCCTCCTTCTCAGCTTGCCGCTGAAGCAGCGCGCGCTCCATCACCAGGCGGCGGTGCACAGCCGCTCGCTCCACAACCATGGCGAGCTGGCTGATCGACTCGAGCGGTTTTTTCAAATAATCGTAAACGCCGCCATCTTTCATGGCGGTGATTGCCAGGTCAACGCTGTCGGCAGCCGTGATGACGATAATCTGCAGGTTCTCGTCCAGCGCACGCGCCCGGCGCAGCAGCTCGAGCCCGCTCATATGCGGCATCAGCAGATCGGTCACCAGCACGGAGAAAGGCGGCGAGGATTGCAAGATCTCCAGCGCCTGGAACCCGTCGCTGGAGCTGGACACCTCATAGCCTTGTTTTTCAAGGCTGCGCCTCATGAAGAGCAGCAAACCGGCGTCGTCGTCTACCACCAGCAGCCGTTCCGGAAGGATGCTCATGGATGGCTCTCCCATGCATGCTTGACCGGCAGTAAGATCGTGAAGGTCGTGCCTTCGCCTACCGTGCTTTCTACCTCAATGCGCCCGTCATGGTTGGAGATAATGCCGTAGCTCACCGAAAGGCCCAATCCGGTGCCTTCTCCTTCGGGCTTGGTAGTGAAGAAGGGGTCGAAGATGCGCCCCAGGTTCTCAGGCGCTATGCCCGATCCGTTATCCTGCACGGCAATGGCGACCACACCCTCCGATTGGCTCAAGTTCACCCGCAGCACGCCGTGCTCCTGCATGGCATGGATGGCGTTGTTGATCAGGTTGACCAGCACCTGCTCGATCTGCTGGTTGTCATAAGCCATCATGACCGACTGGTCCGGCAGATCTGTAATCACCTCGATATGCGCCTTGCGCAGCGGATAAGCGGTCAGCCGCAGGGCGGCCTCGATCGTCTGGCGCATGTCGCGTGCTTCCATCTCGGGCCTGGACTGGCGGGAGAAGGTCAGCAGGTCGGTCAGGATGAGGTTGGCTTTCTGGGCGCTGTCACGGATCAGGGTGATCTCCTCGCTGAGTTCCGCCGGCACCTCGCCCTCCGAGAGCATCAGGTCCGCCATCCCCTTGATCACTGCCAATGGATTCTTTACATCGTGCACGATCCCGGCTGTAAGCTGCCCAATCGCTGCCAGCTTTTCCGATTGCACCAGCTGGAGCTGCGTGGTGCGCAGCTGTTCGTTCATCGCCGCCAGCTCGCGGTTGTGCTGGACGGCTTCGGCGTACAGGCGGGCGGCTTCCTGAGTGCGCTCCCGCAGGCGCAGGGTCATGATATCGAAGGCGTCGGCAAGCTCGCCGATCTCATCTGTGCGCTTCAGATCCAGGCTCTGATCCAGGTTCCCGCTGGCGACTTCCTGGGAGAGCGAGCGCAGCTTCAAGATCGGGCGGGCGATGCTCTGTGAGAGCGCCAGGCCGATCACGATCACCCCCAGCGTGCCCAGGGTGAAGATCAGGCTGAAGGTGTTGCGGCTGGTGGCTTCCGCCGCGACGACGTAGCTGGAGGGCAGCAAGACTCCCATCCAGCCGAGCTGCTGGTCCCGTGCCTTGAACGCCGTATAGGTCAGCTGGTAATCGCGGTTGTAGAGCGTCAGGTCAACCGTCCGGGACTCCTGGTTGTGGGCCGCCCGGCTGGCTTCTTCCAGCACCGCGTATCCCTCCTCAGGGGGCGGCAGCGTGGTGGTAATCAGGTGGTAGCCGCTGTCCAGGACCGCGAGGTCCGCCTGGGCCTGGGATTTGATATCTGCCAGCAGCGTGCTCAGCCGCGTCCCGACCAGGATTGCCCCGGCCAGCTTTCCGCTCGCATCGAAAACCGGCGAGCTGGTAAACAAGGCGGGGCCGTAGTTGGTCTCCAGCAGACCGGCAAATTTATCTCCCAGGGCGTCGCTCTTGCCCTGCAGCGCATCCATGACAAAAGGCTCGGCCGATAAATCGTTGCCCTGGGAGCGCAGGTACTGCCCGGATTGCGGGTCAAGGCCCAGGGTCAGCACTTCTACGCCTTTCGCATCCACCACGCTGGCAGCCTCGATGCTGCTGTTCAGCGCCAGGGGCAGCAAGAGCGACTGCAGCATATCGGCGTCACCTGCCGCCAGGGCGTCGCCCACACCCTGGGTGTACACCATCAGGCGCAGATTCTCCAGATGGGACCGCTCCTGGCGCACCACCCCATCCGAGGCGATGCGGGCGGATTCGTAGATCTGGTTGACGAAACGCTCGCGGATCGTAGAAGCCACCAGGCGGGTGACGATGTAGATCCCTGAGGCTGCAAGGAGCAGGGTCAGCAGGACGTAAGGGATGATCAGCTTCCCCTGCAGCCTGGATAGGCCCGGTATGGAGGGTAGAAGCTTTCTCCGTTCCCCCAGGCGCAGGCGCAGGCTCTCCCGAATATGCGGCAGGTTGATGGCAGCCATAGGTCGTCTGCTTATAGAATAATTTCCATACTCCCGCCCTGTTGGACCACTTTTGCCAGCAGGCTGCTGGTTGCCTGGCTGTCCTGGGGCCGGGAAAGATAATAACCCTGGCCAAAATCACAGCCCAGGGATTTGAGCTGGTTGAGCTGCGCTTCTGTCTCAACCCCTTCTGCAATCACAACCACGTCCAGGCGCTGAGTGAGCATGACAATCGCCTGCACGATCTTCATTTGGTTGCTGTCGGTCAGCATCAAGTTGACGAAGGATTGGTCGATCTTCAATGCGCTGACGGGGAATTTCGATAAGTAGCTGAGCGACGAGTAACCGATCCCGAAATCGTCGATCTGGATCTGGATCCCCAGGGCGCGCAGGTCGGTCAGAACCTGCATCGTCGCCAGGCTGTTCTCCATGATCGCATTCTCGGTGATCTCCAGCTTGAGGCTGCTGGGCGAAAGATCCGCCTCACCCAGCACCTCCGAGATCGTGGTGACCAGGTCGGGCTGTGAGAACTGCTTGCCGGATATGTTGACGCTGATCGTCAGCGGCGGGTCATACGGGAAGGTTTCCTGCCATTCTTTCATCTGGCGGCAGGCGTGCTGCAGTACCCAGGTGTCGATCGGATTGATCAGCCCGGTTTCTTCGGCCACCGGCAAGAAATCCTTGGGCATCAGCAGGCCGCGCTGGGGGTGCTGCCAGCGCAGCAGCGCTTCGAAACCCGCCAGGCGGTTCGTCTCCAGCAGCACAATCGGCTGGTAGTACAGGATGAACTCACCCCGCTCCAGGCCCAGGCGCATCTCAGTCTCCAGGGCCAGGCGGTCCGTGATCCTGGCCCGCATGCCCGGCTCGAAGACCTCATAGCGCGCCCGGCCCCGGCCTTTTGCGCTGTACATGGCAATGTCAGCATCCCGCAGCACATCTTCCGCCCGGTTGTACAGCTCCGAGCTGAACACGATGCCGATGCTGGTAGCAATAAAGACCTGGTGGTCGGATAAGCTGAAGGGGAGTTTCAGCTTCTCGTTGATCCACTCCGCCACCTGGATGGCGCCCGCATCGCCATCGATATCCTCCAGCAGGATGACAAACTCATCGCCCCCCAACCTGGCGACGGTATCCGTTGACCTCAGCCCGCTCTCCAACAGCCTGGCTACCGAAACCAGCAGGTCGTCGCCAACCTGGTGTCCCAGGGAATCGTTCACGTTCTTGAAGTTATCCAGGTCCAGGAAGAGGACCGCAAAATGATAGTCCTGGCGCCGTTTCGAGCGCGCAATTGCCAGGCGCAGGCGATCCTGGAACAGCGCCCGGTTGGGAAGTCCGGTCAGGGTATCGTGCAGGGCGTCGTGAAGCAGGCGCTGCTCAGCGTTCTTGCGATCGGTGATATCCGTCATCGAGCCCGCCATGCGGTAGGCTACTCCATGCGCGTCGCGCACCGCCAGGCCGCGCACCAGCACCCAGCGGTAGCTGCCATCCTCATTTATTATGCGGCACTCATTCATCAAGTGGTGGCTGCTGCCGGAAAGATGCGCCGAGATATCCAGCTTCAGGTGCTCGATATCCTCGCTGTGCACCCGCTTGGTCCACTCCTCGGGCGACTCGCTTACTGTATCCTCTTCCAATCCCAAAATGGCGAACCAGCGCCCCGAATAATAGATCTTGTTGGTCTTCAGATCCCAATCCCACACACCGTCATTGGCGCCTTGCACCGCCAGGGCATAGCGCTCCTCGCTTTCCCGCAGCGCCGCTTCGATGCGCGTGCGCTCCTCCAGCTCGACCTGGGATTGCTCGTACAGCCTGGCGTTTTCGATCGCCACTGCCGCGTAATCCGCCAGGGAGAGCAGGCGGGCCTCATCTTCATCCGAGAAGGCGCGCGTGGTGGTGGGATTGTCCACCGAGAGCACGCCGGTCACTTTCCCCTTCGAGATCACCGGCACGTGCAGCAGGCTCTGCACCAGGTAGCCGGTGCTGACCTTCAGGCGCGGCTGGTCCGAGTCATGGTACGTGCGCACTGGTGCGCCGGTACGCACCACCGAGCCGACCAGAGAATCGTTCACCGGCAGGCGCATGGTGCGGCTCATCTGCTCGTCGATATTCTTGACCGCTCGCAGGTAAAGGCGTCCGTTGCCCTCATCCAGCAGGGCCAGGAAGCCCTCCTGCGCCCGGGTGAGCTCCACCCCCGCCGCCACGATGCGCCGCAGGACTTCATCCGTCTCTAACGACGAGGTCACGCTGCGCCCGATCCTGGCGAGCGTCATCAGCCACGACACTTGCTCTTTCAGCTGGCTGGTAAGCTGCTCTTTTTCTCGCCGCAGGCGGGTCTGGGTGAGGCCGCGATTCAGAGCGTCGATCAAGGCCGCGGTATCCAGGGGTTTGGACAGGTAGTCCTGTACCCCCAGGCGGAATGCCTCCACCGCCACCTTCTCCGAGCCGTGCCCGGTGATCATGATGGTGGGCACCAGGTGACCTTCCCGGACGAGCTGGCGCAGCAGGTCCAGTCCGCTCATATCCGGCAGCTCCAGGTCCAGGAGCATCAGCGAGATATGGTTGCGTTTCACCAGCTCGAGGGCCGACCTGCCGTCATTGGCTACCAGGGTCTCGTACCCCAGGCGCGGCAAGAGCTTGCCAGCGATAAAACTGGCTACCAGATGGTCATCATCCACGACAACGATGGTGTCTTTGCCCATAAAGCTCTCCCAGACGTGCTGGCTCTAGACCTCTCACCTCCTGGAGCAAATACCGGGTTTGGGCGATGATGGCAGCGGGCTTGACGATCGGCTCCAGTTTGATTAACGAATTAATTGGTGCGATGCAGAATTCTTCACAATATATTGCATCACACGATCCTAGTCTACTTGAAGAATGCTCCCGGCAGGCTAACAGTTTTGAAATCTAACAAGAAGGCAAATGGGGAATGGGGTAATAAGGTATCAGGTAATTGGGTAATCAGGAGGATGAGAGGTAGGGG
>CAZGIX010000162.1:0-10908 GCA_964525785.1 uncultured Anaerolineaceae bacterium
TCGCTATTTTACACCCCTATATCTGGGGGGTACCACGACCATTCCCAATGAGCCCAAATACTTGACATCCAGATAATCACATTTGGGCAGCCGCTCTGCACCCGCCCAAACACCCCCATCCACCTTCCAGCTGCGTAAATCCTTGTCATATTAATGAGACAACAGTCATCTAGATAGGATGATCTCTGTCACTTGAGAATTGGCCTAAATCAGTCTAAAATATAACTGATAAATATTATCCGTAAGACCAAATAGGGAGTATTAACCAATGCAAATAACAAGACAGGCAGACTATGCAGTTCGAGCGGTGCTGTATCTCTCTCACATCGGAGCAGAGCAGCGCGCTGCCACAAGCCAGATCGCTCAAGAACAACGCATTCCCCCATCCTTTCTGGCTAAAATCGTTTCCCAGCTCTCGGTAGCCGGGATCTTGCAGACTTCGCGCGGAGCACGTGGCGGTGTATCACTGGCGCGTACCCCAGACCAGATCTCGATCCTTGAGGTGGTTGAGGCGATTGATGGGCCAATTCTGTTGAACGAGTGCGTAGCAGATAACGGCGGCTCATGCCCCTTCGGCGACGATTGCTCCATACAATCGGTATGGTGCGAAGCGCAAAATGAACTGGTCACTCGTTTGAAGTCCACGAATTTTGCTCAATTCAACCACAACGGGAAGAAGGAAGCCGCTCTCGCCTTCGCCAATTAGCTTCAATTACCTGCCGGGCTTCGTCACCGCCAAGCTCCTTAGCAGCATCTACATCACCATCCATATAACGTTTCCGGTGCGTGTTTCTAGCTGCCTGTAAATCCAGCCGCATCAACTTATAGACACCGGGTCGATGTGGCTGGATTTGTGAACATCTGCTATCCCTTGAGGGTCAATCGACCTGAGAAGTGATCTTTATAGGACTGACGCAGTTGGTTGGTATATGGGGGTGTTTGGGGGCGGATGTGGCATACGCCGCGCAGACCCCTATTTTGGATTTAAGGCCTCGCGAGCACGAGACAACTGATTTTGGTTACAGGCGCTGGCGTGCGATTTGTTCCGCACGCGCCAGCTCTTCGGGGGTATTCACATTCTGGAAAGCCAGCCCTTCTGGGTCGCAGACAGCAATTTCCTTGGGCGACAGGAAATGGATATTCGCCTGAGAAAACCAGGAATCAACCCGCCATAGGTCTTTCTGCAGGGAATCCAGTATCGCCGGCAGGCAGGCAGATCGCCGGTAAACTGCGTGGAAAGGCTCCGTTCCGGTATCGAGTTTTGGGATGGCTGCAGCGAGCTTTGGATCGACCAACAGGTCGCACTCACAGGTAAGGATCTGCGGGCTTACGAATGGCATATCGCAGGCAACCACGGCAACAAGCGGCTGGCTGGCGGCATATAATGCAGTGTACAACCCCCCCAGAGCGCCTCGATTCGGGATCACGTCCGGGTAGAGATCAACCCCCAGAAAAGCGTAATCTGCAGGGCGATTGGTGGTCACCAATATCTCATCCGCCATATGCCCCACTCGCGAGATGACACGCTCGATCAAAGTCCGCCCGAGGAATGAGATGAGCGCCTTGTCGCGCCCCATCCGTCTGGACTCTCCACCTGCCTGGATCGCAATCGTTAGCATGGCAGGATTATAATTTTAGAAGTTACACAGTTCAAGGGGAGTTGGGGGGTATTAAGATAAACCTGGTATGATATACGCGTAAATCGGTAGTTAAATTTCAGGAGAAAGATAATGACGACTCTTGCCGATATACTGGATCAAATGACAATAGATGGTGAGCTGTACGAGAGCCTTCCCGACCGCTCGGTGCGCTGTTACGCCTGCGGGCACCGCTGCTTAATCCGTGAAGGCCGGCGTGGGATCTGCAGGGTGCGTTTTAATCAGGACGGCAAACTGCGCGTTCCCTGGGGGTACGTTGCCGCTTTGCAAGTAGACCCGATCGAGAAGAAACCCTTCAACCACGTTCTCCCCGGCAGCGATGCCCTGACATTTGGCATGCTGGGCTGTGATTTCCACTGCGATTACTGCCAGAATCATGTCACTTCTCAGGCGCTGCGTGATCCAGCTTCGGATATCGCCATTTACGGGACACGCCGCATCTCACCTGAGCAGATGGTGGCATATGCCCTGGATTCTGGTGCAAAGATCATAGCCTCATCCTATAACGAGCCGCTGATCACCTCCGAGTGGGCGGTGGCAATCTTCCGCCAGGCGGTCGAGGCCGGGTTGAAATGTGTGTACATCTCAAACGGGAATGCCACCCCCGAAGTACTGGCTTACCTGCGCCCTTACCTGGTTGGCTACAAAATTGATCTAAAGACCATGCAAGACCGCCACTACCGCCAACTGGGCGGCGTGCTGGCAAATGTACTGGACAGCATCAGCCAGGCTCACAAGCTCGGACTTTGGGTAGAAGTGGTAACGCTGGTGGTCCCTGGCTTCAACGACAGCACAGAGGAGCTGATGGATGCAGCCCGTTTCATCGCTACGGTATCCAGGGACATCCCCTGGCATGTAACTGCATTCCACCCGGATTATAAGATGACTGATCCGCCGAGGACGCCGTCGAAGACCCTGCTGCGAGCGGCTGAAATCGGCCAGGAAGCCGGCCTCAACTTCGTCTACGCCGGCAACCTACCTGGGCGGGTGAACGAGTATGAGAACACCTGCTGCCCAAATTGTCAGACTCCGGTTGTCGAGCGATATGGCTATACTCTGTTAAGCTATCACCTGACGCCTCAGGGGACCTGCCCGAAGTGCAATACACTCGTACCCGGCGTGTGGACTGACCAACCCCAGTCCGTACATATCGGTGGTATAGGGATGCCCCGCTCGATCCGCGATTAGCGAGTTCTGGCCCAAAAGCCTTGCACAGGTTGGTATTCGATTTTCCTGTGCAAGGCAACTATAAAAACAAAGCTAACGCCTGACTTTTGCTCGGACCACAAAGCGATCTACACCCCCGAATCGATACTTGTAGTCCTCATTGCCGCGCATAAAATCGAAGGCCCGGCGACCTTGCTCGTTAGCCCACTGGAGCAGATACCCCAGAAGCACCCAGCCCGGTGAGTAAACCCCAAAACCGAAATCGATCCCCGAATTGTACACCCAGATGTGATTGCCGTAGTCGAAATTCAGATAACCGGCAGCCTTCTCACCACCGATTTCAAGGAAAGCCAGCTGCAGCCAGGATTCTCGGAAGGCAGCCCGCATGATAGCCCGCATCTGAATTTGCATTATCTCGGTCAGGAAAATTTGTTTCTCCGCATCCTGCTCCATTAGACGAAAAAATCCATCTATTTCTGCATCAAGGCTGGCTTCATCCTCCACGATATACCAACGCACCGGTACATCAGCGCTCTCTACCCGGCGCATCTTGCGGCGGATTTCATGGCGCTGTTTCTTGTCGATGCCCGCCAGATAAGTTTCCCAATCTCCAGGCAGAGGGATATAAGGGCAGTGCTGCAGCATTTCCCGGGTATATTCCCAGCCGCGCCCTCGTGCGGCGACCTGTAAAGCCTCCAGTGTTGGGGAACAATCCAGGATGTTGTACCAATCCAGCACCTGCCAATCCGGCGTATCCGGCTCATCCAGGCGCGCAAGTAAGGCAGTCAAAAAGGGAGATAGATCCTCGGGGAATGAGATCACATCCAAGTAATCGGAGATCTCGATACTGCCTAAGAACATCAGCGCTGGCTTACCCTCCCGGTTGGCAGTGAAAAATAAGGGAGCGGCAGCGCACAAAGAAGCATCCTCGCGGCGTGCGATCACCACGATCAGCTCCCCAGACTCCCATTCTCCACCGCCCAATGTGTGCCACCAGGCTGCCAGATACTCGTGCCTCAAAAACGGCACGTGACTTGCACTGTGCATGAGCAAGTCATTCCATTCACCCGCCAGGGTATTGAATGCATCAAGGGTCCTGATCAGTTCCAGCTGCATAATGGCTCCAGGTTGAGGTAGAGGTTGAGGGAGATCATTTTGAAGTCGAATAAAATCCCTTTTTCACGCAATCAGCATTTTACCAGTATAATGTCAGAGTGCCCTAGGCGGCTGTTTCAGCCCAGAATGCACGTGAGATGGGCTCATTGTTTGCTCGAAATAAGCTCAATAAGGTCACACGCGGAATGGATCAATTAGACCTGAACGTCCTTTCACTCGCCCGCCAACAGGGACAGGATCTGCCCGAGCTTCCCGGGCTGTATATCCCTGCCCAACCGCGCCGACCAGCCCGTGGTCGCCAGCCTGACCGGCTGATCCTGTATATGGTCATAGCCGGGAACGCCCCCCTGGTTCCCGACCAGCAAAATCAGCTCCTGATAAGACTGGCTGAAACCTATTATAAAACTCCCGGCTCTTCTACAGCAGCCCAGCGTGCTGTTGCTGAAGCGCTCAACGACTACCTGCTGGATCGAAACCTGAAAGCCGCCAGCAGCGGTCGCCAGGCGATTGGACTGCTAGCTATCATAACGGTGCGCAATAACCACCTGTATCTGGCGCAGTGCGGCCCGACCCATGGCTACCTGATCAATGCCGCCGGGGCAGAGCATCTTTACGACCCTCAATCTCCCGGCAGAGGCCTTGGGCTGGGACGCACCACCTCTATCTATTACTCACAGGCGGAGCTGAGGGCCAACGACACGCTCTTGCTCAGTGCAGAGCCACCCGCCGCCTGGAGCGCCCAGACGCTCAGCGGTCTGCACAACCAGGGGCCTGAAAGCTTGCGTCGCTATCTGCTCAGCCAGGCGGGACAGGACTTGAGGGCCGTTCTCATCCAGGCCAAGACTGGGGCGGGCAAAATCTTCATGCTACGCCCCAAATCCGCGCAGCCTGCCAGCCCGGTCCGCCCGCTCGCACAAGCACCCGCTCCTGAAGCTGAAATGCCTCTCCCTGAAGTACAGGCGGCCATCCTGGAGACCCCCGAAGTCACAGCCACCCAGCCGCCCGTCTCAAGCATCGAGCAGCTCGCCCGAGATTATCCTCGAGCACCAACCGTGGAGCAAGCTATCCCCCCGTCGGCAAGTGAGTTTGCGGTCCCAACCAGCGCTGAAATGCCGCCAGCGAGCGCTTTACCGCGCCCCCCCGTGACGGATCGAAGTACGGTGAGCGTTTCCGCCCGGGCCAGGCGAAGATCCCAGGTTGCAACACCGATCGCCAGCGGCCTGGCTTCAGCCGGCAGCGCTTCCCAGGCTGCGGCAGATCGCGTGGGGCATGGCTTCCGCAGCCTGCTCCTCCGTATGCTGCCGGGCGAAGGCCTGATGCAGCTGCCTTCTGCCACGATGTTTATTGTCGCCATTGCCGTGCCGCTTGTGGTCGTCGCTATTGCGTCGGTAGTTTATTTCCAGCGCGGCCGGGCCGGACAGTATCAAGCATATTTAGCCCAGGCGGTCCAGGCCGCCGGGTACGCTCGCAGCCAGACCGATCCCAACACCAGGATGCAATCCTGGCAGACGGTTATCAACTATGTCGAGCAAGCCGAGCAGTATCAGGTGACCTCAGATACCCAGGCTTTGCGTCAAGAAGCCAGCCTGGTGAGCGACGAGCTTAACTCGGTGCGCCGCCTGGATTATCAACCAGCAATTGTCAACGGCCTGGCAGATAATGCCAATATCAGCCACATGGTGGCTACCGAAACCGACCTGTACCTTTTAAATAGCGAAGGTGGGTCCGTTATCCGCGCCCTTGCCACCGGAACAGGCTACGAGGTAGATTCTACCTTCCAGTGCGCTTCGGGCCTCCCCACCGGTCAGACCGGCCAGCTGGTGGATATCGCTGCTGCCCCCAAAGGGAACACCTTCAATGCAACCGTCCAGGCCATGGATATCAACGGCAATCTGCTGCAGTGCTCGCCCGGAAAAGCGCCCGAATTCTCAGCTCTTGCGCCTCCTTCTAAGGGATGGGGAAAACCCCAGGCGTTCACGATCAACCTGGGAAACCTGTTCATCCTCGATCAGGAGAAAAAGACGGTCTGGATCTATTGGGACAGTCAGTATACATCGCCGCCGGAGGAATTCTTCGTCGCCGAATTCCCCATGGAGAATGTCGTAGACCTGGCGGTAGATAAAACCGATCTCTACCTTCTCCATGCAGATGGCCACACCACCTATTGTGGTTACAGTGAAATGTCCGTTTCGCCCTCTCGCTGCACAGATTTCCTGCCGTATATCGATTCCCGGCCGGGACGCGAGAGCCAAATGATGACTTTCGAAAGTCCTTTCGGCGAGCTGCTGTCAACTCAGCCCCCCGATCCATCACTGTATTATCTGCAGCCAGACAGCCATGCACTGTACCGCTTCAGCTTGCGCCTTCTGACCTATTACGGTCAGCTACTCCCACGCCAGGGCTCAACCGCAACGACCGGGATTGCGACCAGGCCTGCGACGGCCTTTACGCTCACTCCAGATGCGCGGCTTGCGTTTCTGGCAGTCGGCAATCGGGTCTTTTATGCAGGCACGCCATAAAAGCATTGGGACTGAAGCGGTTTAGGGAGACTCAGGCGTGTTGGTAGGCCAGGGGGTCAGTGTAGCCTCTTCGGGATGGGCTTGATCGCCAGGCGCCTGGGTGCTTATCCCGCCAGCAGGCGCTGGAAGCTGGCTGGGAGCGACCGCTGGGGCAAGCGGTGTGTCCGATAATCCTTGACCGGCATCCTCTGGAAATAGCGTGACCTGGCCAGCCGGCTGGGTAGGCAGCGGCCCGACTACCGAAGACCTGCCAAATTCCCAATACCAGTAAATCCCGCCCAATATCAAAGCACCGACTACAAGCAGCAGTCCCACAACCAGGCAGGGCAGGGGTGCCAGCCAGCGGGTGGCAGCCCTGGTCTTCGCAGAGGCAGGTTGGCCGGCGAATGGCATGCCCAAAGCCACGATTGTGATGTTATCATGCCCCCCACGCTGGTTCGCTAACCTGATTAATTGGTCTGGCGCATGCGCTAATCCTTGCTTATGGAAGAAGGCAAGGATCTCGGAATCTGGGACGAGATCGGTCAAACCGTCGCTGCTGAGTATTACGATGTCGCCCGGGAGCAGCTGCGCCCCCTGGTTCAACTCCGAAGGGTGGCTGTCGGCGGTGAATGGGGACATGCGAAGATCCGGCATCACCTCCTGCCGGGAGCCGAGATAGCGGCGAATGACATGCGCATTCGGATGAGAGCGCGCCTGGTCCGGCTTGAGTGTACCTTGATCGATGGCTTCCTGGACCCAGGTGTGGTCGGTAGTCAGCTGCAGGATGCAATCCCCGCGAATCAGGTAGATGCGTGAATCGCCGACAGAGGCAGTGAATAGCCGGTCGCCGATTATCCAGGCACAAGCACACGTCGATCCCATACCGCGCAGCACCGGGTCAGTCTGCGCAGCCTTATAAATAGTCTGGCTGGCATGCACCACGGCTGACTTTAAGATCTGCGCCGGCTGGCTGGCGTCGCTCTCTGCCACGTTCCGGCTGATCATCTCGATCGCCAGCTCCGCAGCCACTTCGCCGGCCCTGTGACCGCCGATTCCATCAGCGATCACAGCCAGCACCGCTGGTGTTCTCTGATCATCCTCAAGCTGGAAAGCTGACACCCCGTAGCGATCCTCGTTATTCTTTCCGGATTGTCCGGGATGGCTAGCGGTCGCGACGACCAGATGAGCACGCTCGGCTGCGATCACGGAGCTTTCTCCTCGGGGTGGATCACTGGCTTGCGCACGCGCCGCAGATCGCGGAGTTTGTACCGGAATCCCACCCGTCCAATATGGATCAGGTCTCCATGTTCCAGGGTAATACCCTCCTGACCCACCTGCGTATAGTTCACCCATGTGCCGGCGATTGATCCCTCATCCACCAACCGATAGGAGCCGTCTGGGTTGCGCTTCATCCGCGAGTGCAGCATATCAACCGAGGCATCTTCCAGGACCAGCATCGCCAGGCTTTTATCACGCCCAAAGGTGATCTCGTCGGATGAGATGGAAATCGGTGTGACCGGGGTGGTCTCCTCCGCTTCTGAGATGTAAACAAGGTAGGCATACGCCTGCGGCGAGAGGCGGCGTTGGGGCCAATGCAGCCGGTTCACCCAGCCGGACAAACGCCTGCCGGTCGCTTCTGCCCTCAGGCGGCTCTCACCGGCTGCCGGGTTTGGCTCGATTACGTTCTTGGTCCGCCCGGAACGCGAGAACCGCGTAACTGCCGGGGCGCGCAGGATACGCGGACCGATCTTGCCTCCCAGGATCAAGAAAAGCCCTACCAGCGCTCCGGCGAGCAGCACAGCCAGAGCCAGCATAACCGGCCCGTTCTGTACCACGTAAGCCAGAGGTTTGATCCCTGGGATCTGGACGCGCACATCGACCGGTGTTTCAATGCTCTTCCCCAGCATCCCCAGGCTGTCCAGTGCTTCGATGCGCAGCACATGCTGGCTGGAAGTGGTATAAGCGCTCAGATCCCATACGAACTCATCAAAGGGCGGCTCAGCGTTTTCAGCAGCCAGCTCCCCGTCAATATACAGACGGGTCCACTGCAGCGGGCGTATACGACCATCCGGGAAATCGATCAATATCGGCAGTGTCTGCTCGCGCGGCACCAGCTCATCCAAGCCGGCCTGTCTCCACAGGCTGCTCTCCAGGCTGGCGGGCAGGTTGCGGGTAATCTCAACCGCGGGCATGATGAATGCCAGGTCGGGCGGCAGCAGGCTCAAATCAAAATTCACTGCTGGCGCCGTGATCACTTCATCTCCTACCTGTATATCGGCTTGTAGCTGGCGAGGACCTTCAGTAGTGATCCTGGACTCATACGCCAGGTGATAGATATCCCTCACATTACTCAGGTAAGCCTCTGGGGAAGGTATTGTCTCATCCCCAGTATAGGCAAAGTACTCTCCCCCGGTGGATTCTGCCAGGTCGACAAGCAGTTGGATTCCCGGCAGTTCCAAAGCTTCAGGGAAAGCAACCACCCAGACGTATATACGCGTCCCCTGTTGTTGGGCGCGAATAATGATATCTTGCAGCCCCGCAGACGGATCCCCAGGCAGCGGCGAGGTAATGAATAAAATAATCCGCTCCATCCCCGGTCGAGGCGAGGGATCTGAGGCAGCATCCAGTGCCTGGAGCAAAATATCCAGGCTCGGGCTCAGGCTGTTGGTATCCATTTGGAAATCCTGCAGGGTAGAGGTCAGTTCTACAGGATCACTTAGATGCGTCCGCACAGGTCCATTTGTGACCAGCAGACTGAGGTCATCTACTGATGAACCCTGGCGGGCGGAGGCCCAATCCGTCAGTGTATTAACAATAAAATCATAGCGTGATAGACCCCGAGAGTTACGGGTGGTAAACGTCTCGCCAGGGTTGATCACATATACCACTTGCGCGCCCGGTCGCAGCTCCTCAAACTCCAGCAGCGATACGAGCGAACCATTCTCGCGGACGTCTACATCCTCACTGCCCAACCCATGCACAAAATTGCCTGTTGAATCGTACACATCCAGATAAGTTTGAACCCTGGGAAAGGTTTGTGTATCCGGCGGGAAGAGCGTCGCACCGGTTGAGGATTGGGCAAGAGCTGGTGCTGTGATCCCCAGCAGTATTAACAGCAGGCCCAACCAGGAGCAGCGGTTGAACATGCTTACATTTTAGCATAAGCCCGGGCGCGCAAGGCCGAAACTCCCCTATCACAGGCCCAGGCATTTAAATCGGGAGTGCAATCGCCCTGCCGCATCACGAACCCGCATCTTATAAAAAGCAAGACACGGTGAAGCTCCCCGGTGTTCACACCAGGGAACATCACCGTGCTCGATATGTGATGTTACGTGCCAGGACCGGAACCTTAACCGGCTGGTTCGGAAACTGGCTCGAGGGCGACCGATTTCCCGGTCACTCTCAGGTAAGTAAGCGTCCAGGCCGACTCGATATATCCGTGCAAGATACCGCCGAGCACGAGCAAAACGGGTAGATAAGCCACGAAGCACAGACCAGCGACCAACAGTCCGCCGCCCAGGGCGTTCTCTGTGCCGATAAATACGCCCGCCAGGGCAGGGATCAGGATTGCAAACAGCGGGATGCCGATGATGAAACCTCCGATCATCCCAACCCCGATGATCAAGATCAATCCCATCACAATCATCGTTCCGATATTGTCACGGAACACCTGCCAACCGCGTTTCAATCCATCCACGATCCCCAGGTTTTCAACCACGATGGCGATATTTGCCTGTTCGATCCACACACCCACCAGCCATCCAAATGGGACGATCAAACACACCAACGGGATCAGGCATATCAACATCAGCCCAAAAGTAACAACAGTGCCCAGTATAACCAGCCCGGCAATCAGCAAGGCAACTAAGAGAATTCCCAGGCCGATCAGCAAGTTCAAAAAGAACACTCGCCAGAAGTACGGCAGGCTGCCGCTGAAGAGCTCCCCAAACGACAGGCTGGCAGCGCCTTGATCGGCTTGCATGGTACCGCGATATAAGCCGATGCGTCCAACGGTCGTCAAAAAGGCTACCAGCACAGCCAGCACCAGGCTGACAATGACTGCCACGGCAATTAGGACGGCAATCTGCGCGTCGGACATCTGCTCGAACTGGCGAAAGAAATTCTCCATAGCAGGGGGCATTTGATCGTTTCTATTAACCGACCAGCTCACATTTCCCGAGGGTCCACCCGAGCTCCCGCATCCTGCCAGAATACCGAAAATCCACAGGATTTTATGTTTCCATATGATTTGCCAGGCTCGTGATAACACTTCACCGTAGTTCATAACAGCACTCTCCTTGTAATAGGGTGAATTATCTAGAGGCTATATCAACAATTGGATAAAACCATTCTTGAGATGACCTCTATACGCTCTCATTATAGTATCTACGCAGTCCTGGTCAAGATGTTGCATCGCCAGGGGTGCACTCAAATGTTGTGGGTTTGGGTTGTGTGGTGTGGGCGGC
>CAZGIX010000163.1:0-10906 GCA_964525785.1 uncultured Anaerolineaceae bacterium
GTTTGCACGCTGACCACCATATGTGGCCGAATCACGGTAACTCCCAATGAGCCATTACGCTTCAATATGCGCATATGTTATACTCCATTATGAGTCACAGATGATGATTATTACAACTGAGGATTATCCGCTTCACACTGCCCCAATTGATCACTCACGCCACCACCCATCAGGCAATGTTGCGTGTCGATAATGCTATGACAATGTTATAGGGACCCTGGGGGGATAAATCCTCCAACCTGGATTCAAATCCTTTTTTTGCATCTATACGCCAATGAGGTGACAGATATGAACATCGGGATACCGAAAGAACGCCGACCGTTCGAATTCCGTGTCGGGTTAACCCCGTCAGCTGTTCATCTACTGACCCAACATAACCATAAGTGTTACGTGGAACACGATGCTGGTTTGGTTGCGGGATTCAGTGATCTGGAATACGAGCAAGCGGGGGCACGCATCGTATATTCTCCGCATGAGGCCTTTGGTCGAGCGGACTTGCTTGTCAAGGTTGCCCGCCCATTGCTAGAGGAGATTAGATGGCTGCAACCTGGGTCAGCTCTGGCAGGCTTACTGCATCTCAACTCCACCCGACAAGATAAGATTGATGCATTGCTGGAGAGCGAGATCACTGCAATCGCCCTGGAGAAGATGCATCTTCCAGACGGCAGTCTCCCTGTGCGGAAACCCCTGGCTCAAATTGGGGGTTTGATGGTACCCCAGATAGCGGCCAGATTGTTGCAGAATGAAGCGGGAGGCAAAGGTATCCTCCTGGGGGGGATGGTCGGTGTGCCACCGGCAGAGATCGCAATTATTGGCGCCGGGGTAACAGGAACATATGCCACTCAGGGGTGCCTCGGATCTGGTGCCCATGTCACTGTGCTGGATATAAATCTGAACTCGCTCCAAAGGATTTATGAGCGCTTCCCCGGCGTAGTAACCATGATATCAAACCCATTAAATATTGCCAGGGTTTGTACATATGCAGATGTTATTGTTGGCGCTATCCTGGTGCCAGGTCAGCGCCCACCAATCGTCGTCACACGGGAGATGGTGCGCTCTATGAAACCACGCGCCATCATCATGGATTTAAGCATCGATGAAGGCGGCTGCGTAGAGACCTCCCGACCGACGACACATGAGCACCCAACATTTATCGAAGAGGGCGTGATCCATTACTGTGTGCCAAATATGTCCGGTGTAGTGGCGCGCACATCTACCAATGCTTACATCAGTGCTGCATTGCCATACCTGCAAGAGCTGGCAGATAAAGGCGTCGATGAAGCAATTGCTCAGAATCCCATAATTGCCAGCAGCATCGACACCCACCGGGGACAGTTGGTTAATTTATCCCGCGCTAAATACCTGGCAGTGGAGGACTGATCATGGCTGCCTGGAACAATATTTACGAATCGCGTATCGTCACGCCTGAAGAAGCCGTTCGTGTTATCAAGTCTGGTATGCGCCTGTTCCTGACCGGGAACTGCTCTGTACCTCAACTGGTTTTAGCAGCTCTAGTGAACTACGCACCTAACCTGGAGAATATCGAAATTTGTCAGGCACTCACCGTGGGTCCAGCTGACTATGTTGCCCCGGAAATGCAGGGACACATACGGGTAAACACGATGTTTATCAGCTCCAACATCCGCAAGGCTGTCCAGGAAGGACGGGTCGATTTCACCCCGGTGCTGCTCTCGGAGTTTCCCCTGCTTTTCAAGAATGGCTTTCTGCCCATCGATGTCGCTCTGATCCACGTATCACCACCAGATGAGCATGGATTCTGTAGCCTGGGGGTTGAGGTGGGGCTGACAAAAAGCGCGGCTGAATCAGCACACATTATCATTGCCGAGGTCAATCAGAAGATGCCTCGCACACTGGGGGATTCATTTATTCACGTCAGTCGTCTGAACTACGTCATCCCTGTAGATTACAATCTCCCCGAGACCAGCATGAGTGAAGAGGGTCCGTCCGAGATCGTCGAAAGTATTGCCGGGCATATTGCAGAACTAATCCCGAATGGCGCCACCATGCAGCTTGGTATAGGCGCTATTCCCGATGCAGTATTGAAATTCTTATTTAATAAAAAGGATTTAGGCATCCACACTGAGCTGTTTTCGGATGGCGTCATCGATTTGGTAGACGCTGGGGTGCTAACCAGTGCGCGTAAGACACTTCATCCGGGGAAGATCATTGCGGGATTCATATTGGGTACGAAACGGTTGTACGATTGGGTCGATGACAATCCACTTATTGAGCTGCACCCAACCGAGTATGTCAACGATCCCTATGTCATCGCCCAAAATGATAGAATGGTAGCAGTCAATTCAGCCATAGAAGTTGACCTGACCGGACAAATCTGTGCTGACAGCATTGGACCAAAGCTTTACAGTGGTGTTGGTGGTCAACTGGATTTCATGTATGGTGCTTCGCGTTCCAAAGAAGGTGTTCCGATCATCGCATTGCCCAGTACGGCAAAGAATATCAGCAGAATCGTGTCGATGCTGAAGCCAGGCGCTGGAGTGGTGACCTCCCGCAACCATGTGCGCTACGTTGTGACCGAATATGGCGTGGCTCACCTATATGGAAAGACAATCCGGCAGCGCGCCCAGGCATTAATCAACATAGCTCATCCCGACTTCCGTGATCAGCTCAAACGCGAGGCTCAGGCGCTGCATTATTTGTAAGAGTATAAGGATAGATGCTTGCACTCACTACCCAGCAAGGGTCGACCGGGTTAAGAATCGACCGAGGAGCTCGACCTCCGATAGGGAGCAGATGAGAATGGACCGCTGCACGAAGATTGTTGCCACGATTGGTCCTGCCAGTCAAGATGAAGATACGATTCGACATTTGTTATTGGCTGGATTGAATGTCGCCCGTCTGAATTTCTCACATGGCAGCTACGAAGACCATACAAACATCTATCAACGCTTGCGTCGTATTGCAGAGGACCTGAACAAACCTGTTACCATACTCCAGGATCTTCAAGGGCCAAAAATTCGCACCGGGCACATAAAAGACGATTGCTGCGAGCTAATCCCCGGACAGAAGTTTACTCTCACTACTCTGCCTGTACAGGGAGATGAAGGTTGTGTTTCTGTCGACTACCCGGAATTGACTAGCTCACTCAAACCTGGGGATCGTATTTTACTGGACGACGGGAATCTTGAGTTAGTAGTCATATCAAAGAGCAAAGACCGAGTTGAAACCAGGGTGATCCTTGGTGGGACTCTCAAATCCCACAAGGGCGTCAATCTCCCGGGGGCGAAGCTTAAGATACCTGGTTTCACACCCAAGGATGAAGATGATCTAGCATTTGGTTTGAAACTGGGTGTGGATGCGATTGCGATCTCATTCGTCCGAACAGCACAGGATGTGATCAGAGTGCGGCAGGCTATCTCAAAACTGGCAGCAGATCATATGTATATCCCAATCATTGCTAAATTGGAGCGACCTGAAGCCCTGGATAACCTGGAGGAGATTGTTCACTCGTCTGACGGAGTGATGGTGGCGCGCGGCGATCTGGGCGTTGAGATGCCCCCAGAGTACGTCCCTATCGCGCAAAAACGCATTATCGAAACGGCTAACCGCCACGGACGTGTAGTGATAACTGCCACACAGATGCTAGATTCTATGATTAACAATCCACGCCCTACACGCGCGGAGGCTTCCGATGTAGCCAACGCCATCCTCGATGGCACTGATGGTGTTATGCTATCCGGCGAGACTGCAACTGGCAAGTACCCTGTAAAAGCAGTTGAGATGATGAACGCCATAGCGCTGCAGGCTGAAAGCGTCATGGATCAATGGGGACACTGGCCAGGCAAATTCGAATCCTCCGAACAATTTGATGACACTTATTTCATGACTCTCGCGGCCCGTGAGTTAGCTCATGATCGGAATGTCGCTGCGATCGCCATTTTCACAATGAGTGGTCGAACCGCGCTTTTGATGTCAAAAACCAGGCCTGGTGTACCTATTCTGGCTTTTACCCCGGATAATAATGCTTACAATCGGCTTGCAATGTACTGGGGAGTAATCCCGCACCAGGTCCCGCATGTGGACACGATTGAAGGGATGCTGAGAGTTGTCGAACAAGCCATCATTTCTTCCCACCCCATTGAAACAGGACAGCAGGTGGTTTTGATTTGCGGTTTTCCTGTGTCCAAGGTCAGGCCGACAAATCTAGCAATTCTTCACACGGTTGGTGAAACTCTGTAGCTGGCCGGTTGCATTTTCCTGAATATTCTATATACTACAATCACATACGATATGTATGTTTCCATACACTGCCTACCTGCCGGGTAAGAGTCCCGATAACCCGGAACCACTGGGGCGTTATCTTCCGCCAGTACCCGAAGGGATCATTGCTGAATGGCTGCAATCTAGAGTGCCAGCTGGCAGCCTTGTGCTGGATCCCTTTGGTATATTGCCGCGGCTGGATATCGAAGCTGCCCGCGCAGGCTACAGGGTGATTGTTGCCACAAATAATCCAATCACCCGCTTTTTATTGGAGCTGGCTGCCAGACCAGCAACCTCCAGCGAATATAGATCTGCCCTGGCTGTGCTGGCGACTGCCCGAAAAGGTCAGGAACGACTGGAACCGCATATTCGCTCGCTCTATCTGACCCAGTGCGATCAATGCAAGACCGAAGTCGAAGCTCAAGCCATCCTTTGGGAGCGAGATAGCCCAACCCCTTACGCACGAATATATATATGTCCGGTTTGCGGTGAAAGCGACCTGCATCCCATCACCGAGAAGGATAGAGCCCGCGCCTTAGAGTTTGCAAACGATAAGCTTCATCATGCCCGTGCCCTGGAGAGAGTCGCTGCTCTGGACGATCCAGACCGCCAAAACGTGGAAGAGGCCTTGAACACCTACCTCCCACGGGCAGTCTATGCTTTATTTACCTTAATCAATAAACTTGAGAGTCTCGACCTCCCACCCGAGCGGCGCCGGCTGCTGGATGGCTTACTGCTAACTGTATTCGATCAAGCTAACAGCCTATGGGCATACCCTGGCGGGCGACCACGCCCCCGTCAGCTCACGATTCCGCCGCGATTTCGCGAAAACAATATCTGGCTGGCGCTGGAGTCCTCAGTTTACGAATTGGCTGCTCAGGATCAGTCAGGTGGTTCCATGCAGATCGCTGTATCCACATGGCCCGAAGTATCTGTTCAGAGCGGCAGTATTACCATCTTCGAGGGGCGTTTACGAGACCTGGCCAATTCCTTACAAGATTTCGATATCCAGGCTGTCTTTGGGGCTCTTCCTCGACCAAACCAGGCTTTCTGGACTCTATCGGGTTTATGGGCAGGCTGGCTATGGGGAAAAGAAGCAGTCAGACCCTTCAAAAGCGTGCTGCGACGCCGGCGGTATGACTGGAGCTGGCATACCTCCGCCCTGGAAGCTGTTGCCAGCAGTCTGGCAAGAGCCCTTAAGTCGGACGTACCATTTCTCGGTATGATAGGAGAAGTCGAACCGGGATTTCTATCATCCGCAGCCATCGCCATGAACTCTGCTGACTTTACCATTGGAGGGATAGCACTGCGCGCAGACAGTGGTCAGGCTCAGGTTGTATGGCTGAACGACCGAAAGAAACTTTTGCAGCTATCGCCGCCGGACCAGCAGCTCGCCAACCTCGCAACACAGGCAGCGGTTGAATATCTGAAACAGCGCGGTGAGCCGGCTGTCTATCTTCAGATCCATGCTGCTGCCCTTGTATCGCTGCTCAATAAATACAATCTGAGTGCCCAGGCGATTAATGATCCCGGTCAAACCAGGACACACACAGATATGCTGGCAAAGGTAACCAGCATCTTTGAAAGCGCCTTCACCTATAGAGCAGGGTTGCTGCGCTACGCCGGCAGCGACAAATCCCTGGAGGTCGGTCAGTGGTGGCTCAGGGATGAGAGAAGCGAGAATCTTCCTCTGGCAGACCGCATAGAGATTGAGTTGGTAAATCACCTGCTACAAAATCCTGGCAGCAAACTGCTCCAGATCGATCATACTCTATGCAATAAGTTTCCAGGATTACTTACCCCCAACCTTGAGATTCTCCAGGCCTGCTTAGAATCCTACGCTGTGGATCCGGCCGGGGATGGCAAGTGGCAGATACGCCAGGAAGATTCGCCCCAGGCAAGACGCAGCGATCTAAACAGCATCCATAACGCGCTAGTCAAGATCAGTGATCACATCGGCTACTTGAGCGAAGGCCAATATCCCCTGTTATGGAAGGATGCAAAGGGACAGAAAGAGTACGTATTTTATATTATAGCGTCAGCTGCGATCGGGGAAATACTGGAGAGCAGTCCCCATCCACCCGCGCGTTGTTTGGTAGTGCTTCCTGGTGGTCGGGTAAATCTATTACTGCATAAAATTAAACGAAATGCACACCTCAATCGGAAGATTAACGATGGCTGGCGCTTCATTAAATTCCGTCATGTGCGCCATCTGTTTGAGAATCCACTCCTGAACCGCCAAAACCTGGATGAAAACCTGACACTCGATCCGCTCCAGGATTCGACAAGTCAAATCAGGCTGCTTTAGACCAATCCACCGTTTTTGAGAAATTTTTCGAATTCCGCCCGGTAGGGTAAGGAGGGTTGAGCACCGGCGCGGGTAACTGCCAGGGCGCCAGCCGCATTGCCCCACCGTGCTGCATCCTGGATGCTAAGTCCCTCTCTCAATGCCACTGCAAAGGCACCAGCAAAGGCATCCCCCGCGGCGGTAGTATCCACGACAGGAACCGGGTATGCCGGCAGATGCTCCTGATTGTGACCATAGGCTGCCAGGGCACCATCTTCTCCCAGAGTGACGACGATATTACGCACACCCAGGCTGTGCAGCACATCGATCGCAGCCGAAGTCGTTTCCAGTCCAGCCAGCAGCGCCAGCTCGGGCTTATTTGGGATGAGGAAATCCACGCGTTGGAGCAGGTCTGCATCCAGCAGTTGGGCAGGGGCAGGATTCAGGACAATCTGCACTCCATTCTGGCGGGCCAGATCAATCGCCCTCTCTACAGCGTCTAATGGTATTTCTAACTGTATCAGTAAAATCGATGCCCCTACAAATGCATCGCGTGCCGCGGAGAGAGATTCAGGGGTAAGATGAGCGTTGGCTCCCGAGGCTACTACAATTGTGTTTTTTCCAAGATCATCAACTGTAATGAAACCAACACCCGTTGGTTCGTCAGGATCCTGTGAGACATGCGTTGTGTCCACCTCATTCGCCTTCACCGCTGCCAGGAGGTCCCGACCAAACGAATCTGCGCCTACCTGCCCGATCATAATTACCGGGCTGCCGAGCCGCGCAGCCGCAACCGCCTGATTGGCCCCTTTCCCACCCGGATAAGTGCGGAAATCGTGTCCGAGGACTGTCTCACCGATCTGCGGATGGCGGAGGGTGCGAACCACAAGGTCTGTATTTAAGCTGCCTACAACAACAATTGGGCGATCCATATCTCGTCTCCTGCTTCACTCATCGCGGATGCACAGCTATACTCTCTACGGTAAAGAATTACTTGCAGCCCAATCGTCGCCTAAAATCATTTCTATATCTACCCCACCAGCTGATTCATCGCTTGCATAGACATTGGGGCCAGCCGCAGACATTAATTCCACCAGATAGTTTAACGCAAATGGCTTTCCTGTGTGGTCTATTAGTGAAGTGCGTGTGCTCAGTTCGCCTGCTTCCTTCACCTCCACAACATTCACCCCTAGTGAACGCAAGTATTCGGCAGTTCGTTCAGCTAATCCCGCCGAGTGAGATGCATTCTGAACCGAGATGCGCGCACCCTCAGCGATCATACGCTCCTGCGAGCTACCGGGAGTCAAAGGGCCGAGCGCACCCGAAGAACCGAAGACCTCATCCCGCAGCAGGTGGATTTTATCAACAATAGGAATTAGTATGCTGAGATTATCAGGAGATGTCCCAAACAGCACTTGCTTTTCGCTGATTACTCCCTGGTGGATGTTTTCTTTGGGCACCTGACTGGCGAGTACTGCCAGCTTGACTGCTTCCTCCAGGCTCAGGTTGGTATGTATTCCCGATGCCAGCTCGTTATACAGTGCATTCGACCTGGTTACCAGCACAGGTAGCATATCGAGGCTGAGTATCCGATCACGGATCCCCATAATAACCTGCTGCTGGCGGCGACCCCGGTCAAAATCACCGCCCGCGGTGTAACGCGCCCGGGCATACGCCAACGCCCACTCCCCTGGAAGGACCTGCACACCCGGTTGTAAGGTTTTTTTGGTCGCTGATCCAGAGCCTAAAAGGTCTATCTTGATCGCCTCCGGAACATCGATCTTTACACCACCTAATTCATCGATGAAGCGCACAAAAGCGCCAAAATCAATCTGCGCGTAGTAATTGATAGGCACACCAAGGAACTGCTCAACTGTCTTTATTGCCAATCCCGGACCACCACCAGGGAGCTTATTTGCCTCGCCAAGGTAATACGCAGTATTAATTTTCCCGTGTTTGAAACCCGGGATTCCCACCCACATGTCCCGAGGAATCGTTAATATCCCTGCCGTGCTCGAGAGTGGGTCTAATGTGAGCAAGATCATCGTATCGCTGCGTGAATAATCGTTCTGGGCTTCCCAATCCCGGTAATCGAGGCCAAGCATTAAGACAGTAACACGACCAACTCCGTCCCAGGGCGTCAGATTGGGTTCGAGCGCTGGTGCATTGAGATTAACAACCGGGCTTCCTTCCATCATGCTCGATCCACTGGCTTGCTCGCCTCCGGTAAGCTCCAGCGAGCTGCCAGGATCGCCCTTCATCTTTGCCAGGGCAATGTTATGCACAAGACCGAATGCAATTAAACCGAATAGCGCACCCAGGCTGAGGATAAGGACAATCACCGTTCCCTTAATCACTAATGATTGGAACGTCTTTCTATGAATCCAGCGTTTGAGTCTATCCATATCGATTACGGTGTGCCTGGAGTTGAGATATCCTCGGGAGTCGATGAGGACAAAACCTCGGTTGCCAGCGCAGGCGTCTCGGTGGGAGCGGGCGTGTCGGTGACCTGGACGGGGGGAGTATCTGTGAAACCTGGCTCGACAGTCGGTGATGGCGTATCTGAAGGTGACTGTGTCGGGCTAGCCTCCACCGTTGCGGTCGGGCTGCTTTCGGGCTGGGTGGTAGCTGTTGGTTCAACGGTTGGGGATGCTGGAGTTATCGTTGTAGCTGCAGCGGTTGGTGATGGGGTTATCGCTTCGGAGGGAAGCAGAGTTGGGCTAAGCGTCAGGGTCGCCGTGGCAGTCTCAGGTTCCGCTGTCTCAGTCGGCGGCATACATTCGTAGGCGGCGGATTCGGCAGTCGCTTGCAGCTCTGGGCTTGGGCTATAGGATAACGCCAGTTCGTATTGCTCCTGTGCGCGGCACCAATCTCCTTCCCGCGCCAACTGATCGCCAAACTGCACAATAGCTTCACGATAACGCGCCGCAGCGGTCCAACCACTCCCATCGCGCAGAGATGGCATTGCAGAGGCCACCAGTCCAAAGTAATACACAGCTTGTTCGGGATAGACTTCCCAAAATCCGGAGCCCATGCCATAATAGCGCGCCAGATCGCGGTATGTCAGCGCATTCACATCCAGCGGGCCAAAACCTTCCGCCAGGGTCAGATCGTATATACCCCCTTCCAGGTCGCCCCGCTCGATGATCTTGGCAATCCCCCGGTTGCGAAGTGTCCGGTACAACATTCCATCCACTTCTGTCACGTGGTAGTTTACATCCGCCTTTCGTAAAGCGATGATGACCTCGATAATCTGATCCCACTCCCCCTGCATAAAATGTGTTTTCACCTGATTAAACAAGTCTTCCACCGGACGCAGGTCTGGAGTTGAGCTGGGAGTCGGGCTGGGAGGCACCGGGGTGGGCGTGGCAGTAGCATAAAGGATTTCCACCGCGCTTGCCAGACCTTCGGAAGCGCCAGGGAAAGCTGGATCTTGCGCCAGGATGAACTCAAATCTCTGCCGTGCAAAGTCATACCTCTCTTCTTTGAGGTCTTGCACAGCCAAAGCGTACTGCTCGGTGAGCGTCTTTTCGCCCAGGGAGACCGCGTTTTTCTGGTACTCTATTTGAGCAGCGCGGTATCCGCCGAGACCACCAATGGCAGTTATCCCCCCGATTAATATCAGTGCCAGTAAAATCCACGCTAGCAAAGGCAGCAGCTTCCTGCGCCCTGCCGGCGTATTAAGACTTGAGACAGACAATCTAATCTGCTTCATACTACCAATCTAGACGTTGCACTTCGCCAACCAGTTCCAACGTTAAACGTAGTCGTCAGTCACTTCCTTGCAGCAGCGAACAAAGTCCAGGACGGTCGGAACATTGCGCATCAGAACAGCCATATTTCCCTGGACGCCAATTTTTCGCGTCAACAGTGCCTGCATCGGTTCTACTTCGCTTTTTAGTAAGCGTACGTAATTTCCATAAGAAGCCTTGAGCGTAAAGAGTGCCTTTGGCGCGCCAGACTCACCGATAATATAGGCATCCCGGCACTTACCATGCCATAAATCAAGGTAAA
The DNA here is from genome assembly GCA_964525785.1 of uncultured Anaerolineaceae bacterium. Lineage (GTDB taxonomy): Bacteria > Chloroflexota > Anaerolineae > Anaerolineales > UBA4823 > JAQBDA01. The sequence continues at coordinate 10,541 of CAZGIX010000163.1, forward strand.
ACGAGACTGGGGCAGGCAGGTTGTCGCTGGCATCGATTTGAAAAACCATATCGCCTTCCCAATTGCGGGCTATCTGGGCGTACTTCTCATCAGTATTTAGTTTTACCATCAAAGCGGACAACCACTCAGGCTGCGGAAATCTTGCCATATCTCGCCTCCAACTGATCTTTATGACTGCTTCTATGCCTGGAGAAAGAAGATCCTCAAAATCACTTGATTATAACCCTTCCCCAAAGCGAGGATTGGTAGTATTGTCTATTCTACAACCGATACTGATCCGGAACTGTTGCCATAAGCACCTGCCTAATATATAACTCGAGTTTAGACAAAATCTAGGGCGGTTCTGCCCTTGAGCAAAACCGCCCC
>CAZGIX010000164.1:0-10858 GCA_964525785.1 uncultured Anaerolineaceae bacterium
CCAAGGTAAATTAACAGTTGCCACATTTGCTCTTCGTTCAGGGTTCCTTTCCAGCCCGGCATTGCATTCAATCCCTCGGCGACACTACAGAGCATCGCTCCGCCGTTGGAGCGTAAGTTTCCCTGGAACACCGGAGAGGAAAAATCAGGGACGCCAGGCGCGCCTCCGCTGCCATCCTCTCCGTGGCAACCAGCGCAGCTGGCATAGAGCGCCTGACCAGCGGAAACCGCGTCGGCCTGACCCCACTCAAAGGGGTTGCCCTGCGTCACGTAGGGCTCACACTCGGGCCGGCTGGCTTCGAGTTGTTCCTGGGTGGGCAGCGCCGATTCAGCGCTGACTGATGGATCGTAAGTAAAAGTACGCAAGTAATCGATCACATCCCAACGCTCATCCTGGCTCAGACGCGCTTGCCAGGCGGGCATCGACCCGATCCCCTGAGTAACGACCAGATAGAGATCGCTGGCTGATAGATTGGATAGAAAGCGCGGATCCGATAAATCCGCTGCTCCCAGGATCATGCTGCGGCCGCTCTCTCCGTGGCAGGTAACACAATTAGCTTGGTAAGTCTGCTCTCCCCACTGGAGGTGGTCTTCGTCCGTGGACAGGCGCCATACATAATATACTACATCCCAGCGCTCATCCGAGGTGAGCACATCGCCGAAGGCGGGCATCTCGCTGCCACGTCCTTCAGTGATCACCGTGTATATTTCCACAGGAGTTTCCCCTCGCATATAATCCACGTCTCTGAAATTGCGAGCGTTTGGCACCAGCCCCTGGCCATCCGCTCCATGGCAGCTGGCGCAATTCTGATCGTAAATCATTTCCCCGTCCGCGGCTGAGGGAAGCCCAGCAGGATAACTTTCCACAACTCGTTCAGAAGTGGGTTCAGGGGTTAAATCACCCGCCGGGCTGGTAGCGGGGATAAGGGTGGGAATTGGAGTGAGCGCTTTGGGGAGCGTTTGAGGCGGCGCGCAGGCGACCAGGATCAAGCCGGCAATGGCTAACGCAATGACCCAAGTGATTGGTTTCAACATGCTGAGAGACTCCTTTATTTCGCCAGGGTACGCATATAATTGATCACATCCCACCTTTCGCGGGGAGTCAGGTTCTCCACCATAGGTGGCATCCGACTGAACCCCTGGGTGAGGGTGCGGTACAATCCACCGTCGAATTGGCCTTTCACACCTGGTCCAATCAAATCGCTGGGCGGACGGTCTCCATAATACTGGACCAGTGGACCATCCCCACCACCCGTCAGACCGTGACACAGGGCACAATGAATTCCATATAATATCTCGCCGCGCTGGAGAGAGACTTCATCTGAGGGTACCGGATTTTCCGGTAAACGATCCAACACCAGGCTTTGCCCCTGGATCGGAACAACCCCAGCAGGGGGAGGCAGACGCGGACCATCCTGATAATCAAGCGCGGGTTGGTCCCCCATATTCGTTTGAAAATCCACCTTGATCACCTGGTAGGTGAAAAGAAGCCCCACAACGAATGGCAGCAGCACCAGGCCAATGAACACCAAACCTCGCCGGGTTCGTGTGGTCATATCGGCATCCGCTCCGGTTGATGGACATGATGCCCACCGTGAGCTTCAATGACGGCGATAATTTTGGACTCCTGTCCCGGGGAGCATTCCAGTAAAACAGAGAGATGACCACTGGTCGTGAGTTTGTGATAATACTTTCGCTCAAAGCTGGGGAATCCCATCTCCCACACGACACCCAAGAATGTGGACACAATGGTGGCCATCATGGTAAATACATAAATGATGATCACAGCCGGAGGGCCGGCAACCACCGGACGTCCCCCAACAGTCAGCGGATAAAGGCGGGGAGTGACTACTGAGAGGAAGACCCCAAACAACAAACCGGCCAGCGCGCCAGCCAGCACAATATACGGCAAATGAATCCACTCCTTGTGGCGTCCCAATGCCTGTTCAGGGAAGGGGACTCCCGTCATCACCACGATCTTCTCTTCCGGGATTCCCATCTGGTACAACTGGTCGATCGCGTCCGCGGTCTGGGTGGATTCGTGGAACAAACCAATTAAGACAATTGTGTCGCTCATCCACACGCTCCTAACCAGAACCCATTATTCGATCTCTGCCGCGGTGGGCACTAACAGGCGCCCGATACGGCGCAAGGTATAGCGCAGGCGACCTTCTTTGATCTCCCACACCGGCACGTAGGGGAAAATACGTGAGAACAAAAGGTACAGGAGGGCAAACCCGGCGAAGGTCATGGCTACGACACTGATCTCAACCCAGGTTGGCCGATATGTTCCCCAGTTGAAAGGCAGATAGTTCCGCTGCAAATTGCCGGGTATGATCAGAACTCGCTCAATATACATGCCCAAATTGACCATCAAGGTGAAAACCAGTAATAGAACCGGTGTGGTGCGCACTTTTTTGAAGACCAGGAACACGATCGGGGTTAAATTACAGAACAAGAGCAAATAAAACAAGGGAGCCAGAGGACCGGAAATTTCCTCGTGTAGCATTTCGGAGATCACAGGCTCGTTGCCATACCACTCCACGATCAGACCGGCGAACCACATATACAGCCAGGCCATCCCAGCGACCATGACCAGTTTCCCCAAAGCGTTGAAGTGCTCTTCGCGCAGAAATCCCTGCAAGCGCATTCCCCAGCGCACCAACACCAGGATAGTGGCCAGAGCCGCCAACCCAGAATAGACCGCTCCAATGACGAAAAACGGTGCAAAGATGGTGCTGTGCCAGCGAGGTTGCAGGGTAACGGCGAAATCCCAGGAGACGATCGAATGGACGGATAGGAAGACCGGGATAATCACGATTGAGAAAATACTTAACGCGCGGTGGAGCTTGTGCCATTCAATCTCGGTACCCCGCCAGCCAAGCGCTAACAGGCGATAAAGCTGATAACGCCAGTTCTTTGTGTTGTCCCGCGCCATGGCCATATCGGGGATCATCGCCAAATACAGGTACAGGCCGCTGCCGATCAGGTAGGTAAAAATGGCGACCATGTCCCACATCAAAGGGGATTGAAAATTCGGCCACATACCGCGGTTGTTGGGATAGGGGATCATCCAGTAAAACTTCCATACCCTCCCCAGATGAATGAGGGGGTATAAGCCGGCCATCATGAGGGCAAAAGCGGTCATGGCCTCTGCGCCGCGGGTAATTGGCCGGCGCCAATCCGCTTTGAAGACCCGTAGCACCGCCGAGATCATGGTGCCCGCATGGCTGATCCCGACCCAGAAGACAAAGGTAGCGATATAGATCCCCCAATAGACCGGGCGGTTGATACCCGCCACGCCAAATCCCCAACGGATCTGATACGACCAGGCATACAGGCCCCAGGCGACGACGGCGGCCAGCACTCCCGCCAGGATCCAGAAACCAGCGCCGGTGCGCAACATGGGCTGTAGCACTGCCTGGTTGATCTCCCAATCCCTGGTTTGTTCCAGCAATAAGCGCTGGCGGAACTCATCCTGAGTATGGGCGGTCTCCTGCTCCTCCCCGGCGGGAACCGGCGAATGCTCCTCAGGGTGGGCGGCTTGCAGATCAGACATTGGTTTCGCCTCCTTTGAGATAAATCACGGCGGGCGCAGTGCCCAATTGGTCCAGTAAACGGAAAGAACGCCGGCTGCGAGCAAGCTGGCTGACCTGGCTATCCGGGTCGTTGAAATCTCCGAAAACCAAAGCATCCGAGGGACAGGTCTGGACACAGGCGGGCTGAATCTCCCCATCCGCAACTGGGCGGCTTTCCACATGCGCCACCTCCTCGCTTCTCCGGATGCGTTGCACGCAAAAGGTGCACTTTTCGATAATGCCGCGTGAACGCACGGTCACGTCTGGATTCAGCTGTTCGGCGAGCGGTTCTGGAAATTCCGGATCGAACCAGTTGAATACTCGCACTTTGTAGGGGCAGGCGCTGCCGCAGTAACGTGTTCCGATGCAACGGTTGTAAATCTGGGCGTTCAGCCCTTCCTCAGAATGGTAAGTGGCAAAGACAGGACATACCGGTTCACAAGGCGCTTCGGTACATTGCTGGCACAGAATGGGCATAAAGCGGGCTTTGTTCCGAGGGTATTCCCCCTCCCAATAGCGCTCAATGCGGATCCAATGCATCGAGCGCCCATAGGCCGCCTCTGTCTCTCCCACCACCGGGACGTTGTTCTCGGCATGGCAAGCGACCACACAGGCCTGGCAACCGGTGCAACGATCCAGGTCGATAACCATCCCCCAGCGTCGCCCCACCGCAGGGGTGGGGGGATCAGCGGATTGTCTCTCTTCCTTCGCCATCCAGACTCTCCAATCTTGCCAGGGTGACTTTGCGCCCTGTCGGCTCCACCCGCACGCGTGTGGCGCCCCAGGCCAGCGCTCCACTTTCGGGGTCCACAAGGGGGGCGAGCAACGTCAAGGGGTTGGTGCCACGCTCCCGGGCATAACGCCCATAATCGCTGTGTCCTTGTCCGACAGGTATGGCGATCACGTCTGGGCGGATGCCCGGATAAACGACCACGATCGCCTCTATCTCCCCATGGGGTGAAACCACGCGCACCACCTGATTGTCCTCGAGGCCCATGGAGTCCGCGGTCTGGGGATTAATTTCGATCCAGCTCGACCAGCGGGCGGTCGTCATCGGGTCAGGTACTTCCTGTAGCCAGGGTAAATTTGCGCCGCGCCCATCGCTCAAGGCCAGGTTGGGGTAGGGATACAAATAAAACGGAAAGCTTTCTTCCGCTCCCTCGAATGAGGGCGGCGTGACCGGCAACGGGCCAACCCGGAAACCCACCGGTTCAGGTTCCAACTGTAAGACGCGATCAGCCCACCAGCCGCCATGCTGGCGCCAGGCGGCCCAAAAACTTCCTGCTGTGCTGGCGCGGTAGGCGCTGAGGCTGGAGCCGAACAACATGCCGGAGGCGTCCTCCAAGAACAAGGAGAAACCTCGCCAGGGGAGGGCGTCAGCTACTTCTCCTCCCAACTGGGCAGCCAGCGCCAGGATAATCTCCGCGGTAGAGCGGGTATCGGATAATGGCCGCACGACCGGCTGCTGGTTACTCACCACAGGACGATCCGCACTTGGGCTCGGAACCTGATATCCCCACGATTCCAGATAGGTGTGATCAGGGAGAATCAAATCGGCTTGCGCTGCCGTCTCATCGACAAACGGACTGAAGGAAACAACGAATGGAACGCGCTCGAGGGAAGCGCGGAAACCCGAAGCCTCTGGAAGTTCGAAAACCGGATTGGTCCCATACACAAAGAGCACATCCACCTGCCCGTCGTACATGCGCCGGATCAGGTCTTGTACGGCAGCAAAGGAACTGGACGCCAGAGCGGCAGGCAGGGTCTCCACCGGGGTGGGCTGCGAGAGGAACACTCCTCCTCTCTGTCCCAGACGCCGAAGGATCAAGTTGAGCGCCTGTACCGCCAGGTATGCGCTATGCCCATTGGTGTGGCCGGCCGGTGCCCCGCCCGGGATGGCTACCGGGCGATTGCCATTGGCCAGAATGTGCGCTAGCCGTTCGAGGGTCTCCACCGGGACATCGCTCTCCCGAGACAGACGTTCCACATCCAGCCCCTGATACAAACGCGACTCTTCTTCCGTAAAGGCGCCTACGTGACCAAGGCGCCGCTCAACGATCATCCGTCCGAGGGCTAACGCCACCAACCCTTCGCTGCCTGGGCGGATTGGCACCCATTCGTCGGCAGAGGCAGCCGTGGCGGACAGGCGCGGCTCGAAGTGAACCATGAAACCTCGTCTCCCTGGCTCTCCCTGGCGGAATTCCCCATACCCGCGACTGTAGGCCACAGGGGATTGCCAGGTTTCCAGGAAATTGGCGCCAAAGGAAAAGACCACATCTGCATTGGCGATGTCGTAGAACGGCAAGGTCGTTGTACCAAATAGTTCTTCCGAGACCTTTATGGCCGTGGTGCGACCGTCATAAGCACTGTGCATATCAAACTGGAAAGGAGCAGGCGCCCCCAGCGCCTCCAGGAAGCGGCTCACCAAAAGATAGAGATGGTCGGGCATCAATCCACCCAGAAAAGCCACTCTTTCCGGGTTGATCCCCTTCAACTTTTCCGCCACTTGGTCTAATGCTGCCTCCCATTGGATCGGTTCGAACTGGTGTGTGCCGCGCCCTCCGCTCTGCCTGACAGCGTTCTTGAGACGGTCAGGGTTATACAGAACCTGCAATCCCGCCTGTCCGCGGCTGCAAAGCTTTCCCTGGTTTAACGGATGGGCTGGATTTCCATCGATCTTTTTAGCCCGACCGTTGATTGTGCGCACCACAATCCCACAACCTGCCGGGCACTGGCGGCAAGTGCTGGCATACCAGGTGGCTTCGCCAGGCAAAGCCTCCTCGGGAGGGCGGACAGGCGCTTCCAGCCAGCGGGCCATCTTATCGTTAACAGGTATACAGCCGCTTAACCCTGCGCCGACAGCGGCCAGCTTCAAAAAACCGCGCCGCGAAAGCTTCTGGGCTCCTTTATGATTGTTGTTGGTCGTGCGTAATCCTTCACTCATGAGGCTGAACGCATCCTCGACCGCTCGGGGTCTTATTTATGGCAGGTAATGCAGTCAACCAAGCGTGCAATCTTGATCGCAGGCTGGGCCTCATGACACCGCAAGCACCAGCCCATGTGCATATCGACAGCAGGCTCAACCACTTCCATCTGTGCTACATTTCCATGGCAGGTCTCGCAATTTAAGCCTGCCCCCAGGTGGGGCTGGTGACTGAAATAGACAAAATCAAGCTGCTCGGTCACTCGCCGCCAGGGAATGGGCTCATCGCGCTCCCAATAACCAAGCAACTCCTGGACAGGCGGCTCATCCGCTGCGATGACCTGGTGGCAACCGACGCATTTCTGCACCGAGGGAATGCCCGCAATCTGAGAGCGAGCCGCCTCCGAATGGCAGTACAGGCACTGGATGCCTGCCTGAGCATGGATTGGGTGGCTGAAGGCCACCCGTTGATCCCGTTGGTTGGAGGTTGATTCCTGGTAGGAGCGCGCTGCCACTAAGGCAAACAGGAACAGAACGCTCACCATGACAGGCCATCGCCATCGGGTTCCCATACGATTTATCATCCGAGCCTCATCCTCGCCTTTTTTAGGGTCGCCTGGGCATTGTGGTCCCAGGGCACCCTATCCATTGGAGGGAAACTGGGTTACTCAGTCCTGCAGCCTCATCCTTCAGGGGTGAGGCTGCAGGATTCCGGGGTTTGAACAGCCCTCGATAGGACTTCAGGCTTAGGGAGACTCTGTGGGAAGACTCTGGGCAAAGGCCAACAGGTCGATGATATCCTGTAGGCTCCAGCCCGTCTCGATCGCCGCTGGCATAGGCGGCTCCGAGCCGGGCTGCCCATTACGTATTTTGTGGACAAACTCCCATGGGTTGTCAAGGGCGATGGTGCCTACATACTCAGGCTCTTCCGCGCTGCCGAAGTTCAAAGTCAGGCCATCCTCCCCATGGCATAATGCGCAGGTAGAGGTGTAAAGCTCCTGACCGTGACCGGCATCCCCGCCTATGGGGGTTTTGGTTTCAGCATCGATGAAGGGACTGAGATCCACCAACCCATCTTTCATGAAGCTGATCAGATCGTTCAGGTCGGCCTCGCTCAGGACGGAAAAGTCGTGTTCCGCATCGGCACTCCCGGTGAGCTGTACCAGCAAATCCGCGACGGACTTCAAGCGGGCGTCATAGATACCGAGGAAGCCCGTGATATGAGAGCCGGAGCCATAGGCGCCCTCTGCGCCCTTGTAATCCCAGCCATGGCATTCCTTGCAGCGCCAGGTGTCGCCTCCGCTGCGGGTGTTGGTGTCCTGACGACCCCACACCGGCATGTCGCCTACGGGATCTTCCAGGCCAGCCTCCACCCACCACATATCGTACAGGCGACCACCCCGAGCGATCGAGCCGCCCACTGCTGGCTCGACTGGCAAGGACTGGGCATAAGCCAGCACGTCAACTACATCTTGGAGAGACCAGCCTTCGTCTACGCCCGCCGGCATCTGAGTCCCTGGCTGTCCCATACGCATTTTGTGGATGAACTCCCAGGGATTATCAGCAGCGATAGTGCCCACAAACTCAGGCTCGTCCTCGTTGCCAAAGTTGAGCGTGCGCCCATCTGCGCCGTGACAGGCGCCACAGTTTTGGTTGTAGAAATCCGCGCCATGATCTGCATCTCCACCGACGACCGCTTTGGTCTGCGCGTCGATGAAGGGACTGACATCCTCCAAACCATCTCGCATGAAGATCGCCAGATCGTTGAGCGCCTGTGCGCCCAGGTTTGAGAAATCGTGATCCGGAATAGCGCTTCCATCCAACGCGGCAAGTAATTCGCCGGGGCCCTTGCTGGCAACGGTATCCATAATCCCTGCGAAGCCCGTGAGGTGAGAGCCGGACCCGTAAGCGCCTTCAGCGCCCTTGTAATCCCAGCCGTGGCACTCCTTGCAGCGCCAGGTGTCGCCACCGCTGCGGGTGTTGGTGTCCTGGCTTGCCCATAGAGGCTGATCTTCAGTAGGCGCGTCCATTTCCAGAGCCATCCACCAACTATCATAGAGGCGTCCTCCCTGCGAAACCGAACCGGTCAGCTCAACTTCGGTCGGTTCGGGTGTAGGGGAAGGTGGGGGCGCGGTGGGGGCTGCCAGTGTAGGTGGCGGCGCCGGGGTGTTGGTTGGGAGCGGTGTGCTTTGCGGCGCTGAGGCGCAGGCCGCCATTAGCAGGACCAGTGCCCCTCCCAGGATGATTACACGTCCGATCTCTCGCATCTTCATATTATCCTCCTCACTACCATAATCATGAGGCGTAAAGTAATCACTTGCCACAATGGCAGTAGATTAACTTTATCTCAAATGTAGGTCTCAGAGAGATGGCAAAATGTCGCGAAAGCGTCTCAATGATTCTAAGATGGTCCCCTGAGGCAGGAAAATGCTATAATCTTTTAATAATCAGTCCAATTCGTCAGTATGACGAACCCAGGATGTGGGATTTATACTTTCCGCCCTTTACTGTTGAATCTGGAGAGCGAGCGATGCTTCCCACAAACCAACAACTTCGCTGGGTTAATCTGACCCGTTTTGTGCTCCCGATCATCCTTTTCAGCATCGTTTTCCTCTACGAGAGTTGGGAACACATCTTGCTGCCGGGCGCCTTCCGCTGGGACTTGCATCTCTCTGCTGAAGTGCTCTTCTTCGGCATTCTCGGCCCGGCAGCGGTGTTCATCGTGTTATCGAGAATGGTCTCCCTTCTCGACGCACAAATCACTACCAGCAGGCAGTTGGAGGCTTTGAATCGCAGCCTGGAAAAACAGGTGATCGAGCGCACTCGAGAACTCGTGGTACGCAACCAGGAGCTGGCGCAGGCGAATGTGGAATTGCAGGAACTCGACCGGCTCAAGTCTGATTTCGTCTCCCTGGTCAGCCACGAATTGCGCGCCCCGTTAACGACACTCAACGGGGGATTGGAACTGGCGTTGCAGCAGGCTGCCTCACTTCCTGCAGAAACGCGCAAAACCCTGGAAACCATGTCCAGGGAGAGCGAGCGCCTCACCTATTTTGTGCAAATCATTCTGGATGTCTCCCGGTTGGATGCCGGGCAACTACGCCTGCATCCTGGCCCAGTCGCTGTGATTCCCTTGCTCAAGCGTGCTGTCGAGGTAGTTATATCCAGTAGCGGTCGCCCCATCGAGTGGAATCTCTGCCCAGATCTGCCTCCGCTCTGGGCGGACGAAATTTATCTGGAAGAAATTGTTCGCAACCTGTTACGTAACGCCGATAAATATTCCCCTGGAGGCTTGCCAATATTGATCTCTGCTTGTTGTGAAGAGAACGATCTTTGTATCCGGGTGGGTGATTGCGGCCCAGGGGTGCCTGCTGAATTACAATCCCATATCTTTGAACGCTTCTACCGTGGCCCCGGCACGCAATATGCGCCTGGTTGGGGCCTTGGGCTGTACTTCGCTCGCCGGATCACGGAGTCTTTGGGCGGGAAACTAACCCTGCGCTCGCCAAGGCAGATTGACTCCCAACATCCGGGCGCGGAATTTTGCCTCACACTGCCGGTTGTCGCTGACACAATCGAGGAAGAAAATGCCTGAAATCTTATTGGTGGATGATGACGCTAACCTGATCGAATTATTCGGTGAGTATTTGCGCGGGCAGGGGATTTCAGTACGTACTGCTCCCAACGGGCGTGAAGGAATGCGCACCATCTTCGAACATAAACCTGACTTGGTCGTGTTAGATGTAAACATGCCCATCAAAGATGGTTGGGAAACCCTTAAGAGTCTGCGTGAGATAAGCGACGTTCCTGTCATTATGCTCACGGCAAGCGGCGATGAGCCAGATGTACTGCGCGGCTTTTCACTCGGCGCGGATGACTATGTACCCAAGCCGTTTTCATTTGCCCAACTGACGGCGCGCATCAAAGCCGTATTGGGGCGGGGTAAAACCGCTACGGAGGAGTGTCTTAAAGCAGGCGATCTGGAAGTTAATCTACGCACCTGCCAGGTGAAGCGCGGCGACGAGCTGCTCGACTTGACCCCTACCGAATTTAAACTCCTGGTTGTGCTGATGCGCCGATCCGGGCAGGTGGTCACGCCAGAAGAGCTGGTGCGTGAGGTTTGGGGGCAGCAGTATCGCGAGGAGATCGGGTACGCCCGCCGCTATATCTGGCATCTGCGTAAAAAAGTGGAAATAGACCCTGAAAACCCGCTTTACATCCACAACGAACGCGGATATGGGTACCGGTTTCAAGTGGACTGATTATATAGTTGCCAAAACCGGCCAAAAGGTAGCCAGTGCACACTGCGGCAGGCGGCTACGTATCCAAACCCCCAAGAATTGCCCGACATACTACAG
>CAZGIX010000165.1:0-10833 GCA_964525785.1 uncultured Anaerolineaceae bacterium
TCTTCGCCTACGCTACGTGGACTCAAAATTGGGCTTTGCTAACGCCCTTGATCGGCTTCCTGGGTGTGGCGATGGGCGCCATGATCGTTGTCGGCATGCTGCTCACGACCATCCAGAAGTTGACCAAAACGCGCTAAACGCTGCGACTACCTGACGATGAAACTACCAGACTTTTCTACTAAAAAAGTATTTTTGCCATGAAACCAAAACGTGTTTCTATCCCACCCGTATCCGACCGCTGGTCCTGGCACTGGCTGGCCATTGCGGTGGTGTGCCTGGTATTCATCTGGGGGAGATGGAGTGTCCCGCTAGCCGGCTGGCTGGCGCCGGTATTCCTCCTGCGCTTCATGCGCACTCAAAAAGTGCTTTGGGGTTACCTGCTTGTACTGTTAGTCCTGGTTGTAACCACGGTTATTACCTGGATGGGCATAACGGACCCGATCATCTGCGGTTTCGTGGGGTTTCTGGCCAGCCTAGCCTTCTTGATCGACCGCTTGTTAGCCCCACGCTTGAAGGGATTTGCGGCTACATTGGTTCTTCCACTGGCGATGACGGCTATAGACTTTTTTATTTACAACAATAACCCGGCAGCCGGCAGCATTGGCTCCTGGGCTTACACTCAAAACGGCAACCTGGTCTTGATGCAGCTGGTTTCGATCACCGGCATCTGGGGAGTGACCTTCATTACCGCCTGGTTTGCTTCGGTCGTCAACTGGGCTTGGGAAAGCTTATTCGCCTGGTCCGAAATCCGGCGCGGCGTTGCCATTTACGGTGGCGTACTGCTGATCATCTTAGTCTTTGGCAGCCTGCGCCTGGCACTATCCACACCGCAAGCCGGCACGGTGCGGATTCACGGCTTTATCACGCTTGAACAGGATCCTGAAACGCTGATTCCTAACCTAACGGAGTTGATAAAAACTGATCTGGAGGCTTTTCGCCGCACAACGGTACCCATGTATGATCCGCTCATTGAGGGAACCGTCCGGGAAGCCCGGGCCGGTGCCCAAATCATCGTCTGGCCAGAAGTTGCTGCTATCGGCCTTCCGGAAGATATAGATGCATTAATCGTCCGTAGCCAGCAGGTGGCTCTGGCCGAGAACATTTACTTGGTGATGGGAGTGGGGATCTTATTTCCCGAAGAACAACGTGATGAAAAGAGACTTATCCTGATCGATCCATCTGGAAAGGTTGTTTTCAACCATCTCAAGTATGCTGACGGAGGCGTACCCTTGAGTAAGGTAGAACTGCAGGTGGTAGATACTCCCTACGGGCGACTGTCTGGCGTCCTGTGCCTTGACCTGGACTACACAGGCATAGTCAACCAAGCGGGACGTAAAGGTGTGGATATCCTGTTCGCGCCTAGCATGGAAGGGGAACCTGAGCAGGCCCTGTGGCATGTTCGGTTTGCGCCTTTTCGGGCCATCGAGAACGGCTTCTCCCTTGTTCGTTTGACCGCTGGAGGGATCTCGCTCGCTACCGATCCCTATGGTCAGCTCCTGTCCTACATGGATTACTTCAAAGCTGATCAGCGTGTGATGGTTACCCAGGTACCGACCCAGCGGGTTCCGACCATATATGCCGCCGTCGGCGACCTGTTTGGCTGGCTATCTGTGGTTGGATTCGTGTTCATCACCGGGTGGGCCATCTTCCGCGGCCGCAGGCCCAGCACCGAGGAAACACATCATGCAGCAGATTGAGCTCCGCGTCAAAGGCCAAATCCACCCACGCTGGTCGGAATGGTTTGGCGGCCTGACAATCAGCCATTCCGACCTTGACGAAACCGTTCTCACCGGGCTTGTTCTGGATGAAGCCGCCCTGTACGGCATCATCGCTCGGCTGAGAGATTTGGGGTTGAAGTTAGTCTCACTGAGAATTGAGGAGATCACGGAGAACCAAAATGAAAACGCAAAATAAGCAAAGTACTGGCGGCAAGAGAAGAGGCTGCCTGTGGTGGAGCCTGGTTGTGGTAGGTGGTTTGTTCACCGTGTGCATGCTTCTGTTCCTGGCCGCCTTCATCGTGGAGAAGATCACCCTGGCGCAGATACCCAGTAAGTATCCCCCGCCAGGCCAGATGGTGGATATCGACAAGTACAGCCTGCACTTGTATTGCACGGGCGATCCGTCTGTCCAGCCTGTGGTGGTAGTTTCGCCGGGTTCCGGCAGCAACGTCGCCCAATGGCCTTTAGTGCAGCCGGAGGTGGCTAAATTTACGCGCATCTGCGTCTACGACCGTCCCGGTTCGGGCTGGAGTTTCGTCACTCCGCAGGGCCAGACCTATCAGGAAGAAGCACAGGATGTTCACACTATGCTTCAGAATGCGGGTGTTCCGGGTCCGTATGTGCTGGTAGGTCATTCACTCGGCGGGGCGGTGATGCAGGTGTACGCCAGCCTGTACCCGCAGGATGTCATCGGGATGGTGATGGTCGATACCCGCACGCGTGATATCGAGGTGAAGTGGCCTCTCGAATATGTGAAGACAATCAAGATGACTGAGCAAGGGAGCTATGCATTTTCTATTCCTGGCGTACTCCGCCTTTTGAACTGGTTTGGGGTGTTACGGACCGTGCCTGCCTTTGAAAGTTTGCCACCTGAGCAGAAAGAAGTGGCCTATGGACTCGATTTTAATTCCCGCACCTTTGCTTATCAGAAAGCCTTAATCCCTACAAATGAACAAAGGGAGGCTCTGTTCACATCCGCCGGACCGCTGCCGGATGTGCCCTTGATTGTAATTGCCCATGGAATTGCTGAAGGCCTACCTGTTGGTGGTGCAGAGTCTGTAGCTCAGCAGGCTGACCGAATCTGGCTGGATGAGATGAAGAAACTGGCGACGGAAACCTCGCAGGGTACTTATTTCGTAGCGGAAAAGAGCGGTCACAACATCCAGTTGGAACAGCCAAATGTGGTAATCGATGCCATCCGTACAGTTGTGGAGCAGGTGCGTGCGAAGTGAGAAGCGAGATCGCCCGGCTATGACTGGGAGATCTTGGGCGAAAAAACTGACTTGGCTCTCCAGTCTTGTCTGTAATTTAAGCGTTATCCGTTTCAATTGCTTCGATACTTACAGAAGATAATGGGACCCCAAGGTCTCGCAGGTGGGATATGACCCCATATACAGCCGCCTGGTCTGGCAAAATGCCTGTAAGCACAGTCTGGTCGCATTCTGGATGGGTCATCACCAACCCACCCAGCCACTCACACCATTCATTATCAATCCTTCCAATAACAATGATTTCCACGGCTAACATACGATCCTCTGCCTGATTGAAGACCGGGGTTTCCTAGGTGAAGTCACGCGTGAGGAAGCCTGGTAACCTTCTGGAAATGGATGGGTATTCTCAGACATCCAGCTCAAGTGGCCTCTGGGTCTCCGAGCTGGCTGCCTGCGCCTTTCGCGAGCGTAGGGATTGGACTACGCCCCAGATAACGAGCACAACGGTTGCCACCACCGCCAACCAGCCGAACAGGTCGCCGATGATCGGGTAGAGAGTCCAAACGCCCTTGGTGGGAACCTGGGCGGCAAGCAACCGCTCACCCTTTGGGTAGTGATCCATCGTTGCGAGCATGCGCCCAAAAGGATCAACCACCACCGACAGCCCGCCGTCAGAAATGTGTACGACCGAGACGCCGTTTTCAATCGCGCGTATAACAGACATGTAAGCAAAGATTGGATCTGTCTCCCGAAATGTCATGCTCGGTGCAAGCAGGATGTCAGTGCCGTTGCGTCCAGCCTGGGTCACAACGCCCTGATATTGGGTATCCCAGCAGATGATCCCTGATATCACGCCAAAGGGTGTTTGCACGGTATGCAGTATCCCGTCACCCGTGATGCGGCTTGGTTCCGCTCCCCCGTATTTGTAGTGTTCCAGAACAATCTCACCAAGAGGGTCAAAGATGAGCAGCTTGTTTGCGTAGGGCTCACCTTGTGTCTGCTCAATGATCGGTGCTGCCAGATAGATATCTTCTTGTTTCGCCAGTTCACCCAGGCGAGCGATCAGTGCTTGCTCATCCTCCGGTGCAACCGTGACGGCATTTTCAGGCCACGAAACCAGCCTCGCTCCGGCGCGCGCCTCCTTTATGGTGGCGTCAAAGTACAGTTGGTAGCGTTCCTCCATCATCTGGCGGAAAACGTTCAGGTCAGTCCTGAAGGCTTGAGTCATCTCTGCCTGTTCAACGCGCCAATCCACCATGGTAAAGCCAGCAACCCGGACAGTTTGTGTAGGTGTGGGGGCGAACCAAAGCCGTGCCTCTCCATAGACCAGGACAAGCAACATGATGATGATATACACCAGCGCCCCACGCTTGATCTCGTGCCAGGCAAACTGACTCTCCCAGGCCCAGTTAACCACGGTGCCAAGCCAACTGACCAGGAACGATAGTCCCCAAATGCCGGTCAGGGAGACCAACTGGAGCAGGACAAGGTTGTCATACTGCGTGTACGCCGTGGCGCTGATGCTGCCCATGGGATTTGTGGCAACATTGATAAAATCCATCATGGTTATCGCCAGCGGGAACACCAAGGTACCCGCAAAGCCAGGTAGGCACGGCGCCAGCCAACGGTCGAGCAGCAGTGTCAGGGGACCGAGGAGGGCTGCGCCGATGATGGCAGGCATCGCCATCGCACTCATCCAGGCAGGCAGGGTAATGGCTGTGGTAATGGCCGTAGTGATGCTGATCAGCAGGTATGCCAGCCAGGCTTTCCGCTGGGTGCGGAAGAAGCGGATATAGAAGATCGCGCCAAGCCAGGCGGTGATAGGGATGAGCCACTTCCCGACGCTCATGGAGAAGAGGGATAGCACCCCTCCGATGATCAGCCATAAGATTGACCAGCGGTCTTGCAGCGGGTAAGTAATCTTTTTCCTATTCATTCAGTCCTCCTGCTAATAAACTTTCTACACAGCCTGTCCAGGCTGTGATGGGGATTCAGGTATGAAAATACTCATTTTTCGCATGCGGAGAGACTGGATAACACTCCATATAATGAGGCCGACCATCCCAACCACCGCCAACCAGCCAAACAGGTCTCCGATGAGCGGGTAAAGCGTCCAGACTCCTTGCGTGGGTACCTGAGCGACGATAACATGCTCACCCTGTGCATAGTAGTCTGTAGACGCCAGGATGCGCCCATAGGGATCCGTGATGATCGAAACCCCTCCGTCGGAAACGTGAAGAACAGAAACCCCGTTTTCGATGGCGCGCATCACAGAGTTTTGAGCAAACATGGGATCGGTTTCTCGAAATGGCAGACTTGGCGTGAGTAAGATATCGGTGCCGTTGCGCCCAGCCTGGGTCACAACGCCTTGCAACACGCTATCCCAGCAGATGATCCCAGAGATCACGCCGAAAGGCGTTTGCACGGTGTGCAGGACTCCATCGCCGTTGATGCGGTTGCCCTCCATGCCCGCCCCTCCGAATTTATAGTGTTCCAGCACAACCTCGCCCTGCGGGTCGAAGATGAGCAGTTTATTGGCGTAGGGAGCGTCAGTCACCATTTCAACAATAGATGCCGCCAGATAAATCCCTTCCTGTTTTGCCAATTCTGCCAGGCGAGCAATCAAGGCAGGCTCATCTTCGGGTGTAACCGTCAGGGCGCTTTCGGGCAAGGAGATCAGTTGTGCCCCGGCACGCGCTTCTTTGATAGCGGTTTCGAAGTACAGCTGGTAGCGTTCCTCCATCATCTGGCGAAAGGCATCCAGGTCTGTTTCGAAAGCCTGGTTCATGACAGGTAGGTTTGCGCGCCAATCCACCATAGAGACGCCCGCCACGCGCACGGTTTGAGCCGACGTGGGGGCGAACCACAGCCGCGCCTCGCCGTAGACCAGGACAAGCAGCATGATGATGAGATACACCAGCGCCCCTCGTTTGATCTCATTCCAGGCAAATTTGCGTTCCCAAGCCCAATTGACCACTGGACCCAGCCATGCGATCAAGAAGGTAGGACCCCACATGCCGGTCAGGGAGACCAGTTGGAGCAGGACCAGGTTGTTGTATTGTGAAAAAATCAATCCACTGGAACTGCCAAAGGGGCTTGTGACGGAGTTGAGAATGGACACTGCCGTAATCACAAGCGGGTAAACCAGGGTACTGGTAAAACCGGGCAGCCGCGGCGCTAACCAGCGGTCGACAAGCAGCGGCAGAGGGGTGATCAGGGCAAAGATGATAACTATGATTGGTGCCAATGGGCCTAGCATTGGAGGCATGTTAAAGATGATGATGATGGTAGAACTGGTGGCAGCCAACAGGAAAGCCAGCCAGGCGCGCTGCTGAGTGCGATAGAAGCGCAGAAAGAAGATCGGACTGATCCAGACGGTCACGGGGATGAGCCACTGCCCGCTGGCTTGAGAAAAAATGCCCAGCACTGTCGCGACCACTAACCACAAGTACATCCAGTGGTCTTTTATTGGATAAGTAATTTGTTTTCCGTTCATTTTGCGTCTCCAGAAAGATTGAAGCTGTTAACCATTCTCCTTCAGCATACCCAACTGGAGGCGAAAAATCATCTACCTTTGGGTAGATTGTGGGTTTAGTGGGGGTTTAGATAACAAAGAAGACCATCCCTGAAGGATGGCTTGACCGGGGAGAATGAAAAAGCTTTAGAGGAGACCTATCTCGCGGGCACGCGCCACGGCTTCTGTTCGGTTGCGAGTTCCGAGCTTGCCGCAGATATTGTGAACGTGTGTTTTTACCGTTCCGATGCTGATTACAAGCTGTTGTGCAATCTGTCTGTTTGATTGTCCAGCAGCCATCAGACGGAGTACTTCATGCTCGCGCGGATGGATTGGCTCAACCAGCGTCAACATCCCTATGCTGGATTTCTGAGAGTTGTCTCTCATGGCCAACAAAATCATTTCGGCGTAGTCTGGCATGATCCGCTGCCGGATGGCTGACTGGAATAAGGTTTCCATCTCTTTCCCCAGATCCACAAATGTGCGGAAATATCCTTCTGGCTGTGCCCACTCCAGGGCATTCTTCAGATATTCGACCGCCGTTCCAGGCGTTGCTTGCTGCGCAGCAGCCAAAGCCTGGAGCACTCGAATGACGATCATGCCATAACCCCACCCCTCCTGAGATGCGCGCTCAAAACAATACTCCAAATGGCTGGATGCCTCTCTGGGTTTATGTTTTGACAGCAGGTACAGGGCTCGGGTGGTGTTCGTAAATTGGTAAAAGGGATGCCAATCACTGCCCTCTGCCATCCGCTCAGCCCAATTGGCAGCGGTTGCCAGATCATTACAGGCGATAGCATGCTGCACCCTGGCAGCTGCTAATCGCGGCATAGCTGGTAGGGAGAATTCCCCTTCAACTGCCTTTTGCTGGGCTTTTTCCAGTGCATCACCCGCAGCTGGCAGGTTGCCGCTGGCTGTATGGAGGCGCGCCATCATCATCCAATTGGATATAAAAAGCTCGTCGTTCTGGATGCGCTCACTGATTTTGAATGCTTCCAGCAGGTATTTTCCGCTTTGCTCCAGGTGATTCCACTCATATTCCAAAATACTCAGATACAGATATACCACTTCCCGTAGAAATGCGGGCGTATCCTCTCGCCGGAAAATGGTTTGGAAGCGTTCGTG
This sequence comes from uncultured Anaerolineaceae bacterium, assembly GCA_964525785.1. Lineage (GTDB taxonomy): Bacteria > Chloroflexota > Anaerolineae > Anaerolineales > UBA4823 > JAQBDA01. The sequence goes on from CAZGIX010000165.1 coordinate 7,569, forward strand.
CGCCTCGCGCAGCTTGCCGCGCACGGCCAGAATCATCGCCTGGAAAACTGCAGCAATAGCGATTGCATAAAGGTTTCCGGTTACCTTGCCGGTTTCTAAAACCTCAGCCAGCGCACGTTCAGCGGCATCCATTTTACCGCTGTGCCAGTAGGCAATCCCCAGGTTGATCGAAACGATGCAGCGCGCACCCAAATCCTGCTTGGGCAGTACGGATAAAGCCTGTTGGGATAATGCCACCATGCGCCGCGGGTCTCCCTTGGCGCGTGCCAGGTAGGCCTGTGCATTGAGAAGCTGGCCCACAAATGAAGCATCTTTTACGCCAAATCCTTCGGCAAGAGTGATATAGACCCCGGCGTGGTCAAATTGCCCGGACAATAGCAAAACCCAACTGTATTCAAGGCATGTTTCGGCGTTGCCTCGGATCATTGAATCGGGGATCTGGCTGTACCAGTTCAGCAGAGTGAAGACTTCACCCCGGTTTATCATGGCACCGCAGGTGCTGTGGAACAAGCGTAAAGTTCTTTCCCAATCAAGGCTTGCCAGTGCATGCTGGATGGCTTCAGGGAGCAGATCGTGGTTTTCATACCAGGTACTTGCCCGACGGTGAAGTGCGTTCAATCCGGCAACGCCCTGGGCGCGCATCCGGTTGTGAAGCAGGTCGCGAAACAGGCGATGATAACGGTACCAGGTTCGGGATTGATCCAGGGGCACGATGACAAGATTGGCACGTTCCAGGCCTTCAATCATTTCCTGGCTTCCACTATGAACAATGACAGCATCACACAGGGAGGCACACAACCGTTCCAGGATTGATGTTTTCAATAAAAAATTTTGAACTACGCCAGATTGTCTTTCGAACACCTCCTGAGTCAGGTAATCCAACACATAGCGGTTGCTGCCTGTAAACTCCTCCACAAAACGCGGTATGTCATCCCGCCCCTGCATGGAAAGCGCGGCCAGTTGCAGCCCGGCAGCCCAACCTTCCGTCCGGCGCTCCATGGCAGAGATGTCGCTCTTAGAAATTTTCAACCCGGCCACGTTCTCCAATAATTCAGCGCATTCTTGCGTTGCGAAGCGTAAATCAGCCTGGCGAATTTCTGTGACCTGACCTCTCGCTCGCAGGCGAGGGAGTGGGAGAGGCGGGTCTTCACGGGTAATCAAAACCAGATGCATCTGCCTGGGTTGGTGCTCGACAACGGCGTTTATGAACTTGTGGATAGAGAGGTTGAGTATGACCTGGTAATCGTCCAAAACAAGAATGAAAGACAAAGGAATTGCGCTAAGCTCGTTGATCAGGGTTGCAACTAATGAATCTAGGGAAGGTGGCTCGAGCGTATGGAGTAATGACCGGGTTTCCTTACCGGCTTGCTCATCAATCAATTGTAGCGCGGCCAGGAAGTAACTCAGAAATCGAGACGGGTCGTTTTCGGCTTCATCCAGAGAAAGCCAAGTTGTTGAATGTTGTGTTCCCCTCAGCCATTCGGCTGCGAGCGTGGTTTTGCCATAACCGGCTGGGGCAGAGATCAGTGATAATTTTCTATGAATACCAGCATTTAGTCGTTCGATTAACCGATGGCGAGACACTATGGCAGGCCATATGGGAGGGATACCAAACTTGGTGTGGATGAGAGAGGGTATCACCAAAACCTTCCTTTGGTGACCATTAGTTTTGATTTGTAAATGAAATTTTTTTTAATCTTATCATGTTTTCCCTTGATAGTATTCAAGTTCTGAATTACAGTAAGAGATCTAATCCAACGACAAATCAACAGGTGAAACTTGTTGTGGGGCAATAGCATGCGGATGTTGTGGACGGTGAGAAAAGGCGAATTGAGACGCAAGAGGATTACTGTGGCAGAGAAGCAGATATCGGACAGATGGGTACCAGTGTCTAAATCCTGCACCCAATGTCCCACAACATCTTGACAATTGCCGAGGAGTATATACAATGATGGATAAGCGATTAAAAAGTGAGATCGCCCAGCTGTCACTGAGCGATCTCGGGTGTTGAGACCACACCGAAGCGTAAAATCCCGTACATTCACATCCGTTTTTCAACAGATCGAGAGCCGGTAGGCCCTTAAGACTTTACGCTCAGCGGAGAGGGTGGGTCCCCTACCCACGGTGGGTATAACACTTGAACAAAAGCCTGTATCCGTCCTTCATTTGGACGAGTACAGGCTTTTTGATGGAGATCATCATTCTTAAGAAGATGTTGCCTGGCTTGAAGCGCGCAACCGTGGGCAGCACAGATTGTAAATGTATTGAGCGATCTAATGACCAAGCTCACCTGCCGCTGCGAAGCGTAGCGGAATAGCAGTCGGGAGCTGCGCCTTGTCAGGTTTTGCGATTTTCTTCCACCGTAATGACGACATTTCCCTTTTTGTGTCCTTTTTCGACATACCTGTGCGCCTCGGCCATCTGTTCCAACGGATAGAATCTATCAATGACCGGTTTTATCTTTCCCGCTTCAACCAACTCCTTGATTAATATTAAATCTTCCAGATATAACTTTGGTGTCCCCTCATCGACTGATATGTATTTCCCGGCCGGAGTTAGCGCTTTTTTATACTGTAGTTTTGAGCTATATCTTTTTCCAACGGCATCAAAGATAAAATCATAAGATTCTCCTCTATTCGTAAAATCCTCTTTTGTGTAATCAATTACCTTATCGGCTCCCAGAGATTTTACCAATTCTAAATTTGTGGTACTGCATACCCCGGTAACTTCCGCCCCAAAGTACCTGGCAAGCTGTACCGCAAAAGTACCTACCCCTCCAGAAGCTCCATAGATGAGAACTTTTTGTCCTTTCAGGATATTTCCTTTCTTGAGAAAATACAATGCTAAAGTTCCTCGGGAAGGAACAGCAGCGGCTTCCTCATAGGTTACATTGGACGGTTTTAATGCCATAATACTGTCTTGTGGCATGCACACTCCGTCTTCTGGCAGACAAGCGTACTCGGCATAAGCACCAAAACGCTTGCCGGTAAGTGCAAAAATTTGGTCACCTTTTTTAAATCGTTTTACATCTTTGCCTATTGCATCAATTTCTCCGGCTAACTCTAACCCTAGTACAGGTTTTCTTGGTCTTCTGAAACCAATAAATATGCGCATGGGGATCCATAGCAAGATATTTACTTTACCACTTCGAACTATACAGTCCGAAACTGTCACTGCTGCTGCATGAATTTTTATCAGTACTTCATTGTCCTTGGGAGTAGGTTTTTCCACCTCTTTGAGCTGAAGAACCTCCGGCGGTCCGTAT
>CAZGIX010000166.1:0-10768 GCA_964525785.1 uncultured Anaerolineaceae bacterium
GATGCTGTCTGCTCGCTCGCGCATGATGTTCAGCCCCAGATGGTCAGCCGGCACAGAGGCGATTTCGAAACCCCGCCCGTTATCGCGGATTTCCATTACTGCCCCTCCCGCTTTGCAGATCAACGACATCTCTACCTGGCTGGCCTGAGAATGTTTGGCGATGTTGTTTAACGCCTCCTGTGCAATGCGGTAAAGCGCCACCTTTACGTCCGCAAGCAAGTCGCATTCCACCTTCACATCGCAATTCACAGAAACCATCGTCCGACCCGAAAAGGCATCGCATAGATGGTGGAAAAGCTCGTGCACTTCAGCTTCCATCAGAGCGGCTGGCCTGAGCTCCAGCAGCAAGGTGCGCATCTCCGCCAGCGAGCCGCGCGTCAGCTGGCGTAGCTCCTCCAGCCTGCGCCGGCCTTCCTCCGGATTTTTGTCCCACAAGCGCGTCAGCACCTCCGCAATCAGGCTGGCAGAAAACAGGGATTGCGTGACCGCATCGTGCAGCTCTCTCGCCAGACGCTGACGTTCTTCCACAGCTGCAACGAGCCGCGCCTGCTCGTAGAGCTGGGCATTCTCAATTGCCAGAGATACCCGCTGGGCTAATGCCACGAACAAGCGCTGTTCAGACTCTCCAAAGGCGCGTGGCTTGATATAGGCAACATTAAATATCCCGAAGATGCGCCCATTTACTTTGATCGGAACGTGCATGAACGAGCGAATCCCCTCCGGATCGGTGATACGGGTGGAAACATCAGGATCATTCCAGGTGTCTTCAATGATAGCCGGTTCGCCGGTGCGGATAACCTTGCCCGCCAGACCATCATCGGTCGAGAAACTCATTTTGCCGGCTGTCTCCGAGCTGAATCCCTTGAAGGCGTGCACTACCAGCTTGGAGATTTGCGGCTCCCACACCAGAATAGAGCTTTTATCAGCATGCAAATTATCCACAGCAACGCTGACCAGCGCTTCCAATACCTGTGTCAGGTTCAGATGCCGGTACAGCTCCTCATCTGCCCGGTAGAGGACTTCCAGATCCCGGGTGCGGTCTATCACCCGCTGCTCCAACTGCGTGTAGGACTCCTGCAGCTGCCGCGCCATCAAGTTAAACTGGTCAGCCAGCTCTTCGACCTCGTCCCCGCTGTCCGCAGTAATCGTCTGGTCGAAATTCCCCTGAGCCACCTGCTGAGCCGCATCGATCAAATCCCCAATTGGCCGCGTGATCTGGCGCACCCCTACAGCTACCAATCCAACCGGGATAAGCACGCCCAGGATGATGAGGACAGAAAGGAACTGGCCATATCCGGGATAACTGCTCACCAGCGTCGCCCACTGCTCCTCTGCCACCAGCCCCCAGGAAATACCAGGGATTGACGCATATCCGGCGACAATATCCCGCCCTTCGATATCGCGAGTGCGCAGAGCGCCTGCCTCGCCAGCCAATAATCGCTGGACGACCGGTTGGGTGGAGAAATCATCTCCGATCCGCTCAGCATTTGGATGGTAGATGACCCGCCCAGAGCTATCTACAAGGTAGAAATTACCGCTCGAGCCAATGCGCTGTTTAACGATACCGCCATAAAAAGCACTGATCGATGCCGCCCGGGTGCGGAACATGCCCACCAGCACACCCAGGAATTCGCCCTGGTCGCCGTAAATTGGCGCAGCTGCAACAATTACATCGGCTCCCTGGAGCCCATCCTTCAGGATGTCGGAATAAGCTGGCTGCTGAGAACGAATGATCTGGCGGAAGTAGTCTCGATCGGACCAATCCTTACCCAGGGCATCCTGGCGCGCTTCTTGAGCAGCAACGACCATACCATGATTGTCCAGGACGACCACGCCGCCGTCGAAAACCACCAGACGGTTGGCTTCATTTACCAGTGCCTGCTCCTGAAGCTCCGGAGTAGATCGACGCGAGCCTACTGACCGGGCCACTTCGGTGAGGATCTGCGTGTAATTCTCCAGCTCATTGGCTATCTGACCAGCGAACAGGCGCGTAACCTGTTGGTCACGCTCGATCACCAGATCCTCGGTGACCTGCTGGTAGGCAAAAAAGGTCAGCAGGGCCACGCCGGTCAGTATCAGAATCGTTGGGATAAACGACCAGGCGATGATCTTAAGCGCTAGAGTGCGCCGGTGTTGTTTCGATTGGGTCATCTATTATTTGCATCCGCTACTGTGCGTCTTGTATTTGCTGGCTGACGGCCTTCATTATATCTACCGGTGCCTGTCCCAGGGTAAATATCTCGACCCAGGCAGCATAAGCCAGCCGTTTCGCTTCGACCATATTCGGAAAAATCTCGTTCGTTACCGAGTAGCCTTTGAGATGCCCATCCGCGAAGGCAGCGATATCCATGTCCTGAGTCTCCTCAGGAAATTCGGCGCGGATATATCCAACCCAATCATCAACCAACGAAGCGCGTGCGGGCTGCAAAAAATTGGCGCGCGCCATGGCACGACCATAATCCTTACTGATGAGGAATTTGAGCAGCTCCCACGCCGCTTGCGGATCGCGAGTTCCGATGAAGATCCCGAAGCCATCTGTTGTCGCTAGGGTTACCCTGCGGACTGGACCGGCAGGAAAGGGCGCCACACCTACTCGAAATTTAGCGCCCGCCAGTATATCTTTCAGCGCCCAGGAGCCATCCTCGACCATGGCGGTCCGTTGGTCAACGAACGCATCACGCGTGCCGAGGTTATTCACATCCAGGAGAGACGCCATCACACGGTCATCCCACATGCGTGCCCGGATCCATTCCATGGCTGCCAGCGCTTCTGGTTCTGCCATCCGGCTGATGGAAGGATTATCGGGATCCGTGAAATGGCCTCCCCAACCGTTGACATGTACCTGGATGCGCTCCCAGGAGATATCAACCATGCTGCCCCATAAATCTATCTCGCCGTCTCCATCCCGATCATCAGTCAGCATGATCATCGCCTGCAGGTAATCGTCATAGTCCCAGGAACCGTCTGGGTAATCAACCCCATACTTATCGAATAGATCTTTGTTGTAATACAATGCCAAAGCGCCATGATACTTGGGCAGTCCGTACTGGCGACCATCTTGAGTGAACAGCGCCTTATACTGCGCCGGATCCCAATCCTTAATGGTTTCTTCGTCCAGATCGCGCTCCACGAACGGACGCAGGTCAAGGGTGAGGCCTTCCTGAGCAACAATCGGAAAATAGGAGCAGCATGCCGCGAATACATCCGCCGCAGTGCCAGATTGCATGTCGATCAGCAGCTGCTCTTCTACATCAGCCGGATCTGGCACGTAGTAGACATTAATCCCCGGTTGCACCTTCTGGAAATCCACGAGCATCTCCTGAACCATGGGTGGAAACCATTCGGTGCTCCAATCCTGGTAGACGAGCTGGGTGGTTTGTTGCACAGTTGGTGTTGCCAGCATGGCTTTGCTGGTGCAGGCGTTCAGCACTGTTCCGGCTGCCGAAATCCCGGCAAGCCGCAAGAAGCTCCGGCGTGACAATCTCATCGCTTCACCCTTGGTCTTCATAATTAATTCCTCCTAATCTGGAGTATTATAGACCAGAATGAAGTTTCGTGCAGGCAATCTATATCTAAACTGCAGTATCGAATTTTACTATCGATAGCACGGGAATATCGTTTTAGACGTTAATCAGCATTCTGATGGCTGATCATCGGAGCAAAGGTTCTGGAGCACCTTCAGCAGTTCCTCGGGTGGGTCTGCCTTACAAACAAACGCATCTGCTCCGCAGCAAAGCGTAGAAACGCGCAGATCGGGGCGGCTGCTTAAAGCAATCACTCTCACACCTGGACATTGCTCCCGTAAAGTTGATACTAGCGATTCGAATGAACTATTCTTGGCATCGCCATTACCTTTGACAATCCCCTCAAGCTCAGCGTCCAGCAGAATAATATCTGGACAACCAGCGATCAGCTGTGAAATCAGGTTTTCAGTATTTGAAGACTCGGATATTACGCAACCCTTGGCTTGCTGCTCCAGCAAGAAGCGCAAAGCCGAGCGTACTCCGGCCTGGTCATCTGCAATTATTACTCTCATAGTGTGATTGGAAGTATAAAATCAAATCTCTCCTGGTGCATCGTGCACCAGGAGAGATTTGCCACTATTCCGATGGACAGTGTTTACCCTGGTCAACTGACCAGGTGATTCTTCAGTGCCAGGGCGACGGCTTCCGTACGACTGGATACGCCCAGCTTTGCCAGGATGCTGCTGACGTGGAACTTGACTGTCGAGCGGCTGACCACCAGCCGGTCTGCAATCTGGTTGTTGTTCAGGCCGTTTACCAGCAGCCCGAGCACCTCACGTTCGCGTTCGGTTAGATCAACCGTAGAGGCGGCCGGGTTCCGGCTGGCTTGGATTAATACCTGAGCGGCTTCAACTGCCAGGGTTGGTCGTCCAATATGAGCCGAACGGATCGCCTCAGCAAGTTCTTCCGCTGAGACATTCTTGAGCAGATAACCGATTGCCCCTGCTTGCAGCGCTCCCTGGACCAGCTCCTGCTCCTTGAAGCTCGTCAGCGCGATCACCTGGACCGACGGGCAGCGCTGGCGTATGGCTTGCGTCGCTTTTGCCCCACCCATCCCGGGCATAACCAGATCCATGAGGACCACATCCGGGCAGACCCGCTCGCATAGAAGGACAGCATCTTCTCCGCTGCTGGCTTCGCCGACTAACTCCATATCGTCGTGGACCATCAAGAAAGCGCTCAGTCCGCTGCGGACTATTGCGTGATCGTCCACCAATACGACTCGAATAGGGCCGGTATCTTCCATTACTTACCTCCTGGCACCGTATCGTTGTCAGACTGCAATGGATCGGTGCAACTTCGTTGCGCGCAATTGGTGTAGATGATTACCCTTATCTTCGCCGATAAGCCTGAAACCATTATACCCAATCCTTCTTTCATAGAGGCAGGGAAAAATCCGCTTGCTACAGACCACAGAGAAATACATCGACCGTTATCAGCGCTGGAGGACTGATTTCCGGCTTCCGCCCGAATTGGCAGAGACCACCTGTTCCCCTTTCACCAGCGAGCCAGAGTAATTGCGCAGATCCGCCACTACCTGCCAGCCGCTAAGCACAAACGGCAGCGGTCCATCTGCATCCACCCATTCTCCGTTATATTTCCGGGCAAAGTGAACGTGCTTGCCGGTCGATCTGCCACCCTCGCAGGATGGGTGCCCCAGGCGGCTGTCCTGTTCAACCTGACTGCCTTCCGATACGCGTTCATAGTCAGCAACATGATAAAACATCAGTGCCCAGCCGGTCTGCTCGGCGCCATCTCCATCCAGATCCAGAATTACCGTGTTATCTGCAGAGCGCGCCACAATCCCAGGCGCAGGAGCAGTCACCCAGACCCTGGATACAGCGCATTTGGTTTCATCGGTGACCGGCGAAAAATCTATCGCCGCCCGCGGGCTGCCGCTGTCCCAGGCCTGGTGAGGCCCAGCAGTAAGGCTCCAGCTCTCGCCTGGCAGAAAGGGCAGTTCTAAGGCGGGTTGGAGGAGCCCATCCGGGAAAATAACCCCACTGGATGCCTGCCAGGGTTCTCCAAACATCTGCCGGTAGCGAGCGGCAATACCATCTGGTCCATACAGCGCCTGCTGCCAGTCATCTCGGCGGTAAAACTTAGAGAACAGGTGCTGCAGTGCCGCGCTACCAGGATTGAGGGCCGGGTGTAGAGGCGCAGTGCGATCATCCGAGAATTTAACCGCGTGCAGAGTACCATGCCGCCAACCATAGTAGCCCAGGTTGAGCTGTGTCGCAGTCATGCGCAGCTCTTCATTCAAACCCTGCCGCCCGGGAACATAAAATCCTATCGGGTACTGTTCTTTTTCTGGTTCCTGCGGCTGTCCAAGCACCCACCCGGAGCGAAACTCCAGAAAGGCAAGCAGCAGCCTCGGATTGACCGAAGCCTCTGTGGAAATTTGTTGGATGATTTCGATTCCGGATACCGATTCTCCATCCACCATCTCGGTATACGTAGCCAGGTATCCCTGGCTGGACTGAATATAGTCGTAGAGATCGAAGCCCACGGTGGTAGGGGAATAAACGACCTCGCTGTCGGGGAGAACCGATTCGACCGGCAGCCATTCTCCCGGTTCCCACGGGATGGCCAATACATAGCCCATTGGTAGAAGCCCACTGGAGTGGATCTCATCGGGAGCTGAAATCTGCTCCGGCTGTACTCCAAAGCGCAGCGCCACCCCTGCCAGTGTGTCGCCAGATTGGACAACGTATTGGTAGAAACCCGGCGTTGCTTCAGGAGTGAGAATCGGGATTTGAGGAATAGGAATCGGCGTAGCAGTCGCGCCCGATGGATCGGACGGGACTGGATCAGCCGATCCATCCGGTGCTTTCGTGGAAGTTGCCGGCGTACCGGAGCCTTGAACCTGCAGGGTCTGTCGCAGATCGCTTGCCGGCAGGCCGTCAGACGGTCGCTTCAGGCCAGGGTAGTTGCATGCCAACACAGGCAGCAGCCAGGCAAGCACGAGCATATTGGCAGTCCAGCGTTTATTCTTCAATCAACTTTATTTTACCAGGGCAAGAATTACCGGCCCAGTCTCACTTTCAGGCGCTCCAACCATCCAGGCTGCTCGAGGAGCGCATGCAGACCGCCATCGGTCAGCTGCTCCCGGGCAAATTGGTAGCCCTGGCGGATCAGCTCTTCGGTTTGGTCGAAGCACCACATCGGCACGTGTGCCTCGCTCTCCAGATGCAGGTGATGTACCTTCACCCGGCGCGCTTCCGCCAGAGCCAATTCCATGTCCACCTGGCGCCGCTGGACCAGGCTGAGCAGTTTACCCAGGAAAGTACCAAAGTTCTGTATATCCACCATCACATCCCGGAAGTCCATCAGGTTCAATGCAACGATCTCAGTTGCACCGGCAACAATGGCCGGCTCGATGGGCAGATTGCTCACCGCGCCGCCGTCGATAAGCATCCGCTCTTGCCTGCGCATCGGGCTCACCCAGGGGGGCAGCGCTGTTGACGCCAGCAGGCTTTCCAGGATGTTATCCTCGGGATCCAGGCCATACAGCAAGGGACTACTTTTGTTTAGATCCGCGGCCACGTTGATCAAGCGCACACGATCGATATCTGCGAAGTGCATTTCCGGGTGAATACCATGAGAGATAAAGAAATCCCGCATGCGGTGCATTGGGTATTCCAACGGCCGGTTAAAGAGAGCCCGCACACTCAGCCATAAGTAATTGGAGGGCAATAAGTTCGACCGGGCAGCGTCGTGCCAGGCCTCGACCAGACTATCCAGCGTCTGAATAGAAACGCCGTGCAGCGCCAGGTAGGTCGCATTGACTGCCCCGATAGAGGTTCCCACCAGCATATCAGGCTTTATCCCGGCCTCTAATAGGGCACGCATGGCACCAACCTGCAGCGCGCCGCGCGCCCCTCCTCCCCCCAGCACAAAAGCCAATACCTTCTTCATTGGCAGCTCTCCCGGTCCAGTGATCGTTCCTATCAGTATAACCCGACCTGCTGTGGCTGTCATCCTAAAAACGAAGAAGTAAACCCCCTTTCCAATCCACCTTCGGATTGCGGAAGTCCCAAAAACATGACAACCGGCAGGCACAAATGTCACTTGTTCGGTCAGATCATTTCCTGTATAACGTCAGTATAAGAGAAAGGGACCAGAAAAAATCAGGTATTGTTATTGGGTCCGCAATGAGGTTAAAAATGGATCAGAAGAACGGCTCACCAAATTCACACTGGCCTGTCCTGCCCTCCACCAGGACGTTTATCGAGGCCGGGCGGCACACACCCGGCTATTCGTTTTTCGACCGGCTGCACGGATATATCTATGCACGTTGGCCTTACCTGTATATCGAGATCGGCACCGGCGAGCATCGCCTGGTAAAGGCATTTCGAGCGCTGCAGTCGGTTATCCTGCGCCCCTTTTCTCGTCCAGCCGCTAATACCTCTTTAAACGGCGTCCCCCGGCCCCACGGGGCCAACCTTGCCTCGGGCACGGCCGCAGATGGATACCACGGCAAGGTAGTCCTACTCAGCGCCGCCACTCAGCTCGTCTCTGTCAATGAGCCGGTACGGCTGCCAAATCTGGAGCAGATCATACCCTATATACGCGCCCGAGATATCATTCTGCAAAATCCCGACCATATCATCGCCCTGGATTGTCCCTGCCGGACAAGCCGTGCGAATCCCTGCCTGCCGTTGGATGTTTGCCTGATTATTGGGGAGCCTTTTGCCAGCTTCGTCGCCGAGCACCAACCGCAGCACTCGCGCTGGATCACGTCCCAGGAGGCTGCCGGCATCCTTAAAGCCGAAGATGAAAGAGGCCATGTCCATCACGCCTTTTTCAAAGACGCGATGCTGGGGCGCTTTTATGCCATATGCAACTGCTGCGCTTGCTGCTGTGGAGCCATGCAGGCTCAGCGGCGCGGTACACCCATGCTGGCCTCCTCAGGCTACCTGTCCCACATCGATGAATCTCTGTGCATAGGCTGCGGTACCTGCGCTGAGAGCTGCCAGTTCGGTGCGATTCAAGTTAATGGTTACGCTCAGGTGGATAGCGAGGTGTGTATGGGATGCGGGGTTTGCCTGTCACACTGCGACCAGGGAGCGATCAGCCTGGAACGCGATCCCTCTAAAGGCGTACCTTTGGAGATCTACTGCCTGATCGAAGAAATCTCGTCTGTCCGGGCCTGACCCTCTTGCCCCTCAGCTTCGAGTATCATCGAGTTTGCCCTTATCCAGTATTGCCAGAGTAAGCCTGGAGATGCACACCAGTTTATCCTGCTCGTTGGCGATCCGAATCTCCCAAATTTGTGTGCTGGTTCCCAGGTGAACCGGCTTTGCAGTTCCGATCACATACCCTTCCTGCACCGGGCGTACATGATTAGCATTAATCTCAATGCCGACGCAGGTTTTTTGGGCAGGATCGATACACAAGAAGGCGCCCACGCTGCCTAACGTTTCCGCCAAGACGACCGAAGCCCCTCCGTGCAGGATGCCGGTCGGCTGAATGGTGCGCTGGTCCACCGGCATGCGCGCCCGCAGGTAGTCTCTGCCGATCTCGGTAAATTCGATACCCAGGTATCCCGGCATGCTGCTGGCAGCATATGCATTGAGTTTTTCAGCGGTGATTTGGGTAAACCAGATGGACATGGCCAATATTATCTACCCTGGGGCTGTTATACCCGAAATAGCATGCTAAAAGGGATCCTCAGCAGCTGGAAGATCATCCAGTGAGGCCAGGCCTTCCTTCAAGGCATACAGCGCCGCCTGGGTGCGGCTGGCCAGGTGCAGCTTGCTCAGGATGTTGCTGACGTGTGTACGGATGGTCAGCTCGCTTACAACAAGCTGGTCAGCGATCTCGCGGTTGGAGCAGCCGCGTGCGACCAGGCGTATTACCTCCATCTCACGATCGGTAAGCGGATCAATGGTCAGCTCGGATTTTGGTGGGTGGGAGATCTCCTGCAGCAGCTTGCGGGCAATGGCGGGTTCCAGTGAGGGCTCACCCTTGTGCACCTGGTGGATGGCGCGCACCAAATCTTCCGGCCCGGAGTCCTTTAACAGGTAGCCCAACGCCCCAGCCTTGATCGCCGGGAAGACTTTATCGTCGCCTGCAAAGCTGGTCAGCACAAGGACACGCGTGCCGGGCTGTTGAGCAGTGATCTGCCGCGTGGCTTCAATACCGTCCATCTCCGGCATGACCAGGTCCATAAGGACAATATCCGGCTTGAGCGCCCGGACTTGAGCGACTGCCTGCTCACCATCGCTCGCCTCGCCGACGACCTGGATATCTGGCTCGGTGACCAACAAGGCACATATCCCTTTACGCACAATTAAATGGTCATCTGCAATTACTACCTTGATCAGTGTCTCCATGCATGCCTCCAACAATAATCGCCAGCTCCCACCCCATTGCTCGAGCATTCCCCTGCTCGAGACCAATCCCAAAAATGACAATCGTCATTATAAAGGGTATCTCCCCAAAAATACCAGCAGATATCCCCGGTTTGCCCGGAGAATATATATTTCCTTCGAGATCAGATTACAATTTGGCATACATTTATACGAAGGGAGAATCGCTTATGAAACCATATATCGTCATCTATAATGCCGCCAGCCTGGATGGGCGTCTGACCGGGTTCAACGCGGATCTCGGCCTGTACTATGGTCTGGTCGCCGAGTGGAAAGAGGATGCCACCCTGGTCGGCAGCCAGACAATCCTGGCTGCTGGTGAACAAATGCCAGCCGAAGGCGATGAACCGCTCACTGTTCCGGAGAAAGATCCCTCCCTACCGCTCCTGGTCGTGCCTGACAGCCGTGGGATGATACGCAGCTGGTCTTATTTGCGCATCCAGCCCTACTGGCGCGACGTGGTGGTGCTGTGCTCGCGTTCGACGCCGGAGACCTATCTGGAAGGTCTCAGGATGCAATCAATCCACCACCTTATTACGGGCGAAGAGCACGTTGACCTGCAGGCAGCCCTCGAAGAGCTGAATACGCGCTTTGGGGTGAAAGTCGTCCGGGTAGACAGCGGCGGCATTTTGAACGGGTTATTGCTCCAGGCAGGTCTGGTGGACGAGATCAGCCTGCTGCTGCATCCTGCAATCGTTGGTGACCAGGGGACGGTTCCATTCGTACAATGGCCTGAAGGATACGCTCCGGCTGGCGCATTCGAGCTGCGGCTGAAGCACTGCGAAAAAGTCGGCGAGCAGGCTATCTGGGTGCGCTATGAGGTTGTGCGCAGCTGAGCACCGCGCACGCCTCCATTTCATTACAATAACA